>NZ_CP045798.1:300000-475000 GCF_000746025.2 Thermanaerosceptrum fracticalcis
TGTCGGCTTCATTTCTCATCAGCATGGCCAGGGTAATGTGATTCCTTTTTTCGGTTTTTCTTTGCAATATGGGAGTTTTTACCCTCAGGCTGCCGTTAGCTCTTACTTTATGAGACGTTAGCTTTATTTGATTTTTGTACTCTTTGAGTTGCTCCAGTTCAGAAAGCCGGTAAATGTGAAAAGGCGGGTAATGGGTGTCGGCATAGAGCTCTAAGCCCAGAGCGGCGGCCCGAATACAGAAGTGGCGATCTTCGCCCGTGAGGCTTAAATTATACAGGAGTTATGCAGTTGGTGGAAATAAATAGAAAATAATAACTCAAAAAATATTTTAAAAAAGATCCTAATTTTCGACAAAAAAGGTCTTGACTTTTTCGAAAAGCCCCCATAATCGCTTTGGATGGTATTTTTTACCATCACTCTAGCGATATGGGTGATGTTGATGAAGAAACTGTGTAAACCAACTTTCGAAAAAAAGGATCACGGTCAAGGTGCCGGAATCCCGGTACTCAAGACAATTTGGGATTTGTTTGACCTGTCTCTGCTGTTTTCCCAGTCCGGAATACGCAAACACTCCGGAATTCCAGCGTGGCTCCTGGCTTTTGCCTACATCTGCGGCCTTGCTAATCATTCAAGTTCTGCAAATCAAAATGCTAAGTTTTCAACGGAAGCTCCATTTTTACAACAACTGCTTTCCGGGCAAATCATCTCTCAAAGTGCCTTCAGCCGGTTTCTCTCCAAGCCCTTTCAGTGGCTCCGGTTCTCTTTGGGCAGATTTGCCAGGTTACAAGAAAACACGGATAGCAGGCTGACCGACGGCGATATCATTGCCTTAGACGATACTAAAATTGAGCATCCTCACGGTAAAAAAATCCCCTTTCTCTGTTGGCTCTTTGACAGTTCGGATAAGTGCCATGTATGGTGCATTAATCTTGTGTCGACCCTGGCTGTCTTAAAGAATGGGCTCGAATATCCTATGCTGTGGCGCTTCTGGGTTAAAAATGGCCAGGAGAATGAAAAACAAACCAAGCTTGATCTTGCTAAACAGATGCTCGCAGAGGTGCGTCAGTTGAACAAGGCCAGACTCTGGGTAGCCATGGATCGCTGGTTTTTGTGTAAAAAGTTCCTGAACTGGCTGATGGGTCAAAATTTTGACTGGGTTACCAAAGCCAAACGTAACACGGCGCTATTCAGGAAAATCTACGACCCGGTACTAGGAAAGGAACGCTACATTAAACTTAATCCGAAGCAACTGCTGCGAGAAGTTTATTCCCAGCTTCGGGTCCTTGGCAAAGAATCGGTTCTCAGTATTCCGGACATTTACATCAAAATGCCCTATGAGACCTTAACACGCAAGGGAAAACCCATTACTAGACAACGTTTTTTACCCATAGCTGCCATTGCAGCCACTTATGAGAAGCAGGCTGTCGAGGGCAGCATAGTTCTTCCGGAGGAAGAATGCCCGGCAACCTTCAAGGATGCGTATCTCCTGATAAGCAATCGCGTAGATACGCCGGAAGAAGCTGCAACTGCCTATGCTAAACGATGGAGAATAGAAGTTTTTTACCGCACCGCTAAACAGAATCTTGGTTTAACATCTTGCTATGCTCAGTCTGAAACAGCTCATTTCGCACATGTGGAGCTCTTGTTTACAGCGAAGACCCTTCTTTGTTATGCCTCTTGGGAGTGCAATAAAGAAGGCGCCGAACAAGCCCCCTCCCTCTGCGAAGTGATAAGGTACTTCTTCAACGCCGGTTGTCGGATCCGCTGTTGCGAGCAGTTGATCCAAGTCTATTTTGACACGGCAACCCAGCGTTTTTCAAGGCTTATTGATAAATTCTGGCCACATTCTTTGGAACTTAGGTTATGGAATTGGAAAAATTATCCTGAAACTGCATAACTACTGAATTATATATTTCGCTAAAAGATACTCCCCTGGCCAGAGCTTTCCTGCTGATTAAGGTACAGGCTCCCAGACCGCCTACTTTATAAGTGCCCGGTTGGGCGAGGAGCTGGAGAAAATCCATAGTTCTTCTGTTAGCTTCTTCTTCACTCAGAGTTTCTCCTCTTAAAAGGTGATAGAGCCTGTACTGGTCGCCGACCCATACTTGAGGAAGGGGAATCATTTCCGGTTTCCATTTGGTCCAATAAACCTCGGATACAATATCTTTGTCTAAAGAAACCAGATGTCTGATGGTTTGGGGATGGAGATACAGATCACAGTCAACAAGAAAAAGGTAATCATAGCCCTCTTGGAGGGCTAGTTCAATAAATTTATTTTTATATGCGGCCACTTTCCAAATCAGGTCTTCCTGCCAGTGGTGTGTCATCTCATCGCAAACATAAGAATCACCCCCTCTGCCCGGAAAGATCCTGACATTACTTTTATTTTGGGAAAACTCCGTCAGTAAATCATGGTCATTATCATCATCAATAAAAGCGAAATCTAAGGCCAATCCCGTGGTGTCCACTAATTCCAGGGACTCCAGGAATTCCGCCAAAATTTCTTTTTTTTGCTTAACGGGACTTGCGACGAGAACCTTCATTGATCATACTCCTCCTGTAATAAGCCTGGGTATTGATTTTGCTTCGATGGGGAGGGATACCACAGGGGACAGAATTCATTAATGAGGAGAAACAAAATATCTTCTAATAGCATTTTTAGTTTACTGCTTAAGGGAAAATAGCTGCACTTATATTCTTTTTCCGCTACTTTCCCATAAAAAGCCAGTTCCTTTACAGCTGCGGTCAGGTATTCCCAAGACTCTGGCCTGTTGTAAAGGGGTTTAAGTTGAGGGAATAAGGCGTTACAGGCTTCACTTAACAAAATGAGTTCCTGATTAAAGGCGTTAAGGCAGACGAGATGATAAATAGTTAAAAGTAAAACTACCAGGGATAGAGAGATTTCACCATTCTGGACCAGTTTCTGCCAAATTTCGATTTTTCCCTCCACTGTGGTAAACTGGCAAAGTTTATCAAATTCCACCGCATATTTTTTTTTTTGGACTAGACCGAGAAGCTGGGTGAGAGGATAGAGTAGATGGGGGGCTTTAACTAAGGCCGCTAAATAATTGGTTTCTGCCTGGCTGTAATTTCCTGCTAAATTATGGGTATCCCCGAGAAAAGAGAGAAGTCGGGAAGAGGGGAGAACCTTGCTTCCCCCTAGGTGGAGGGTACTATTAAAATCGTCAATAGCTTCCTGGTATTTGGCCTGACTCAGATAGGCCAGGCCCCGCAGTAAGATAAGGTTAGGCTGGTTGGGTAAAATCTGCAAGGACTTTTCCACAAACCTAATAAGTGTTTCTGTTTTTCCCAATTTTAGATAACCCAGGGCTGTATTGAACAGGACGTCCTCAAAATAGCCCTCGTTCCCCTTAAGATAGGCCAGGGCCTTTTCCAGACAGGCCAGACCCTCCAAGACGTCGTTAGCCAGGTAGAATTCCAGGGCCAGGCAGTATAAAAGAAAGGGATCTTGGGGGTTATTCTCTAATTCCCTTTTAATGATCAGGGTATTACGGCTGTATTTGTCCTTCTCGCTAAGTTGAGTATCTAAATATCCGAAATGCTTGATAATCAAGGGTGCTTCAGCAAGCCCCTCATAACCTTTACTCCTGATAATGGAGGAGGCCACTTGTTCATGGATGGCCCCTTCAAACCGGTAAGCAGGTTTATTCCTGAATAATCTCACCACCTGGTCCCAGGCTATTTCTTCACCGGCACCCAGGTAACTTTTGATGGTAAGAAAGTATCCCTCCACCTGGGGTACAGCAAGCAATCGCTGAAAATCCTGGACATCAATGTTATCCAGTTCTTCGTCGGCATCCAGGAACAAAATCCAGTCACAGGCGGCCTGTTCCAGGGCAAAATTTCTGGCCTGGGAAAAATCTCCCGTCCAGGTGAAAGTAAATATTTTGGCCCCTGCTTCCCGGGCCAGTCTAATCGTCTCATCAGAGGAGCCCGTATCTACCACAATTATTTCGTCCACCAGGTGTTTTACACTGTTAAGACAAGACAAAATAAAATATTCTTCATTTTTGACAATCAGGCATAAGCTTACGGTTGGTTTATTCATACCTTTGTACCACCACATCCGAATTTGTATTCTACGAGATTGTGGAGGTCAGAGGATTTATCCTGGTAATGTTCCACCAAACGCAAATAGCCCTCGGGGGAAATATTTTTTAGGAATATTTCCAGGCCTTGGCGCAGTTTCCAGTAGTGAAGACACTGCCGCAGCCGGGGATCCGGTAAGCAGCAACTGCTTTCGTTGAGAAGTTCCAGAACAGGTTTCAGCACATCCATCCCCCTTATTTTCTGAGGGGGGGTGATCATTTCATCCCGTTCCAGGAAACGTATGAGGTTTAAAAGGACATAGCCATGGCATCTGGTCTGATGATTTTTCCATAATTCAAGGGCCAGAATTCTAGCTTCCGGAAAACTTCCTCCCAGGAGGAAAGCAATGGTACGCTGCAGTTGCGCCTGGGTATAAAAAGGACTCGTTGGGGAAATTTCACTTAAGTTTTGCAAGCCTGAGAGGAGCCTTCCTGAAAAAATACTGTATTTACCAAGGTAAAACTTTACTTCTTCATCTTTATTGCCCCTTATGTTACAGGATTCCAGGCACTCTATGGCCAGGGCCCTGAAACCCGCTTGAAAAAACAAATGAGCCACGGCTAAAGCCAGTTCCACATTATTAAGGTATTTATGTTCTTGAAAATACGCCAGGGTACGGTGGGCACCGTATTTGGTTAATAAGAGCACAAAAAGGTTATAAATGGGATAGATATATTTCTCATTAGCTTTCAGGGCCATGACGTAATAATCCACTGCTTTTTCTGTTTCCCCCAGCTTTTCCAGGCAGAAACCCAGGTGATAATAAGCCAGAAAACTTTCCGTTCCTGCCAGGTGACTGAAGAGAGGGGGCGGCGTTCCACACTTTACGGCCTGGGTGAACCATTTTATGGCAAGCTCATACTCTTCTTTTTCCTCAAAGAGATGGCCGGCTAAATAATAAATGTCGGTATATTCAGGGTATTTTAAGTCTGCCTCCAGACACAGGCAAATGGCCTCATCCAGCCTGCCCAGGCTTTGCAAACACACAAGCAAATACCGCAGGGCAGGTCCGCGAAAGAGCAGGTATTCATCGGTAAGGTTGTTATAGGCACTCTTGAAATAGGAGAGGGCCTGGGCCGGTTTGCCCAGCATCAGCCACTCCACACCAAGATAATACTGTAAAAAATTGTTGTGCGGATCTTCAGCCAAGGCTTGTTTTAAGAGAGCCAGGTTTCTTCCCCGTTTACGGTTACGTTCTTTTGCTGGCAGGAGCTTATGGTTGATGACAGGACTTTCAGCGATCCCTACCGCATTTTTGGGGGGAACGATAACCTGTTCATGAATCTTTCCTTTAAAACGATAGGAACCATTGTTTTTAAAAAGGCGCAGTACAAAAAAACGGTTATACACACCGGTGAAGTCAGTCGTAGGATTGTTAAGCGGCAGGAGGTAGGCTTCAGTTGCTTTGTCCCTGCTGACCAATGACTTCAGCTCATCACTTGCACAAAGCAATTCTTCATCGGCATCAAGGTAAATGATCCACTCTCCCTTAGCTTTATCCAGGGCAAAATTGCGGGCGGCGCTGAAATCTCCCTGCCAGGGATAGAAATAAATTTTATCTGTAAAACTCCGGGCAATCTCCACTGTATTATCGGTGGAACCTGTATCGACAATAACGATTTCGTCCACCTGCTTATAGACGCTGTTAAGACAGTTTTCAATATTGGCTGCTTCATTCCTGACGATCATAGTCAGGGTAATTGTGTTATTCATCAGGTAACCGGGGCCTCCTTCAATAATTTTTGAAAAACATCGACCTCGGGATATTTTAGAAGGGCCTCCTCTAAAATCATTCTCCGCTTTTTCTCGTATAACTGAATTAATCTAAGATAATAGCGGGGTTGGTCGGGGTCAATCTCCTGGGCATAGCGGTAATGCTCCTCGGCCTCAAGGAATTTTCCCCTTTCGTGATAGATCTCTGCCAGGAGAAAATGAGCCTCTCCATCCTGTCTTATTGTTAAATATTCTTTTAGATAGAGAGCCGCCTCTTCTTCATAGCCATAGTCATAAAAGAGCTGGGCTATGCTCTTGCTGTGCAGTGTTCGAATACTGGGGTTCAAACATTTTAAAAAGTGTTGAGCTTTCTCTGTTTCCTTGAGGGCCAGGAGTCTTTTTACAATGTCCAGTAAGAGGGCCATACCATCTGATCCCAAAGTTATTGCTGAAAGATTTGTATTGGTGAAAAGGTTTACAACTTTTTGTGTATCTTCTGCTAATCCCAGAGCAGAAAGTTCAGCTGCCAGGGACAGAACTTTGCGCTTACTGTTCTGGAGCCAGAAACAAATCAGTTTGTTGAATTTGGCCAGGGGATATAAGTGACTCTCGGGAGTATAAGTATCCAGAATTCTCAGTGATTCCAGATAGCGGCGTTCTTGGGCCAGACAGATGGCTTTCCATAAAAGGGTTTCAGGTGAGAGGGGCTCCGTCCTCTCCGCTCTTAATAAATAATCGAGGGCCAGGCCGTAAGCCCCCTGGTGGAAGTATATTTCGCCCATTACCAGAATGGCCCTGGCATTGGAAAAGTCAAATACTTTTTCCAGGGATACTTTAGAATATTCCGGATTAAGGCGTGGATTTAGAATTTGCACTATCCTTTCCAGGGCCGGCCTAAAGTAGGGATTATCACGTAAGCTGGTAATGTAAAATTTAAGACTCTCCTCATAATCAAGAAAGGTTTCGGCTATTTTAGCCAGGTGATAGTAAGCCCGAAATCCCCTGACACCTCCGAAGGAGGCGTACTGGGCAGGCTGTTCCGGCATGGAGGCCGCTTTGAGTAAATATTCCTGGGCTAACTTATATTTTTTTAGATCCAGGTAGAGAAGACCCGCGTAATAGTACAAATCGGCATAATTGGGGAATAGCTTAAGACCCAGGAGCGCCGCATGAAGGGCTTTTTCAGGTTCCAAGGCTGACTGATGGGCTAACACGATATAGCGTATCAATTTGGGAAAATATACGGTATTAGGATCAAGGTTATTGGCAGCCTGGGTTAGCTGGAAGGCAGCTTCCGTATAGCGTTCGGCACGAAACAGTTCCACACCATAGTGATACCGTAATAAAAAGTCCTGGGGTCTTTCCTGAAGTTCTTTCTCGATTAAGTTGAGATTCCTATTTTTTTTATCTTTTTCCTTGATTTGTTTGTCTAAATAACCGTAATGCAGGATAACCAGGTCTTCGGCCAGGCGGTAGCTGGCCTTGGCGTTTTTCTCCAGGATAACGTCGGCGATTTGTTCATGAATAGCTCCACGGAACCTGTATTCCGGGCGGTTTCTAAAGAGGCGAAAAACCAAATCTGGGCAGGTTTCCACCCAGCCCTCGTTTCCCAGATAATTAATAATCTTAACGAGATAACCTTCCACATCGTCGATAGAGGTTAACCTTCTTAGGATTTCTGCGCAGCCTGCCGCTAATTCCTCATCGCAGTCCAGATAGAGGATCCAGTCCCCAGTGGCCTGATCCAGGGAAACATTACGGGCATCGGCAAAGCTGCCATTCCAAAGGAAGGTGTAAACTTTAGCACCGAATTCGCGGGCTATTTCACAGGTATTGTCAGTGGACCCCGTATCCACCACAATGATTTCATCAACGGCTCCGGCCGCACTTGTAAGACACCGGCGCAAATTCTCCGTCTCATTTTTGGCAATAATGCACAAACTAATTCTTGTCTTCATAATATTCTGCCAAACTCCTCATGGTTAAGTTTTATCTAAATGTAGCAAAGGCTGCTAGTGTAATTTTTACAACGAAGGTATGTACCAATATCTATCTTATTTCATATTATATTATGAGCCCTAAACCAAATTAGTTCATAGGGAAAGGAGTGAAACTTATGCCTAACTTTAAAGTATTCCAAGACGATCCAGACCAGGCACGGGTGAAAATATACGGCGGTAATGACGTTGCCTTCAATACAGATTCCTCAGGTAATTTGGCAATCACCTCAACGGGTCTGGCTATTACCCCACCGGCCAACGGTCTCTCTATTACCAGTACGGGCCTGGCCATCACTGCTCCGGCCAACGGGCTTACAGTGACGGCACCGGCTTCCGGCCTTTCCATAACCCCGCCTAGCGGAGGATTATCCATCACCCCACCGGCCAACGGTCTTTCCATTACCAGTACGGGCCTGGCCATCACGGCTCCGGCTAACGGGCTGACCGTAACGGCCCCGGCCGAAGGCCTTTCCATAACCCCGCCTAGCGGAGGATTATCCATCACCCCACCGACCAACGGTCTCTCCATTACCAGTACGGGCCTGGCCATTACTGCTCCGGCTAACGGGCTTACAGTGACGGCGCCGGCTTCCGGCCTGGCTATCACACCACCGGCCAACGGTTTAGCCATTACCAGTACAGGTCTGGCCATTACTGCTCCGGCTAACGGGCTTACAGTGACGGCGCCGGCTTCCGGCCTGGCTATCACACCACCGGCCAACGGTATTCTCATCACTACCACAGGTTTGGCCGTGGCCACGGGGACTACCGATGTCTCAGCAACCAGGGCTAACATCATTGATACGGCAGGGACTCCTGACGAAACCTATACCGTTTTAGGCCTGAAGACCTGGACTTTCGGTGTGGTCAATGCCTCTACAGCAGCCAATGCCCAGGCCCTGGTCAAACTACAGATCAGTCCTAATGGGACCACCTGGCAGGACGAAGTGGGACCAGTCACCATTAACCAGAATGGGCTGTCAACTTTTGTTGCTAACGTGTTTTTGAAATATGCCCGTATATACTACAGCGCCGTAAACGCAGCCAGTGCCGTAACTCTCAATATCTTTTTCCAAGGCCAGTCCAACTAATGTTTCGTCCAAGCACCTGATTTCCCACCAAGTCATAAATTAATAGTACGAAACTTATGAACCTGGCAGGGGGACAGTATGGATAAGCAAGGAAAACTAGAAAAAGATCTTATAAAATACGTCCACAACACTGTTCCCCGCCAGGAAATTGTCTGTATTTCCGCGGATTTAGTTCTTGACAGCCGTTACAGGGATATTTTTAAGGAGTATACTTTTGACGTTCCTTTTTTTCTCACGGAAGATTGCGCTGCCGTCCATTGTACACCCCTGGAGGGAACTGAAAGAATTCTTTTATTAGGTAAGGAGCCTACAGTCCATAGGGGTATGTATAATGTTTCATTAGGTATCTTTAAGTCTTTTCTTTTTACGATTCACTGTGCTACGAAAACAATAGAGCTTACAAAAGAATTGTTTATCCCTGTATCATGTTCTCTGGCCCTGGGTCAGGCTGTTACTCCCAGGTTTGAGGCGCAAGTTTATTTAACCTACTCCAGCTGTATATTGGAGGGTGAAAGCAGAAATGCCTGGTTTTTCGGTCAACAGCCGGGCGAGCAGTTTGCTTTTGCCATGGCCTTAGGGGATGCTCACCCCTTCGTGTGTGTTGGTTCCCCCTCGGCCAGGGTTGGGGCTTGCCATGATGCAGGTAAAATAACGGTGTTTTCTATTCCGGATGGCGTCAAGCTCTACGAAGTTTCCGGAACAGCACAGGATGATGACTTCGGGTTTGCCCTAGATACCGGTTATGATTTAAACGGTGATGGATGGGATGATATCCTGGTAGGTGCTCCTTCAGCCAAGATCGGAAGCGCAGCGCGGGCAGGTTATGTCCGCGTTCTTTCCGGTAAAGACGGGACTACTCTCTTAACGATAAATCATACGGAAGAGGAGGCCCAGTTTGGCTGGGCTGTTAGCTGGGCTGGTGATTTAGACGGAGACGGTGTTCCGGATTTTTTGGTAGCCGCTCCCCAGGCTTCTCCCGAAGGGAAAATTAATGCCGGAAGCGTCTTTGTCTATTCTGGAGCTTCCGGCAGCTTATTATATCGACTAGACGGCCAAAATCCAGGTGATGCTTTCGGGTATGCCTTAACAACCATAGGGGATGTTGATGGTGACGGGATACCTGACTTGGCCATAGGTGCCCCTTTGGCTTCCCCGTCGGGTTTATACCAGGCAGGTGAGATCTATGTCTATTCCGGTGCTGCCGGTTCCTTAATCTATAAAATAGAAGGTACGGAATTTAACGCAGGTTTAGGTTTTTCTCTAAAGGCCCTTCCTGACATAAATGGTGATGGCATTCCTGAGATTTTAGCCGGCGCTCCTGGAAGCTCACCCGGGGGAAGAAGTGAAGCCGGTTCAGCCTATATCTTTTCTAGCCTGGATGGGAGCCAACTCCTGCATTTTGCGGGCCCTGTAAGCGGGGAAGAGGTGGGAATAGCAGTAACTCCCGTGGGAGACTTGGACAACGATGGTCAACCTGACTTGGCCCTGGGTGCTCCCAGTGCCTCCCCTCATAATAAACGTTTTGCGGGTAAGGTTTATCTGATCTCTAGTCGCACCGGGCAAATACTACAGGTACTGGAGGGTCAAGAAAGCTGGAACCAGTTTGGCTGGTCTGTTGCCGGCAGCAGCCTCTTGAATGCTAATAGTATACTGTTTATCGGGTCTCCCGGTAATGATGCCTTATATATGTATCAGGGTAAGAGGCATATTATGCGGTGTGAAATGCATCTGTGTATCACTCTATCCGTCCTACAGAAAAGGGAGATTTTAATTCCTGCCATGCTGTGACTCACCGCTATCCGACTTCCTACATCCGCCATCAGTGACCAGACCAGACTAAAGGGACTCCGTCCCTTAACACCCCCTAATCAATAATTTATAATTCCTGATATATTAAAAAAAGCCCACACTTTGTGGGCTTTGTAGATAGTCTGACTACACTGCCGTATTGAGCAGTGTACTTTTTAGTGGGCTTTTTTTGCACAGGATTTTGAAGGAAGAGAAGGTTAGAAGCACTGAGCCGGCGGCGTAGGTGGGCAAACACCGGGGATAGTAACACAGGGAGCCGGTACGCAGAAACCGTAGCTGGGAACCAGCAGCTGGACAGTGAGGATGCACTTGATAACCAGGCAGACCTGGAGGGTGCAGGTAACGGTGATGGATTCGAGGTTGACAGCACTGACAATACAGCTGCAGAAGAGCAGGGTGCTTTCACTGCAATCGGGAGAAACACCTTCGGGGCAGCACAGGGTGACTGTTTTGGTGAAATTAAACACCCTGTCAACGGTTTCGGTAGGATTATTGGGGTTCGTAAGGGTGATGGGGACGGAAACCAAGATGGTGATGGTGAAGAATCCACCGCCAGCGGAGACCCGGGAAACCTCTGTACAGGTAATACTACTACCCGGAGTGAGTTGACAGGGGGTGATAGTACCTACAGCAAAAGGTCCTGTGGTAAACTCGGTTAATCTGGATATAGTGGTATCCCGGGAAAGATCGTGGATTTGGAAGCAGCTGTCGTATACTTTGTCTACGACAATACATTCAATCCTCGTTGGGGGTGGGCAGCCTTCAGGTGGGCATACGCCCGGGGTTACTTCCTGTGCAATTTTTGCGGTCTTATCAAGCATCTAATATTTCCTCCTTTCATAAACATAAGGTTTATGTCTAATGTATTGTATTAGTGAGTCTTTAAAGTTGTTACAGTCATTAGGGGTAAAAAGTTAAAAAGTAGGTTTTCGCTAAGCAGTCATAGGAAGAAAGGGTAATGTATAGTATTAAATAAATAGCATGGTTGGGGAATTGGAGTAAGTAAAGGGTGGGGATGAGGGTTGGAAAAACTAATCGTATCAGGTGACCAAGATATCTGGTATTTATCTGGAAGGCCCCAGGGTTTATCCTTAAGTCTCTTGCTCGCTACCAAACCTGTAGAGAATGTATCCCTCTCGGAAGTGGCGCTTGACAGGGCGGGTAATCCCCATTTACTCCTGGAAAAGAAAGGTGAAACTGAGTATTACTATTGGAACGGGAGTTCTTGGTCCGTAGGGGCAAAGCCCCTGCTCTCTTGTCCAGGTCATTTCTTTCTGGCTTTTAGAGATAACAGGGAACTTCACCTCCTGGTAAATCATCAGGAAGGGACGCCGAGAGATTTTACTCACCTTTATTTAAAGGAAAATATTTGGTATCAGGAAGAGATACCCCTCATTCCCAGAGGAGCCAAGATTCGATCTTTTTTTAATTGGCCGAAAGACGGCCTGACACTTATTTATAAACTTGAAGCCCCCCTAGAAAATGGCCTCGGAATAGTTCATTATGATGGTCAATGGAAGAATCCCCGGAAATTAAATCTCGGGGGGGGGAGGCTTTTAAACTGTTATCCCCATACCGATGCTTTATTGCTCTTAGCAGGGGAAGGGACTTTGGAGGGATGCATTTTTGTGATTTATACTGTTCCTTTGGCAGAACCAGAAAATTCCCGTCGGCATGTTTTGGGAAGAGTCAAAGGTTGTGAGGGGGCCCCTTGTATTTTCTTTAGCAGAAAAGGTGTTCTAAATATCTGTTGGAATTACCGGGGACGAATTTATCTGGCAAATGTGGATGCAAAAACTTTTGACCTGTTAAATCTAATAGAAAGCGATATCTTTTATCCTGCAGAATTCATGTCTCTTACGGGTCCGGGAAACTTACCGGGTTTGCTTGCCCTAAAAAAAATCCACGGAACCACCTTAGACTTTCCCGCAGTGATGACGGTGGAAACCTTAGAAATGATGATCAAAGGGAGAAGTATAGCCAGTAGTGATAATATGGCCAGGGGAAAGATGAAGTGTTATCGTAAGTCGCAAAATGTCAGACCTTCCAGGTCTTAGTTGCAACTCCTTCAACTCCGTTGAATGTAGTGATAACCTAACTGGGCAATGGTATAGGTGATGGTTTGTAAGCTAACTTGGCCCGGATTAAAAGCGACCACTAACTTTTTCTGGTGGAGGATAGGTTTTGCACTAGTTACCCCTTCTAAGGCGAGCAGGGCAGAAGTGAGTTTATCTTTATCCTGCTCATTGTGCATATCGGTAACAGTAATGGTGACAGGGAACTCTCTTCTCATCTGGGCATATAGTTTAGCGCTGGGCATTTTGGAGGCTTCAGGATCAAATAACCTTTTCTCCATGAGATTGTCAACGGTTTCCTTATACCAGCTCATACTTTCATTTGCTCCTTTCTTACAGGCACCAGCCTGTTCTTGATCATTTTCACCCGCCCTCTCTGACAAAAGTGAGGCCCTTTTGCTGAAGAAGATAATCAATAAAGCTTGGGCTGATCAGGGTTGGGTTGAAACTAATCCTGACAGCATTTTGGGGTTTTTCCAGGATAGCAATTTCTTTGACTAGAGGATAGACTGCCTCCACTAACAATTGTTTCTTCTCCTGCTCTGCCAAATTATTAATGATATAAAGGACTTCAGCATGCTGGCTTAAGTCGATATTTTCACCCCGGGCATCTATCCATAAACGTGTCTGGGGTAATTTCATCTAACCCCTCCTTTACCTTTTTTCTTTGTATACTATTCTTTAGGGCCTTTAGTTGTTCATAAGGAAAAGCTTTTTACCAAAAAACAACAGGTGCGTAAAATTACACAAAACTGGGAGTATAAAGACTTGTACCGGGTTTTGGTTGGATTAAATCAACTAACAACCTGCATTTAAGGTGTTGTTTTAGGTTGCAAGTGCAAAGTATATTAGAGTTATCACCGCTTAGGAGGAAAAAATATGAACAAAAAACTTGTCAAAACTCTAGCCGTCTTAGGGATTTCCGCTTTACTGACTTCCCAGTTATTCGTACAAGAAGCCTATGCTTCCTGGGGGGCCGCCAGATTACGTGACTTACAAGGTACAACTACCGCCCAGCCTGCCCCAAGTACGCCGACTAGTCCTACTACACCGAGTACAGGCAGCACTACTTCTGCTACACCGGGCACTCCAACGGTCACAACACCTGCCTCTACGCCTTCTTCACCGGCAGCACCTTCCCCTGTAGAACAAGGGAGTATGAACGCGGAAGAACAGTTAATGTTGAAGTTGATAAACGAAGAAAGAAGTAAAAATGGGCTGAAACCCTTGGCGCCTATGGCTAAACTCAATGAATTGGCCCGTCTTAAGAGTATAGATATTATTAAAAAGAACTACTTTTCCCATACCTCTCCCACTTATGGTTCATTTGCCAAGATGGTTTATGATGCCGGCATCAGGTTTCGCTCCGTGGGGGAGAACTTAGCGAAAGCCCGTAATGCTCAACATGCTTTTAGCCTTTTGATGGCCAGTTCCGGGCATCGAGCCAACATTTTGAATCCCAACTTTACCCATGTTGGTCTCGGTGTAGTACCCGATAAATATGGCGTTGTGGTAACGCAGCTTTTTATTATGCAATAGTTGAAAGAAACAGAAAACCTGGCGAGGAGGCCAGGTTTTTTTTATGACATATTTCCATAAAGAGCATATAGTGATAGTAGTAAAATTGTGAAGGAGGGAGAATCACATGTTTAATGTCTACGTGGCCGACCAGCTTTTAGCATCCTATCCAAAAAAGCAAGAGGCCTTTTTTCAGGCTTTTTGTGCCATACATAATATTTCTTACCGCTGTAACGAGGTGGGGGACTATATTTTATTTCCCCCCCTTAAAGGTATCCACTTGGTTATTTGCCCCCTGAACGATATCAATCAGGATCTCAACCAGGTGGTAAAAAGATTTGCCGATGGGTTAAAAGCCCAGGGAGCTCTGGTCTTGTTCAGCTCCTATAACTCTTTTCACAGTAAACTGATGAAAATGCTCAAGGTACAAATATTTCTAAGTTTTTCGAATCACGCTTGTCCAGAAAAGAAAGGAAAAGTTCGCTTCTTTTATTCCTTAAAACAGAAAGAGGAAAGTTTACAGGTAGTTGCTTCCATTATTAAATACCTGGCTCAACAGAAAGATCCTTTAGAGTATGAAATTCCGGGACTGTGGGATTTTGTCTTGAATTTCAAATACAACAAACTCTATCTGTCGGATGTGCCTTCCGTGTTAATGGAATTAGACCATGTGGACCTTACCGGAATAGATTATCTGGAAAAGGCCATTATTGACGGTTTATTGGATATGTACGGTAAGATACCTCTGGAAGATCAATTAGCCCTTTTAAAAGAGCTGGCCGGCAGTCTGGAGGAGAAAACGCCGGCAAAAGTGGAAAATGAGAAGGAGGAAGAAATAATCCACGAAGATATTGATCCCGTTGCAGTGGAAGAGATTATATTTAAGGAAGAAACTCTCTTAGAAGTTAATGAGGCAACGGTAGTGAAGGAAGAGGCAAACATAAAGGAAAAAGAAAACATAAATGAAGAGATTGAGCTACTGAATGCCGTTGAGATAATAAATAAATCAGAGGTAAAAGATGAACCGGAAGTAAAAGATCAACTACAACAGCAGGTTACTTCTGTTTCCGCAACAGAAGATAAGATAAATAAGGTGTCTCTCCCCGTGGCTAAAATTACTAACACAAATAAGAAACAAGCAGCTATGAGTGTCACTAAAAAAACTAAAAAGAAGTACAGGGGAAACCGGAGTCCCTTTTTATATCCGCCCGAAGATGGACCTGTCTTCCCCTTTGCTCCTCGAGCCAGAGAAGATTTTTATCAGCAGTCGTATATCTCTTTAAATACTTCTCTTCAGGATTATGTAAAAAGTACTTTTAGCCAGCAGGCAATGTCAGCACCTGAAATTCCCTGGCAAAAACCCCAGCAGCAGCAGGAAGTATATCGTTCTATTACGCCTAAAACCCATAATGCTCTGCTTGAATTGAAAAACCTGGCTGATACGGTCTGCCCCAAAGAGACTAGTCCGAAGGAGATACATGAAGATTTACCTGCTTCTTAAAAATATTACTTTGCTTTTATTAGGATAAAAAAATTTTTCCCTTTGTCCCCAAAGGGGTGTCCAATTTTTCTGGCAGGACATATGATGTAGTGGGGGGATGGTAATCCTCTCAATGCGGCAGATCACATCTAATTTTCCTCCTTAACGAAAGGCCCTTTAGGGGCCTTTCCAAATAGTGTATAGCAAAACCTTCCGTAGAGACGGAAGGTTTTTTCATAAGGTTCTTTATTAAGCAATGTCCCGTCCGGGAAAAAACAGGTTTGCCACCTAAATGAACAATTTTATCAATTAGAGCCTGGGAACATTTTACTTCAACCAGGGCAGTAGACCCGGGGTAGCGGAGAATTTCTCCATCTTGCCACCGGCGGTTTCTTTGGGTAACCTTCTAGAACCTATGGGGAGAGATACAGCCTCAGCTTTAGGGTACGCCCTGGAGTGGCTGTCAGAGATTTAAGCCGATGCCATACTTATCACTTTTCCTGCTGACCACTATGTGGCCGCTGAAGAAAAATGGACTCAGGCTCTTACAGGCTCCTTTGACCGTAAAAAACTTTGTAGAAAAACCTGATATTTTTACGGCAGTAAAACTTCTGGCGGAAGGAAATTATTTCTGGAATAGCGGCATGTTATTGAAATCCCTGCATATCACAGAGTTTTACCATCCTATTTCACTATATAAGCATAATGATGAGTACGCAAAAATAAATTTGAAGAAATTGTGGTAGAGGGTCAGCCCTGGACCTTTATCTTTCTGATTTGAAGAAGATTAATTTGATCAAAATCTCTCCTGTTTACATTTTTTTTGTCACCTCCCATTTTGGCTTGCCATAATATAAGGTAGATCTAGTGATTTTATGTGAAAGGAGAGATTATCATGTCAGCGGAGGCTAACACTACCAAATGCCCACCTTTTCCCCGTTTCATTTGTACACCGGTTATCATGGAAAAGGTTTGCGCCACAGGCACAAAGTGTTTTCACGATATTCATTATCTCTTTGAAACTGATACTGGACGACCTATACCGCCTGATGCCTGTCCTATCAACTGTGTAGTCAGCAATCTGGAAATAATAGGTGTTGATACTCCCGTTCCTCCAGGTGGTTTTCCACCGCGCCGGATAGGAGACTGTGTTATTTTCGTCGTTCGTTATAAAGTGCGTGTTTTCTTTGAATTTTTTGACTGCGTTACCAACAGTTTAGAGGTGGGCGTGGCGATGGGGGTATTTGAACGGGAACTGGCCGTACCGGTACGGGATATTGACGGCGGATGTGTTCTTTGTGCCCCTGAACAGACGGAAATTTGCATCAGACGCATTACTTTTGATTGTATCAGGGCGGTCTTGGTACCAAGGCCTGCTGGATTCCCACCCACGTTCCCGCCTTTTGCCATTGAAGTAACGGTAGAAAAGCAGTTCTTTGCCTTACAATCGGGGCGTTCCATAGTCTGCATCGCTTCTTGTCCCCTGGAGGAATGCATTGATTTGCCCTTCCCCGTACTGCCTGGTGAATGCATACCTTTTGAAAGACCTGCCCAATGCAAAAAATTCTGCCAGGAAACTGACCTGGAGCCTGGACGCTGTGCCCAGTGTCCGCCTCCCCAACCATAATAATTTTTACTGCAAACCAAACAGGGAAAAACCACCTCAGCGAGGTGGTTTTTCCTTAAGCCGAAAATCTTAATCTATTAAAAAATTAAAAGCGGATTAATTAATCCAGCTTCAGCTATCAGTTGGAGGTATAGCTACTTGACGGTACTGCAATATCTTCAAGGTAAGGTAGATGACCATTTTTTCTTCGATGCTGTTAAAAGTTGTTTCTTGCGTACTGGCGGGACATTGGGTATTGAGAAATTCGTCAAATTCTACTATCCTGCTGTTTGTTATTTCACAGAAAGGCATTTCATTGTAAAAAGCGGTACTAATTTGGTTAGATACTGTGAAGTCACCTGAGGAAATCTCAGCCTGATCGCAAAAATCAGCTTCAAGAAAATCGTGTTTCTTAAAAAATGGAAATTCCTTCATGTCATTTGAAATTGCAGGGGCCGGTTCAATGCCATTAAAGGCAACATTGGTGGTGCACTTAAAAGGAATATTAACAATGCAATGGCGTATTTCACCAGATAAGCCGTTTCCCCTGGCATAGTTGCTGGTTGAATACTCAAATTTTTTCCCAACGAATCCCCTGATAAAGAGGATGTTTGTATTTTTCAATAAAGTGCATTCCGTAATCTTTAGGTGTTTTTTCATATTCTTTATTTCAGAGGCCTGCTCTGGAAGATCAATGGTTGCTTCAACATTAAGCTGGATAGTTAATTCCGCAAGTACTACGGGAATTTTGGCAACTGCACCTTTGCCCAAAGCATTTATCGGGCAGGGGGTATTGCCGCAATTAATAATGGCTTCACTTGTAACTTTAACAGAGTCAGGTTGTGATGGCAGATTACGGCTTTCTTGTTTTGGCGAATTTATGAGATCGTTTGGCGGTGATTCCTTTACTAAAGCACAACTGCTTTGAACTTGTCTAACAGGACTGTTATTTATTGCCTCTTGGGGGGTGGTCTGGCGGTTCTGATAAGAATGGGCTTCTTGTCTATGTAGCCAGTTAATAACAGCTTCCTGAGGCTCTCGATAATTATATTGCCCTTCTCCCTTCTTGCTTGAAAATCTAGTTATCCCATTGGGCAGGAGCTGGTTATTAAGGCTTTTTTCCAATATGCGATAGTAAAGAGTCATGGAAGATACCCCCTTTCCATCCGCCAGATGCAGTTTGCTTTTTCTTCTGAAATATCCTGACCCGCAATTTCCTCTGGTACCATATTATTCAATTTGTCCTTATTTGGTGAAAAACTAAATCTATTATATGCAAAAAAGGCCTACCTGCAGGCAGGCCTAATTAATTTGATGATCAACAAGGCGAAGGGGGAACTGCCACCTCACGGTTTTGCAAGATCTTGAGGGTAAGGAAGATAACCATTTTTTCTTCGCAACTTCTGAATACCCTTTTCTTAAGTGGAGCCTTGAGTTTTCTTGGAACAGGGCTGAGATATTCATTGAATTCCACGATTTTGCTGCTTTCTAACTCACAGAAAGGAAGTTCATTAAAGAACTCGGTAGTGATTTGATTAAATTCCGTGGAGTCACCGGTTAATAATTCGTCCTTTTCAGCAAATTGAGGTCCTTTAACCTCAAATCTGCCAAAATCTTGGAATTCATTGGTGCTGGCAGGGACAACCGGGAGAGGTTCCATGACATTGAAAGTAACCGGAGTAGTACACTTAAAGGGAATTTCTACAGTGCAGTGACGGATGTCCCCGCAAATGGCCTCTGCATGCTCACAGTTTCTTGTGGAATAATTAATGTTTTTGTGGACTAATCCCTGGATAAAGAGGGTATTAGTATTTGGCAAGAGGAAACACTGGGTGATTTTAAGGCGATTAGCGACTTTTTTTATTGCTATGGTTGGTTCGGGAAAATCAAATACTACAGCGATATTTATCTGTACGGAGAGCTCGGCGAGAACGACAGGTATTTTTGCCACAACACCTGTTGCTAGAGGCGTGGGAGGGATGGGCTGGTTGATGCAATTATTTATTGTTTCCCCTCTAACCTGAACATTAGCTACTTGTGTCTCGGCCTTACTGATCTTTACACCTTTTGGTTTCAACCAATTATTGGCTATGGCTGGCGGTTGGCCCAGAATATTGCCTGCATAGGCAGTTGCCAGGTCATTAAGTGGGCAGGACATTGTCAGGTTTCTCCTTTATATCATTCATATTTAATAATTGCTTCAGAAGTTAACAATTGTCAAAAAGTGTTTTTAGATATATCTTAGGCCTACCTAGAGGTAGGCCTAAGATCATGAATAATCAGCAATCAGAAGCGGGCACTGCTACCTGGCGGTTTTGCAAGATCTTTAGGGTCAGGTAGATAACCATTTTTTCTTCAATCTTCTTAAATTCTCTTTCTTCAAAAGGTGCCTTAACATTGGCCGGCGGCAGGGGATTTAGATATTCATCAAATTCCACGATCCTGCTGCTGACTAGTTCACAGAAAGGCAGCTCATTGAAGAATTCGGTACTGATTTGGTTATATTCCGTAAAGTCACCGGACAATAATTCGTCCTTTTCAGCAAATTGAGGGCCTTTAACATCAAATCTGCCAAAATATTGGAATTCATTGGTGCTGGCAGGGACAACCGGGAGAGGTTCCATGACATTGAAAATAACCGGTGTAGTACACTTAAAGGGTATGTCTACAGTGCAGTGGCGAATATCACCGCAAATGCCTTCCGGGGTAGAACATTTTCTTGTGGAGTAATCGATGTTTTTGCGTACAAAGCCTTTAATAAATAACATATTGGTGTTTTGCAACAACAAGCATTGGGTGATTTTCAGGCGTTTCTTGATATTTTTTATTTCGAGCGCAGGTTCGGGCAGTTCAATGGTTGAGTTGACATTAAATTGCACAGTAAGTTCGGCCAGGACAACGGGTACTTTTACTACGGCACCTGTAAATAAAGGTTCAACGGGGACGGGATTGTTGACACATTCAATAATTTCTCCGCCGGAAACATCGGCACAAGCTGTGGGACAAAAAGTTTGGGCATCTTTTTTAAATAGATCTGCAGCAGTTCTAATTGTTTTACCTGGGTTCCAAGTCATTCAGTTTTCCTCCTTTTGTTGATTGATTCTGGTTTGATGCCAAGTCAGTAATGCTTTCTTTTCGCATCCTAGTACATGTTATGCTTTTTGTCCCTTTTCGGTGACATGCTGTCAGGGATAAGTCCAAATTTTTTGGCAGAGGAAGCAGCCTTTGCTCAGATATTAGTTTAATTAACTGATTATTAAAATTTAGTTATAATAAAGGTTATATTTCCCTTCCCTCTTTAAAAACGGTAAAATAAATTTAACTAAGCAGTATCAATGGGAGGTAGAAAATTGCCCGGATATTTTCAACGCCATTTCAAGGAAGGAATCGAATACTATACTATCTCTTCTTTTGAAGAGACAGGGCTGGTCATCCACGGTTTTAGCGGGAAGTCGGGCGGGGTCAGTGGCGGTACATATAACAGCCTTAATCTCAGTATTCTCACTGAGGATAAGCTGGAGAATGTCCTGGAAAACCGCCGGCGGTTTGCCCGGGTTCTGGGGATTGATCCGGCATCAATAGTAGGCGCCCATCAGGTGCATCGTGATACTATCTACCAGGTGACACTCAAAGACAAGGGAAGAGGTGCCTTTGCTCCAGAAACGGTTATACCTGCTACTGACGCTTTAATCACGAATGAGCGGGGATTAGCTTTAACGGCGTTTTTTGCTGACTGTGTGCCCGTCTTTTTCCTGGACCCGGTCAAGAAGACAATAGCCCTGGCCCATGCCGGCTGGAAAGGGACTGTGGCCAAAATCGCCGCCAAGACAGTTAAGGCTCTGGCAGAAGCATACGGTACGGACACCAAAGACCTCTTGGTAGCTATTGGGCCCAGCATTGGCCCCTGTCATTATGAGGTGGACTTACCGGTAATCGAGAAAGTAAAAGACGCTTTCCCGGAGAATTGGGAATCCTTAATAACAGGCTTACAAGGGGATGGACACGGACAACTTAATCTCTGGCTAGCTAATTTTTATCAACTGGTGGATATAGGTGTTGTACCCGAAAATATAACCCTGGCGGAAGTTTGCACTTACTGTCATCAGGATAAGCTTTTTTCCCATCGTGCCGGTATGGCGGGAAGACAGGCCGCCATTATTATGCTGAAATAGAGGTGAGAGCATGACACGGATACTTGTGGTGGATGATGAAGAAAGTATCAGAGAACTGGTCAAATTCAACCTGGAGAAAGCAGGGTATGTTGTGGATTCTTTAGAAAACGGACAGGAAGCCTTGAACCTTATTTTGGCAAACTCGCCCGATTTATTGGTGCTGGATTTAATGCTGCCCGGTCTCGATGGACTGGAAATCTGCCGGCGCCTGCGCCAGCAGGAGCAAACCAAGTTTTTGCCCGTTATTATGTTAACAGCCCGTGGTGAGGAAATAGACCGGGTTGTAGGGTTAGAACTGGGAGCAGATGACTATTTGACCAAGCCCTTCAGCCCCAGGGAACTGGTGGCACGGGTAAAGTCCCTTCTCAGAAGAAGCCAGACTGCTCCCAAAGCTGCCAGTGATACTACTTCACCCGCTATTATCAGAGGTGGGCTTAAGATTTATCCCGACCGTTTTGAAGCCTTCCTCAACGGAGAACTCTTGGAACTCACCCCTAAAGAATTTCAGCTTTTGTCTCAACTGGCTACCAATCCAGGCAAAGTGTATACCCGGGAATTTTTGCTGGAGAAAATCTGGGGTTATGAATTCGTAGGTGATACCAGGACGGTGGATGTGCATATCCGTCACCTGCGGCAGAAGCTCGAGAAAGATCCCAGTCAACCCGAATTGATTGAAACCATTCGCGGTATAGGTTACAGGTTTAAGGGATAAAAAATGAGAAAATTAACATGGAAATATACCCTGGTTTTTGCCGCCATTACCGGTGTGGCCATTATCCTGATCAACCTGGCTACGCTCTTTGCCAGGGAACATGGTTTGTACTTTTTTATAGTGACCGGGATTTATCTTTTAAGTATCCTTGTGTTTTATTTTTGGACGGATTACCATACCAGGCTCATCAGTAAGCTGAAGGAAATGGCCCACTCCTTTGCTAAAGGAAACTTTATCCCCACCATTTTCATCACCACTGATGATGAATTGGGCCAGTTGTGCGACACCATGCACATGATGGGTTCTACCTTAAACAGTAATATCAAGGAGACCCTCAAAGAGAAAGACCGGATGGAGACCATCCTGGCCAGTATGGTGGAAGGGGTTTTGGCTTTTGACCAGGTTGGCCGTTTAATGCTGATCAATAAGGCAGCGGAGGAGATGCTCGGTGTTACCTGGGAGGAAGCCAAAGAGCGGTATTTCTTAGAAATACTGCGTAACCACCAGCTGGCAGACCTCTTAAAAAAAGGATTAGCTGACGGTACCAGACAAGTCATAGAGATAAAATTAACCCCTGGTGACACTGAATATTACCGGGTTTATATTACCCCTATCCAGGGGAAAGGAGAGCGTTTACAAGGTGCGGTTATGGTGCTTAGGAATGTGACGAAACTTCGCCAGCTGGAACAAATGCGCAGCGAATTTGTGGCCAATGTATCCCATGAGCTTCGGACACCGCTCACTTCCATCAAGGGGTACGTGGAAACCCTGCTGGATGGGGCTATGGAGGACAAAGAACTAAGCCAGAAGTTTTTGAAAATCATGGAAGCGGAAACAGATCGTTTAAACCGTTTGATTACGGATCTCCTATTTCTTTCACGCCTGGAAACTGGCCGGGTGGAAGTAGCCAAAAAGTCCATTGAGACCAGGCAGATGCTAGATAAGGTTGTGAACGTTCTTACTCCCGTGGCTCAGCGTAAAGATATTGTCATTAAAACTTATATTTATCCCCAGGCCCACACTATCTATGGGAATCAGGACATGCTGGAGCAAGTACTGATCAACCTCCTAGATAATGCCATTAAATATTCCCACGACAAAGGTTCTGTCCTGGTGGAGGTAAGTCCCCATGAGCAGGGGACAGCCATCAAAATAACGGACCAGGGGATTGGTATTCCTGCCGACAGTTTGCCCCGTCTGTTTGAGCGTTTTTACCGGGTGGATAAGGCCCGCTCCCGTCAGGTGGGGGGGACCGGTTTGGGGTTATCCATCGTGAAGCATATTGTGGAGAGACACCGGGGACAAGTCCAGGTGGAATCTGAAGAAGGAAAAGGAACCACTTTTACAGTGATATTGCCTAACTCCTAAAATTTTAACAATTCTTTAACCTGGATTTAGCACTTTCCCGTATCTCTTAGGTTATAATGGGTGGGGTAATGGGAAAGAGGTGATTGACATTATGCAACGTCAAGAAAAGATTAGAACAAGAGGTTTAAATTTATTTTATGGTGAACACCATGCCCTGAAAGACATCGACCTCAATGTTAGAACCCATAGCATTACGGCATTGATCGGACCATCTGGTTGTGGAAAATCCACTTTTCTGCGTACCCTTAACCGTATGAATGATTTAATAGACGGTGTTCGCATTATCGGAGAAGTGTCCATTGATGATGAGAACATCTATCAACCCAATGTAGATGTGGTAGCCCTGCGCAAAAAAGTGGGTATGGTTTTTCAACGGCCTAATCCCTTCCCCATGTCGGTGTATGATAATATTGCCTATGGACCCCGGATTCATGGTTTAAAAGATAGAAGAAAATTAGATGAAATAGTGGAAAAAAGCCTGAAAGGTGCTGCTTTATGGGAGGAAGTAAAAGACCGGCTCCATAAGCCGGCTTTGGGACTTTCCGGTGGACAGCAGCAGCGTTTGTGCATTGCCCGCCTCCTGGCTGTGGAACCGGAGATTCTGTTGATGGATGAACCAACTTCCGCTTTAGACCCCATTTCCACTTTAAAGATTGAAGAACTGGTGCAGGAACTAAAAAGGGAATATACTATTGTAATTGTGACCCACAACATGCAGCAGGCAGCCCGTATTTCCGACTTTACAGCCTATTTTCTAAACGGTGAAGTGGTTGAATATGATACTACTGATGTGATATTTACCAATCCACGGGATCAACGGACAGAGGATTATATTACGGGTCGTTTTGGTTAAGGAGGGGTGTGAGTAATGACTACCAGGCATTCTTTTGATGAGAGTTTAGTAGAGTTACAGCAGCAGATACTGCGCATGGGCAGCCTTGTGGAAAACATGATCAGCAGTTCTGTGGAATCTCTGGCCAGGCAGGATGTAAAACTGGCCGAAAAAGTCATCGATATGGAAAAAGAAATTGATCTCCTGGAAATGGAGATTGAACAGAGATGCTTGAAGCTGATTGCCACCCAGCAGCCTTTAGCCAAGGATTTACGAAGGATTACGGCCGGTTTTAAGATCATTACCGACCTGGAGAGGATGGCCGATTATTCCCATGATATCGCCAAGGTGACCATACGTTTAAGCGGGCAGCCCTTGATCAAACCGCTCATTGATATCCCAAGAATGAGCGTTCTTGCCCAAAAAATGGTGAAGGACGCCCTGGATGCCTACGTAAAAGAAGATGTAGAACTGGCGTACCAAATGTGTAAAGATGACGACATGGTTGACCAGATCTATTCCCAGATTTTCCGGGAGCTTTTAACCTATATGATGGAAGATCCCCGGACCATCAGCCAGGCTACTTATCTTCTCTTTGTAGGCCGGTATATTGAGCGGATTGCGGATCATGCCACCAACATCGGTGAACGGGTGATTTACCTGGTCACAGGGGAAAAGAAAGAACTGAATGATTAGTTATAAAAAATACACGCATTATCATGCGTGTATTTTTTTCTGATTATTTAATTACTGCCCGCTACCCGCTAACAGCCACCCGAAAATCGGGAAACGGGAAACGTCGGTCACTAGTAACTAGTAACTAATAACTAGTAACTTAACTGCTGCGAACTTATACTACCAACTACCAACTAATTTTGCCTAAGCCGGCAGGAGATAAAGGACAGTTGTAGAAATATTTTATGATCTAACCATTTTTTCCTAGGTGTGATAAAATTGAGTAACAGCGCAGAAGTTAAGCCGGAACGTCTTAGACAAGCCCAGCGCAGGAAGGGGCAGCTAACAAGGCGGAACCGTGTGTTTTTGATTTTAGCAGCCATCTTTTTGGTTTTTATTGCCAGCGGCTATGTGAAGAACATTGTCGCATCCTTGCTCGTGGAAGTAGTACCGGGTCAACCCTCGGTCCTGGAAGAGGTCACGAAAGCAGAATTCGTGATTATCAGGAACGAGGCAGCCCTGGCGGCCCCCTTTACAGGGCGTTTAGAAATATTGCGCCCGGAAGGAGAAAGGGTAGCCAAGGGGACAGTTATGTGCTATCTTGTCTCCGAGGACGGGACTTCCCTGGAAAAGACAAAAAGGCTCGCTTTTATAGCGCCCCAAGCTGGAGTTGTATCTTACCATATTGACGGCTATGAGAACATTTGCAATTCACAAATCTGGCCACAACTGGATATCCACCAGTTGACTGATCTGGAAAAAAGATTAGGAGCCCCCATGTCAGGAGATGCTAAAGAAAAGAAGGTTATCCCGGGGGGAAGCTTTTTTGTGAAGGTTATAGATAACCTGAGTCCAGGCTATCTTTACCTGGAAACGACATCTGATCTGGGGCGTGAATTGAAGACCGGTAACAGCATAGAAATACGGCTGGAAAAGCTGGATAACCTGTTGATTCGTGGCAATATTATGTCCGTGGCGCAAAACGGGGATAAGCTGCAATTATTAATCAGAATTCCTAATTTGCCCGAGACTTATAAATTGCGCAAACTTCAAGGTCATATTATTACGAATAAATACCGGGGAACTGTTCTTTCGGAACATTGTTTAGTCGAAAAGGAAGGTAACTTGGGAGTTTTTATCTACGCCCGGGGAAAGGTACAGTGGAAAGAGGTTACAGTCAGCGGGAGGCTCAACAAGAAAGTGGCCGTGGAAGGGCTGTCGGCTTCGGATCTGGTCATTACCACCCCCCAGTTAGTGAAAGAAGGACAGGTGGTCTTCTTTCCACGTCGTCTATCTCTGTAGTTCTGGAGGTTAATTATGGAAAGTATCAGGGAAAACATGCAGAGCATCCAGCAACTTATTGAAACCACCTGCAGAAAGAGCGGCAGGAACCCTGGAGAAGTTAAATTAGTAGCTGTTTCCAAGAATTTTCCTGTAAATATAATAATGGAAGCTTACCAGGCGGGGCAGCGTATGTTTGGTGAAAACAGGGTGCAGGAACTTATTCAGAAAGTCCCCCAGCTGCCGCCCGATATTGAATGGCATCTCATTGGTACCTTGCAGCGGAACAAAGTAAAATACATAATCGACAAAGTAAGTTTAATTCATTCCGTAGATTCCCTTGCTTTGGCCCAGGAAATCAGTAAAAGGGCGCTAAAAGCGGGAGTAACCGCAAACATCCTGTTACAGGTTAATATTTCTCAGGAAACAAGCAAATCAGGGTTTAGTGAAGAAGAATTACTGCAAAATATCAAGGAAATCTCTGTTTTACCGGGAATAAAGATAAAGGGCCTCATGACCATAGGTCCTCTGGTTGCCGAAGCCGAGGAGGTGCGGCCCATATTCCGCAGGCTAAAGGAGCTGTCGGTAGAAATTGACGGGATGAAACTTCCCCAGGTAGAAATGAAGGAACTCTCCATGGGAATGAGTGATGATTTTACTGTGGCTGTGGAGGAGGGGGCGACTTTTGTAAGGATAGGCAGCAGGATTTTTGGCCCCAGAAATTATGAAGAAGGAGGAGAAGAGCATGAAGGTTTTCGATAAGATACTTGATGTCATGGGTTTTACAGAAGTAAGGGAAGAGGTTGTTGTTACCGAGGAAACCAGCAGCCCTCTCTACGAGAATGCTGAGGTCAGAAACCGTAAATCCCGGGGACAGGTTGTGCCTTTTAACGCCGGCAGCAACAAGGACCAGATAAAGGTCACTTTAGTTGAACCAACTACTTTTGATGATACACAGCAGATAGCTGACAGTTTAAAGAATAAACGGACTGTCATTATCAATCTGGAAAACGTGGATTTTGCCCTGGCCAGGCGCATTATTGACTTTGTGGGGGGGACGGCCTATGCTCTGGGAGGTACCCTGCAAAAAATCGGTTCAGGCATCATCATTGCCGTACCCAATAACGTGGATATTTCCGGCGATATTAATGACCTGACCCAACCCAAAGAAGTCTTTGCCTGGATCAGTAGAATTAACCAGGGAACGGAACTAAGGAGGTTTGAACGTTGAAGAATATTGGCTTTATCGGCGGCGGTGCCATGGGCGAGGCGATTTTAGCAGGTCTCATTCGTAGAGGTGTGGAGCCCGAAACTTTATTGGTAAGCGACCTTTCCCATGAACGGCTGGAATGCTTAAAGAATAAATTAGGTGTAAAGACAACTGTTGACAATAAAGATGTGGTCCGGCACGGCGAGGTGATTATCCTGGCCGTAAAACCCCAGAATATCATGGATGCTCTCAAAACTTTTGCCTCTGTTTTGACTCCCGACAAATTACTAATCTCCATTGCTGCGGGTATTTCCACTTCCTTTATTGAGGAAGTAGTACCCTTAGGCTGTAAGGTAATACGGGTCATGCCCAATACCCCTGCTTTAATCAATGCGGGAACCACTGTGCTGGCGGGTGGAAAGTTTGTCACCCAAGAAGATTTGGCCGTAGCTGAAGAAATCTTTAAAGCAGTGGGCAGTGTGACTATCCTGCCCGAAAAAATGCTTAATGCTGTTACGGGTTTAAGCGGCAGCGGACCCGCTTATGTTTATGTAGTGATTGAAGCCCTGGCCGATGGCGGCGTTTTAGCCGGTCTGCCGCGGGATGTGGCCCTCAAACTGGCTGTTGAAACTGTACAGGGGGCCGCCCGCATGGTCCAGGAAACCAGACTCCATCCCGGACAACTGAAGGATATGGTAACTTCCCCCGGCGGTACGGCCATCACAGGTCTGGCCCAAATGGAAAAAGCGGGGTTGCGGGGTATTATCATGGAAACGGTTCTGGCAGCTACCAGTAGATCCCAGGAATTATTAAAAAAATAAAGGGGAGTGGATACATATTGACTTGGCTGATTCCCTATGTACGCATTGCTTTTGAAGTCTTGGACTGGTTAATCATCATCAGGGTGCTCCTGTCCTGGGTTCGTCATGACCCCTACAACCCCATTTTCCGCTTTATTTATGAAATCACCGAACCGGTACTGGCGCCCTTCCGCCGGTTGATGGGGGGGCGAATGGTTGTGGATTTCTCCCCCATTGTGGCCATTTTTGTGATCCAGCTGGTAGAAATGCTGGTGATTGACCTTTTGAGGACCCTTTAAAGATATGCCGAAGACTCGTGAGGAAATCCTGCGGCAGCTTAAGACCGAGGAAGAGAAACAGTTTGTGGCCAGGCTCCTGGATAAAATGAGACTGTTAGAGAAAAAACAGCAGAGCCAGGTCACCGACTTTGCTGACCCTCATTTGCTGGGGGTAGCGGAAAAAATTCTAGAACATTGTGGGGATTTCAGCTGGGAAAGTTATGGCGGACATCCTTATGCCGAAAGGAGAAGGATTGTTTTATCCCCGGATTATTTGGAAATGAGCCTGGATGCGGCACAAATCACTTTACTGGCCTGTTATGGAGACTTCTCTTCCGTGAAGGTTACCCACCGGGACTTTCTAGGAGCCCTTTTAAGTACAGGGATCAAACGGGAAAAACTTGGTGATATCTGGCTGGTTCCCCAGGGATGTGTGACTGCGGCAGACAGGGAAATAGCTAACTTTTTGCTGTACGAGCCCCTCAAAGTAAAGGGGGTACCCCTGGAAATCAAGGAACTGGCGCCGGAACAGTTTAGCTTGCCCGAGCGGGAAGGGAAAAGTATTACTACTACCGTACCCTCCCTGCGCCTGGATGCTATAGCTGCGGCAGGTTTTGGCACTTCCCGGACCAGAATAAGCCGGGAGATTTCTGCCGGGAAGATTAAGGTGAACTGGCAGGAGACCACTAAAACCGACCATCTGCTTAAAGAAGGAGATGTTTTATCGGGGCGGGGAAGGGGTCGTGTGCTTGTGCAGGAAATAAGTGGTACAACACATAAAGGGAGGATAAAAGTTACCTTGCAGAGATTTGTCTGAAAGAGGTGTTGGCTGTGTTAACTCCCCTGGATATCCATAATAAAGAGTTCAAAAAAGGATTTCGTGGTTATGACGTGGATGAGGTTGATGAGTTTTTAGATGAAGTGATCAAGGATTTTGAGACTTTATACAAAGAAAATATGGAGCTTAAAGACCAGTTGCAAAAGCACCGCGATCATTTAAACCGCTATAAAGAGATGGAAGAAACTTTGCGGAATACCATGGTCTTAGCGCAAAAAATGGCTGATGAAGCCAGGAGAAATGCCGATAAGGAAGTAGACCTCATTATCTGGGAAGCGAAAAAGAAGGCGGAACAGATTATCAATAGTGCCCATGAGCAGGTAATCCAGGCTACGGCGAAATTGGAGGAACTTCGTGCTTTTGAAAAACAGCTATATGTTAAGCTGAAAAGCTTTCTCAATACACAGCTCGAACTTTTGGAAAGTGAACATCTTAATACAAGTCCAGCCTGCGTAACCGAGGAAACAAAGGAGTATAGGGACCATGGCTTCACTGTGGAATTTGCAGGAGACTAAAGAAGGTCTACAGTTTAAGATAAAGGTACAGCCTAGGGCCAGTAAAAACGAAATCGCCGGTCTGCAGGAGGATGCTTTAAAGATTAGATTAACGGCTCCGCCCGTTGAGGGGGAAGCCAATGCGGCCTGCATCAGGTTTATTGCCCAGAAGCTGGGGATAGCCACGAGTAGAGTAACTATTGTCAGTGGGCATACAGGACGAAATAAGATAGTGCTTGTTGAAGGTGTAAATAAGGAGCAGTTGTTGCAGCAATTAGGCCTCTAACCAGCTGCAATTGACTTTTTTCTGTTATTTGCTTTATAATTATCAGGAAACAGACAATGGCCGTGATTGGGAGAGTAGCTTGCCAGAGTTTTCTTACAGCGAGCCCGTGGTGGTGGGAGACGGGTAGAAACTAGCAGGGGAAAATCACCCAGGAGCCGTAGAACAGAACCTTTATCATTCAAGGCTATGTTTTACCGGTTAACCCCCGTTACAGGGTTTATGAGAGGCAGTTTGTTTATACTGTTATTAGGGTGGTACCGCGGGAATAGGCTCTCGTCCCTTTTGGGGAGGGGAGCTTTTTTTAGTTGGTGGTTGTTAGTTGGCAGTTGTTAGTGGATGAAGTCCGACTACCGACTACCGAAACCAATAATATTATTCTTATTGCTTTCCCGTGCATATTACTGATTCTATAAGCTTTAAAGAGTGGTAAATTATTACTACCAACTATCAACTAGCAACTAACAACTAAAACGAGGTGAATTACAAGCATGTCCAAAGAAGTACAAAACAAGTATAATGATACCCTCAATCTACCCCAGACGGAGTTTCCCATGCGGGGGAATTTACCCCAGAGGGAACCGGAAATCCTGCAAAAATGGGAGGAAATGAAACTTTATGAAATAGTCCAGAAGGCTACGGCCGGGAAACCTAAGTTCATTCTCCATGATGGACCTCCCTATGCCAATGGGAATATCCATTTAGGCCATACCCTGAATAAAGTATTAAAGGATATCATTGTTAAATACCGCAGCCAAAACGGGTATGATGCTCCCTACGTTCCCGGCTGGGATACCCACGGTTTGCCCATCGAACAGCAAGCCATAAAAGCTATGGGTCTGAACCGGCATGCTACCGACCCTGTTGAATTTAGGAGACACTGTAGGGAATACGCCTTAAAGTATGTGGGCATTCAGCGAGAACAATTTAAACGCCTGGGGGTACGGGGAGATTGGGAAAATCCTTATGTGACCCTGAACCCAGAATTTGAAGCTGTCCAAATTGGTGTCTTTGGCGACATGGCGAAGAAGGGGTATATCTATAAAGGCCTGAAGCCTGTCTATTGGTGTCCTCACTGCGAAACGGCCCTGGCCGAAGCAGAAATCGAATATGGTGAAAAAAAATCGGCCTCCATTTATGTCAAGTTTCCTGTTATTCAGGGGAATGGTCTTTTGGGGCAGGATGACACTTATTTTGTGATCTGGACCACTACTCCCTGGACTTTGCCCGCCAACTTGGCGGTGTGTGTGCACCCTGAACTGGATTACAATCTCCTGGTAGTGGGTCAAGAAAGATACATTGTGGCCAAGGAACTGCAGGAGAATTTCCTGGAAGTCTTGGGTAAGCCTGAAGCTTATGTGGAAGAAACCTTCAAAGGGGAAGAACTGGAAGGAATCATCTGCAGCCATCCCTTCTTTGACAGGCAATCTGTCGTTATTTTAGGAGAACACGTAACCACGGAACAGGGCACCGGCTGTGTCCATACGGCGCCGGGTCATGGTGTGGAGGACTTTGAGGTTGGCAAGAAATATAATCTTCCTGTCCTTTCTCCTGTTGATAATACAGGTAAATTTACGAAAGAAGCGGGTAAATTTGCCGGCATGTTTATCGAGGATGCCAATAAAGCCATCACGGCGGAGTTGAAAGAACAAGACAAGCTTCTGTCCTTAGGGTTTATCAAGCACCAGTATCCCCACTGCTGGCGCTGCAAAAATCCCGTGATGTTCAGGGCCACAGAGCAGTGGTTTGCCTCTATTGACGGTTTCCGGGAGGCCGCCCTCAAAGCCATTGAGGAAGTAAAGTGGATCCCGGCCTGGGGAGAAGAGCGCATCCACAATATGGTAGCCGACCGTGGCGACTGGTGTATCTCCCGGCAGCGTACCTGGGGTGTGCCCATTCCCATCTTCTATTGTAAGGAATGTAATAAAGAGATAATTAATGATGCCACTATCAGTCATTTACAGGAACTCTTTAAGGAGCACGGTGCCGATGTATGGTGGGCCAGGGAAGCCAAAGACTTAATTCCTGAAGGCCTTGCCTGCCCTGAATGCGGCGCCAAAGAATTCCGTAAAGAGACGGATATCATGGACGTTTGGTTTGATTCCGGTTCCAGCCACTTTGCCGTCCTGGAAACCAGGCCTGATTTAGTCTGGCCTGCGGACCTTTATTTAGAGGGCAGTGACCAGCATCGGGGCTGGTTTAACTCCTCCCTCTCCACTTCCGTAGCCGTCAGGGGAGTAGCCCCCTATAAGGCTGTTTTAACCCACGGTTTTTTGGTTGACGAACAGGGAAGAAAGATGTCCAAGTCTCTGGGGAACGGTATCGATCCCCTGGAGGTCATTGAACAGATGGGGGCCGACATCTTAAGGCTCTGGGTAGCTTCCGCCGATTACCGTTCTGATGTGGCAGCTTCACCCAACATCCTCAAACAGATAGCAGAAGCTTATCGCAAGATCCGCAATACCTGCCGCTACCTCTTAGGCAACCTCTATGACTTTGAACCAGAGAAAGATGCCATACCCTATGAAAAAATGGTAGATATCGATAAATGGGCCCTTTTTAAATTGCATAAGCTGATCAAACGTGTGACCGAGGCCTATGAGAATTATGAATTCCACACTGTTTATCACAGTATCCATAACTTCTGCGCCGTGGATATGAGCGCCATCTACCTGGATATTATCAAAGACCGGGTGTATACGGCTAAGGCTCAATCCATGGAAAGAAGAAGTGCCCAAACTGTAATCTTTGAGATCATTACCGCTCTGGTGAAAATGCTTACTCCTATTTTGGCCTTTACCACAGAAGAAATCTGGCAATACCTGCCCTACAAGAACAAGGCCGAGACTGTACAGATTGCAGGCTGGCCCGAGCTCAAGGCAGAGTATATTGACAGTGACTTGGAAGCCAAATGGGATAAGATTCTGGAAGTAAGAGACTTTGTGGCCAAACCCCTGGAAGAGGCGAGGCGGGCCAAGCTCATCGGCCACTCTTTAGACGCTCAGGTGAATCTCTATGCCAATGAGGAGTGGTATCAATTCCTGGAGCCTCTAAAAGAAGACCTGGCTACTATTTTCATTACTTCCGGAGTAGTACTCCATAAAGGCGACGGAACAGGCGAGGTTTATACCAGTGAAGACTTGCCCGGTTTAGCTGCCAAGGTGGAAAAAGCTCCCGGAGTAAAATGCGAGCGCTGCTGGATCTATTCGGAAACCACAGGACAGGATGCCGAGCATCCCGGCCTCTGCAAGCGCTGTGCCGACGTTTTGAGGTAATCGAACGACCTCCGACTTCCGAATTCCGATTTGCATGTATTCCTCTAAAAAGCAAATACCCTGTACCACGAGATACAGGGTATTATTTTTTTCCCCGGAAACGCCTGATTTTACCATAAAAGAAGAGAGGGATATTCTTTAAAAGCATAGTACTTTTTAGTATTATTGGCTATGAGGTGATTTAAAGTTGTTACAACATTTAGTGGGGATAGCCAAGCATCTCTTTACGGAATTAGCTGTGGTACTAATCTTTGTTTTCTTTCTTAGTAAGGCTAAGGTTTTTAAAAACATCATGCTTAAACGGGATACATCCTGGCCTGAAAAAGTGTTTTTAACTGTTTTCTTTGGTCTTATTGGGATATTGGGTACTTATAATGGTATACCTATAGAAAAAACTATAGCCAATACACGGGCAGTAGGAGTTATTGTGGCTGGGTTGGTGGCAGGTCCTACAGTAGGTTTAGGAGCGGGATTGATAGCCGGTATTCACCGTTTTTCTCTGGGCGGATATACTGTGTTTGCCAGTTCATTTTCTACTGTGGCCGAAGGGTTTTTAGCCGGTCTTTATTATGATAAGATTCGTTATAAAAAAGTAAGGTGGCCTTATGCCTTAGGTTTGGCCTTAGGCTTGGAAATCCTGCATATGGGGGTACTGGTAATCATGTCCAAGCCCCTGGCCCAGGCTGTGAGGTCGGTGGAAATGATCGGTCCACCCATGATTATAATTAATGCCCTTGGCGTGGCTGCTTTTGTGGCTATTTTGGAAAGTGTTTATCGAGATCAAGAAAAACGAGAAGCAACGGCAGCCCAATTAGCTTTGCAGATTGCCAACGAGACCCTTCCTTTTCTAAGGAAAGGTTTAAATCGCTACTCCGCTGAAAAAACTGCCAAAATTATTTTTGAGATGGTGGAAGGGCTTGGGGCAGTAGCCATAACTACACCCAAGAAGATACTTGCCTTTGTCGGAACAGGTAGTGACCATCACTCTCCGGAAACGGATATTTTCACGCAGAGTACCGCAGAGGTACTGGAAACCGGAGAGTATAGTGTAGTCCAGACAAAGGATGAAATTGGTTGTCCTACGGACAATTGCCCCCTGGCCTCTAAAGTAACAGTACCTTTAAAAGAAAATAATGAAGTCGTAGGTTCACTGGTACTATATAAGTTAACTGAACAGAGCATTACACCCTTTGAAATTGAGTTGGCCCTGGGTTTAGCCCAGTTAATTTCCACACAAATTGAGATTAGCAGGGGTCAGATGCAGTCGCAGTTACTGGCGGAAGCGGAAATTAGGGCCCTCCAGGCCCAGATCAATCCCCACTTTCTTTTTAATGCTCTCAATACAATTGTGTATTACTGTAGAAAAGATCCGGAGATGGCGAGAGACCTCCTCATTCATTTGGGAGAGTTTTACCGGGAAAATTTAGTAAACCCCGATCAACTAGTGGACCTTGATACGGAACTCAAACATGTAGATTCTTATATCAAAATAGAAATGGCTAGATTTCGCGGTAAACTGCAAGTCATTTATCAAATCTCACCAGAATGTAAATGTATGGTACCCCCATTAATCCTGCAACCCATTGTGGAAAATGCCATAAAACACGGTATACTACCCAAAAAAGAAGGAGGGATTATTACAATTTCCGGTAAAGTTTCGGAGGACAAGGTTATTTTGGCCGTAGAGGATAACGGTGTAGGGATGAAGCCTGAATTAATAAAAAAGGTTCTGGAATATAATCCCGACCGTAAAAATATCGGTCTTTCCAATGTAGACAGCCGACTGAAGAATATTTACGGCAGTAACTTTGGTTTACAGATTGAAAGTTGGCCGGGGCGAGGTACTCGCGCGACCATTCCCATTCCTTTGCGAAAGGAGGATGAAAGTCAAGAAGATGAAGGCCTTACTGGTAGATGATGAGTTTCCTGCCAGAGGCGAATTAAGGTGCCTCCTGGAGGAGATTGGCAGGATTGAGGTTGTAGGGGAGTGTGAAGACGGGGAAGAAGCCCTTGATTTTCTTAAAAAAAATGCCATTGATGTAGTTTTTCTAGATATTCAAATGAGTGTTAAAGACGGGTTGACTACTGCTTGGGAGATTATCCAATTACCTCATCCTCCCAAAATTGTCTTTACCACAGGTTATAATGAGTATGCCGTCAAGGCTTTTGAATTAAATGCAGTGGACTATGTCATGAAGCCTTACTCTAAAAAACGGTTGGAGCAAACCGTACAAAAGCTGGTAGATCTTAAGCAAGAGAAAAAATGGGAGAACAGTACGATCTACGAATTATTAGCTAAAAATTTAGTTGCCAATCAAGGGAGATTATCTGTTTGGGCCCATGATAGGCTTATCGTACTAACTACAGCTCAAATCCTTTGTGTCAAAGCTAAAGGGAAAGGGAAGACCGTTTTATATACGGAGAAAGGTAATTTCTTTACGGGATTTACTCTCAAAGAAATTGAGGAAAAATTGAATTCCTCTCAATTTTTGCGTACCCATAAGAGTTATCTGGTTAATCTGGAAAAGATTCGGGAAATTATTCCCTGGTTTAATAACACTTATGTGTTAGTTTTAGAGGGCTATACAGGAGAAAACATACCTGTGAGCCGCCATTATATTAAAGAGTTTAATGAAAAGATGGGGATTTAAATGCATCTTATCGACCAAAAAGGGGCTTTTAACCCCTTTTTTTTTCATCTTAATCCCTAAAAACCGACGGGGTTATAAATTTTAAGTATATTTGAAATAGAGAGTCAAAATATGAAAGCAAAGGAGATGGAATTATGCATGATTTACGGGGGCTATCTGGCTTAAAAGTACTGGACCTTTCCCGGGTTTTGGCCGGGCCTTACTGCGGGATGGTTTTGGCAGACCTGGGAGCCGAAGTGGTGAAGGTAGAAATGCCTGGTGTTGGTGACGACTCCAGGGCTTTCGGCCCCTTTGTAGGTTCAGAGAGCGCATATTTTATGAGTTTAAACCGGAACAAGGAAAGTATTACCCTGAATCTTAAGGAAGAAAAGGCAAAAGAAATTTTTCTACGCCTGGTAGAAAAGTTTGACGTGGTTCTGGAAAACTACCGGCCCGGAACTATGGAAAAGCTGGGTTTGGGGTATGACCGTCTTTCCCAGGTTAACCCCCGCCTGATTTATGCTGCCACCTCCGGCTTTGGGCATACGGGTCCCTATAGTTTAAAACCGGCCTATGATGTAGTAGTTCAGGGGATGGGCGGAATTATGAGTATTACAGGTCATCCAGGCGGGCCTCCGACGCGTGTTGGCGCTTCCATCGGGGATATCACTGCTGCTCTGTTTACAACTATTGGTATTCTTGCAGCCCTTAACATGCGCCATGAAACAGGGAAAGGGCAGAAAGTGGATGTGGCTATGCTTGATTCCCAGGTAGCCATTCTGGAAAATGCTATTGCACGTTACGAAGTTACTGGTCAGGTTCCAGAGCGGATTGGTAACCGCCATCCTTCCATTACCCCATTTACTTCTGTACAAGCAGCGGATGGGTATCTGATTATCGCTATCGGTAACGATAGTCTGTGGGCTAAATTCTGTCGTATGGTAGCCAGAGAAGAGTTAATTGATGATCCTAGGTATCGTACTAACAAGGACCGGACTGATAACTGGGATGCTTTAGAGCCAGTATTGACAGAGATATTTGTCAACAAGACAGTGGATGAATGGATTAGTTTGTTAGAGTCTGCCGGTATTCCATGTGGACCCATCAATACTGTCGATAAGGTTGTTTCGGATCCCCAGGTACTGGCCAGAAATATGATCGTGGAAGTAGAACATCCCGTGGCAGGAAAACTTCGTATGGCAGGTTGCCCCATTAAGTTGTCCGCCGTTCCCGGAAGGGAAATCCGGAGGCCAGCTCCCTTATTGGGCCAGCATACCACAGAAGTACTTTCCCGGTATCTCGGCATGTCGAAGGATGAAATTGAACACCTGAAGATTCAGGGTGTTGTTTAAAAGCGAAGGAAGGAAAAACAAAAGAAAAAGGGGGTATAGTGAATGGAGATCTACGGACTTGGTATTATAGCCGCCTGTATGTTTGTTGGTGTTTTTGTGGGTAGTATATTTGCCAAACTGCTGGGAGTATCGGGTGATGTGGGCGGAGTAGGTATCGCCATGCTACTCCTGGTATTGGTGTCCAACTACATTAAATTGGATGAGAAAACTCAGAATGGAATTAAATTAATTAGCAATCTTTACATCCCTATCATTGTAGCCATGGCGGCTACTCAAGATGTGGTTAAAGCTCTTTCCGGTGGGGCAGTGGCCTTCCTGGCAGGCGGGGTGGCTACAGTGGCATCATTTTTCCTGGTTCCCTTGCTGTCACGTATCGGTAAAGGGGATAAAATTTCCCAGGGAAGGGAGATGTAAATATGAATTTTGTTCAAATTGCTGCCGACATAATCTCTAAGAATAGCCTAGTAATGTCCTTTGCTGTTGTGGCTGTTATGATGGTCGCGGGGTACCGCTTATCGGCGTTATTAGGTGAAAAGCGTTTTGGTTCTGCTGTGGCCATTGTTATTGGTCTGGTACTGGCGCTGATTGCCGGTAAATACACCGGTGGTTCTAAGGGAATTGCAGACATAAAAATTCTCTCAGGTTTCGGAGTCCTCGGTGGTGCTATGTTTCGAGATTATGCCATCATTTCCACTGCTTTCGGCGCCAATATTGAAGAACTGAAAAAAGCCGGTGTAGCCGGGATAGTTTCCCTGTTTGTCGGTGTCATCTTTTCCTTTGTAGTAGGGGCGGCCTTTGCTATAGCTTTTGGTTTCAAGTCAGCAGTAGATGTGACTACCATCGGAGCGGGGGCTGTTACCTTCATTGTTGGCCCTGTTACGGGAGGTGCTTTGGGGGCCAGTTCAGCGGTAGTTGCCCTGTCGATTGCTGCCGGTGTGGTCAAATCGGTATTATGTATGATCATTACACCGCTGGTAGCCCCTTATATTGGCCTGAATAATCCCCAGTCGGCTATGGTTTTTGGTGGATTGTTAGGGACAACCAGCGGTGTGGCTGGGGGACTGGCTGCTACTGATCCTAAACTGGTGCCTTACGGTGCCATGACTGCTACTTTTTATACGGGATTGGGATGCCTGTTGGCCCCGTCGGTGCTCTTCATGATTGTTCGTGCTATACTGGGCAGTTAAAATGAAGTCTTTCTCAGTTAGCCAAGTATTATTTTAACCATTGAGATAACAGCTTAGAAAGACAAAGCCCTCGCAATCCGGGGGCTTTTGTTCTGATGTTTTGATATCACCAATAGAAAGAGGGGAGTTACAAAATGAGTACCAAAGCTAAAATTGATGATCTTTTGGCCCGTAGTAAAAAGATTGAATCAGGCGGCGGTCAAAAAGCCATCGATAAGCAGCACCAGAGCGGTAAACTCACTGCCCGTGAGCGCATCGAGAAACTCCTGGATCCGGGAACCTTTACTGAACTGGACAAGTTTGTTGCCCATCGTTGTGTAAACTTTGACATGGCCGGCAAAGAAGCCCCCGGTGAAGGCGTAGTAACGGGATATGGCACTATTGATGGCCGTCTGGTTTATGTCTTTGCCCAAGACTTTACAGTACTGGGCGGTTCTCTCGGGGAAATGCATGCCGCCAAGATCTGTAAAGTAATGGACCTGGCGGTAAAAATGGGTGCACCCTGTATAGGGCTTAACGACTCCGGAGGGGCCCGTATCCAGGAAGCGGTAGATGCCCTTTCCGGTTACGGTCAGATTTTCTACCGCAATACCCTGGCCTCAGGGGTTATTCCCCAAATTTCCGTGATTATGGGACCCTGTGCCGGTGGCGCCGTATATTCTCCTGCTCTAACAGACTTCGTTTTTATGGTGAAAAATACCGCCCGCATGTTCATCACGGGGCCCCAGGTAATTAAGGCCGTAACCGGTGAAGAAGTATCCGACGAACAGTTAGGCGGGGCTATGACCCACAACCGTACCAGCGGCGTTGCCCACTTTGCCGCCGAGAATGAAGAAGACTGTTTTAGGCAAATCCGTACCCTGCTAAGCTACCTGCCATCCAACAACCTGGAGAATCCCCCCTATCTGGAATCGGGCGATGATCCTGGCCGCATGGATGAATCCCTCAACGAAATCATTCCCGATAACCCCAACGCTGCTTATGACATGGTGGAACTCATCCAAAAGATTGTGGATAACGGCCAATTCTTCCAGACCCAACCTTTGTATGCCCCCAACATGCTGACAGGCTTCGCCCGCATTAATGGCCAGGTCATTGGCATTATCGCCAATCAACCTAAGGTTATGGCCGGCTGCCTGGACATCAACGCCTCCGATAAAGCTGCGCGTTTTATCCGTTTCTGCGATGCCTTTAACATCCCTATAGTAACTTTTGTGGATGTACCGGGATACTTACCGGGAACCAACCAGGAGTACGGCGGTATTATCCGTCACGGCGCCAAGCTGCTCTACGCTTATTCTGAAGCCACTGTACCCAAAGTAACCGTCATTACCCGTAAAGCCTATGGTGGTGCTTACATTGGCATGTGCTCACGCCACCTGGGGGCTGACCAGGTTATGGCCTGGCCTACAGCGGAAATTGCGGTCATGGGTGCCGAAGGTGCCGCCAACATCATCTTCCGCAAGGATATAGAAACAGCTGCCGATCCTGCGAAAGAACGGGCAGAAAGAATAGCCGATTACCGCGAACGTTTCGCCACTCCCTATGTAGCTGCCGAAAGGGGTTATGTGGATATGGTGATTGAACCTAAAGAAACCAGGCCCCGCCTGGCCAATGCCTTAGAGATGCTTTCTACTAAGCGCGAAACCCGTCCCGCTAAGAAACACGGCAATATTCCACTCTAAAAATCAAACAATGAACTTAAGACAATTTTAATTGGTTGATGTGGGAAAGGAGAGACAAAAAATGAAAAAATTTAATATCACAGTGAATGGTAAGACCTATGAAGTGGAAGTAGAAGAAATTGGCGGTAGTGCAGCCCCTGCGCAAAGGCCTGCCGCTCCTGCAGCAGCATCTGTTCCTGCACCTCAAGCTGCACCTGCCCCGGCTCCCAAGGCTGCCCCTGCTCCTGTAGCTGCCGGCGCTGAAGTCATTACTGCTCCCATGCCCGGTAAAATTATGTCCATTAAAGTGAAGGTAGGCCAAGCCGTGAAAGAGGGTGATCTCGTTTTAACCCTTGAAGCCATGAAAATGGAAAACGAAATCTTCTCCGGCGCAACTGGTAGCGTTAAAGAAATCAGAGTATCCGAAGGTGCGGCTGTTAACCCAGGGGACGTACTTGTAGTGATCGGCTAAGCGTGAGTGTTTAAAAATACGAGAGGGGTTGAACTCACCAATGGAACTTAATCTGACCCAGGCCCTTTACGATTTGGCCATGAGTACCGGCTTTGTCACCATAACCTGGCAGCAAATTGTTATGCTCTTCATTTCCTTTACTCTGCTGTACCTGGCCATCGTCAAAGGCTTTGAACCGCTTCTTTTATTACCAATTGCCTTTGGTATGCTTTTAGCGAACCTGCCTGATACCGGCATTATGGCACCCCAGGGAACTGCCATTGATCCCATTACCGGTAAAGAAAAGATCGTGCCCGGCGGCCTTTTATGGTACCTCTATCAAGGGGTAAAAATGGGAATCTATCCACCCCTGATCTTCCTGGGAATAGGAGCCATGACCGACTTCGGTCCCCTCATTGCCAACCCTAAGACCCTGCTTTTAGGTGCTGCTGCCCAGTTAGGTATCTTCACCACCTTTATCGGGGCCCTCTTCTTAGGGTTTAATCCCCAGGAAGCTGCTTCTATCGGTATTATCGGCGGTGCTGACGGTCCTACCGCTATCTTTTTAACCTCGAAGCTAGCGCCCCACCTCTTAGGCGCCATTGCTGTGGCTGCATATTCCTACATGGCTCTGGTACCCATTATCCAGCCGCCTATTATGCGGGCATTAACCACCAAGAAGGCCCGGATGACAGTGATGGAACAGCTTCGTCCCGTTTCCCAGACGGAAAAAATCATTTTCCCCATTGTGGTAACGGTTATTGTAACCCTGTTATTACCCGATGCGGCTCCGCTCATTGGTATGCTCATGCTGGGTAACCTCTTTAGAGAATCAGGTGTGGTGGGACGTTTGAATGATACAGCGCAAAACGCCCTCATCAACATCGTCACCATCTTCTTAGGTACAACCGTTGGTGCCACAGCCAGTGCCGAAAACTTCCTTAACTTTCAAACTATCTCGATTATTCTCCTGGGTTTAGCAGCATTTGCAATGGGTACGGCCGGTGGCGTGCTCCTTGGCAACCTGATGTATGTTCTCTCCGGGGGTAAGGTTAACCCCCTCATCGGTTCTGCCGGTGTATCGGCCGTGCCTATGGCGGCCCGGGTATCCCAGGTAGTGGGCCAGAAAGATAACCCCAGGAACTTCCTCCTGATGCATGCCATGGGTCCCAACGTGGCCGGTGTTATCGGTTCTGCCGTTGCTGCCGGTGTTCTGTTGTCACTCTTTGGTACACACTAAAAGCGTGACTGATTAGTCACGCTCAGATTAAAGACAACCCCAATACTAGTTATAAATATAACGAATTGCCATTAAGGTGCATTAAACTTTCTGGGTGTTTTACTGTCTTAGAAAAAAGAATTTTTTGTATGGTATAATAAAACAAGAAAAGGGATTGCCAAAAGCAAAGGGGTGATAATTGTGAGTTCGCCTATCCATCATCCTGAACGGAAGTATAGCTATCAAGATTACTTGCGTTGGTCAGATGAAGAGCGTTGGGAACTAATTGACGGTGTACCCTATAATATTACTCCATCACCCTCCAGAAAACATCAGCAAATCTTAGGTGAATTAGCAACAGAATTCACCTCCTATCTCCGCGGCAAAAGGTGTGAGGCATTTATCGCGCCATTTGATGTCAGGCTTTTCGCGGAGGGAAAATCAGATGATCAAATCATGGATGTTGTACAGCCTGATCTCTTTGTAATCTGCGATCCCAATAAGCTAGACGATAAAGGGTGTAAAGGAAGTCCAGATTTAATCATTGAGATTCTTTCGCCCAGAACAGGAAAGATTGATCGATGGATCAAATATAAGTTGTATGAGCGGGCTGGAGTCAGGGAATACTGGATTGTTGAGCCAGTAAACAGTACAATCGAAGTTTTTACCCTAAACCAGAACGGACGGTTTGAATTGAGTGGGGTTTATGAGGATGAAGATATAATTAAAGTTGGTATTTTTGATGACTTGCTTATTGATCTGAAAGTAATCTTTAGGGAATAAGCCGCATCCCTTAATAAGAAATACAGAGCTCATATTTTATAACTACACAGAGGTCCTGTAGCGTACTGCCACAGGACCTCTCTTTTTCTCATCTCGGTAGTCGGAAATCGGAAAGCGGATGCACCACAGGCACAAGTCTCGCTACGTCACTTCGTTCCTAGTCTCGCTATGTCGGAAGTCGCTTGGGTCTATCGGGCCAGCCAGCCGCCGTCAACACACAGCACATGACCGTGCATATATTCGGAAGCGCTTGATGCCAAAAAGACAACGGCTCCGTTCAAATCGCGGGTATTGCCCCAGCGGCCGGCAGGAATCCGCTCCTGGATAGACTGGTTCCTTTTTTCATCGGCCCTGATGGGGGCAGTATTATCAGTAGCCATGTATCCAGGTGCGATAGCGTTAACGTTGATGTTGTATTTGGCCCACTCGTTGCACATGGTTTTGGTGATGCCCGCTATGCCATGTTTACTGGCTGCGTAGGAAGGGACTAAGATACCCCCCTGGAAAGAGAGGAGAGAAGCAATATTGATAATCTTTCCCCCGGTGCCTTGCTTGATAAATTGATTGGCCACAGCCTGGGCAAGGAAGAAAGCTGACTTCAGGTTAATGTTCATTACTTCGTCCCAGTATTCTTCGGAAAATTCCAGCGTGGGCTGGCGGCGGATGATCCCGGCGTTATTAACCAGGATATCGATTTTACCAAAGTTCTCTATGGTTTTCTCAATAATCCCGGGGATCACCTTGGTGGTCTCTCTTAAATCTGCTGGGACGGGGACGAATCTTCTTCCCACAGCTTCTACTTCTTTTTGAGTAGAGGTCATATCGCCGGAAGCTACCCCCACAATATCAGCTCCCGCTTCAGCCAAACCTACGGCCATACCCTGGCCTAAGCCGCGGCTGGCTCCGGTGACGATGGCCACTTTACCCTTTAAAGAAAACTGTTCAAGGATCATTTTTCACGACCTCCTAAAAATCCAGAATAACTTTACAAACTTTTGTGGGTTCCTTCTCAATGATCCCCATGGCTTTATCCAGTTCGGTATAAGAAAAACGGTGGCTGATTAAGAGCCGGGGCTGAATTTTTCCTTCTTTGAACCACTGTAACACTTCGGGAAACTTATGTTTATTCATGCGGGAGCCAATAATCTCCAGTTCCTTTTTGGTAATGTCTACGGGCCTGATACGCGATTCCTCGCTATTGAACCCAATTTCGATAATCCTGGTGCCATGGGGAGCTTCCTGGACAGTCTGTTCCAGGATTTTGGCGCTGCCAACGGCGTCAACGATCACATTGGGCCCTTGAGACCAGTAATCATAGGATTCCTGGATAGCCGATTTTCCCTGGGGATTAATGACGGCTAAGGCCCCCATTTCTTTAGCCAGTTCCAGGCGGTTGGGCAAGATATCGGCGACGATAACCTGGGCACCTTGGACGTTTTGTGCAATCTGCAGCACCGTCAAGCCGATGGGTCCGCCGCCGATAATGAGGACACGGTCATTGGCGGTAATCCGGCCTCTGTCTACCATCTGGGCGCCAATACTGTAAGGTTCTACGAGAGCCGCTTCTTCCCAGGGAATCTGAGGGTTAAATTTATATACCCGCTCAGCCTTAACATTAATCTTTTCCGTAAACCCTCCGTCGGTTTGTACACCCAGGCACATGACCTGATGACAAATGTTATGCCGTCCTTCCTGGCACAAGAAACATTGACCGCAGCTGACCACCGGATCGATAGCCACCCGGTCCCCGATTTGCAGCTCTTTTACTTCAGAGCCAACGGCTGTGATAATACCTACCAGTTCATGGCCTGGAATCCGGGGATACTTGGCTGCGGCATGGACGCCATGATAGATATGGACATCTGTACCGCAGATACCTGCCGCCTTTAATTCAATTGTTACTTCATCGTCGAGAGGGGCAGGAGGCTCGGGAATATCCCGGTACTCAATGACATGAGGTTCAACAATATAAACAGCTTTCATCATCGTTGGGCGAGGAAACCCCCACCTCAAAGCAAAAGCGTAGGTGGTGGTAGGAATCGCCTTTTCCACTCCTTTCGTAGTAGACACATTCTTACATGTTGTAAAATATAGATATTAGAAAGTAATTCCAAGGGAGGTGAATCTAGTGGAACAAACCATAACGGCCAAAATCCAGATACACCCTACGGCAGAGCAAATAATTCAGTTACAAGAGACATTACGCAAAGTACGAGATGGCTTAAATTTTGTTTCGAAGTATATCTATAGTACAAAATGTCTTTCTCAAAGAACGATACATGATAATACGTATTATGATCTTCGTGCAAACTTTGGGCTTCGTTCTCAAATGGCTCAAAGCGTTATAAAAACTGCAATTGCTAAGTATAAATCCGCAAGCAGTAATGGTCATGAGATTACTCACTACTTAAAGATGGTATGCTATCGATTAACACTTTAGAAGGAAGAATTAAAGTTTCCTTTGCGATTAAAGGTATGGAACAATATTTCGACGGGTCATGGTCATTTGGTATAGCAAAACTTGTTACCAAATACGGAAAATATTTTCTCCACATACCTATGACTAAAGAGATTGTTACTCCCGATATAAATCTAGTTAATAAAGTCGTTGGTATAGATCTAGGGATAAATTTTCTCGCCACAGCGTACGACTCAAAGGGGAAAACAATATTTTTTAATGGTAGAACGGTCAAACATAAAAGGGCCCATTATGAGCAGCTTCGCAAAAAACTTCAGCAAAAGGGTACTCGTTCTGCAAGAAAACGCCTTCGTTCAATGGGTTCACGAGAAAACCGTTGGGTTTGTGATTTAAATCATAAAATCACTAAGGCACTCGTGAATCAGTACGGTCCAAACACCCTTTTTGTTATTGAAGATTTAACGGGTATGAGAAGTGCTGCCGAAAAAGTCCATCTTAATAACAGATACACTTCCGTATCTTGGGCATTCTATCAATTCAGAAGTTTTCTTGAATACAAGGCAGCGATGAGTGGCAGTTCGGTGATTGCTGTAGATCCTAAATACACATCGCAGACCTGTCCTAAATGCGGACACACCGAAAAAGCAAACCGCGATAAAAAGAAGCATATTTTTAAATGTAAAACCTGCTCCTATACCTCAAATGATGATCGTATCGGGGCCATGAATCTTTGGACAACAGGAATTGAGTACGTCTCCAAAGTTACGCTGCAAGCAAGTTTTACGGCGTAAGGTAGTTGTCAGCCTGCCTAATGTTCCGGCTCGCCGTGGTAACGGTGTTAAAAGGTGGGAGCCGCAAGGCGCTTACCGGGGGTGTCCGGAAGTTCCGGAACCTACGGCGAAATCCTTATAGTAAAGTAATGGTGAATAATCATTAAGCAGATTATTATTTGGAGATTAACCCCAGAGAATTAGAGATTTGTCCAGTGATAATTATTAGTTTTTCTGCCACTTCTTTTTCAATCAGTTCTAAGGTAAAACGGGAGTGGGGACCGGAAATACTGACAGCAGCAATAACCTTTCCTTTATAGTCATATATGGGGGCTCCTATACAGCGGCATTCATCTTCGCTTTCCCGGTTATCCAAAGCATAGCCTCTTTTCCTGGTGAGTTCCATATCCTTGAGAAAAGCTTCGGGGGTTACCAGGGTAAACTCTGTCCTATTCTCCATTCCCTGGTCGTTCAGGATATCCAGAATGGCTTCCTCACTGTGTCCCATGAGGAGGGCCTTGCCCAGGGAAGTGCAGTGTACATGGTTTGTAGTGCCAATCTTAGCTACGAGACGAACGGGATGGGGACTTTCCACCATATCCACATAAAGCACTTTATTTTTCTCCAGTATTCCCAGGAAGACCGTTTCTTTGGTGATGTCATTTAATTTTTTCAGGAAAGGTCTGGCCAGGTTTTTTAATTCAAATTTCTGATCTACCCGCTGGCTCATGAGGAGAAGTTTAAGGCCCAGTTGATATGTGCCATCGGGGTTACAGCGTACGTAATCCCGGCTTTCCAAATTGTTTAGCAGGCGGTAAACGGTGGATTTGGCTAAGCCTGTAGCCTCTGTGAGTGTTTTCAGGTTAACAGGCCGGGAACTGTTGCTGATAACCTCCAGTATATCGAAAGCTCTTTGTAGTGATTGCACCTCTAAGTAATTGCTTTGCATCAATATTACCCTCGGAAAAAGATTTGTCCCGTTGTATAATGTGAATATGTTTTATATACGCTAAATTCAGCAAAGAATCCTTCTTTTCGTTTCATGATCTGGACTAATTATTCATGATGTGGATTGAGATGTGAGGGGAAAGATATGTCAAGCAAGCCTATTATTGTTATTGGCGGAGGTGCTGCCGGGTTACTGGCTGCGGGGCGGGCAGGTGAGTTAGGCGCCAGGGTGATCCTCCTGGAAAAAAACGATCGCCTGGGCCGGAAAATCCTGATGTCAGGCGGTGGACGCTGCAATGTGACCAATACCGGGAGTATCCAGGAGTTGATCAAGCATTACCCGGGGAATGGTCAATTTTTATACAGCGCTTTTAGTCAATTTTCCAATGAGGACCTGATGCTGCTTTTAGAAAGAATGGGTATACCCCTTAAGGTAGAGAAAGAAGGAAGGGTTTTTCCATCCTCCGACAGGGCTTCTGACGTCGTAAAGGGATTGACCAAATACTTGGAGCAGGGCGGGGTGGAGATCCGTTTGGCAGAAAAGGTGACAGGGATTGTTACGGAAGGCCGGGAGGTTAGGGGTGTAAATACGGAAAAAGAGAGGATTGCTTCCCGTCTGGTCATTGTGGCTACCGGGGGAAAATCCTATCCTGCCACAGGTTCTACGGGAGATGGCTATCAATGGGCTCTAGCCTGTGGACACAGTATTGTTCCCATTAGACCGGCTCTTGTTCCTTTAAACATTAAAGAAGGATGGGTGAGGGAGGTACAGGGACTGGCCCTCCGGGATATAGAAGCTGTTCTAATGGAAGGTGAGAAACTTCTGGGCAGGGAAAGGGGTGAAATGCTTTTTACCCATTTCGGCGTATCAGGACCTGTGATCTTATCCTTAAGCCGCTACGTGAAAAGTGATTCTTCGGGGCCGGGTTTAACCCTTTCTCTCAATCTAAAACCTGCATTAAACCAGGAGGAGTTGACCGGGGAACTGCAGCTTGAGCTCCAAAAAAATCAGAAAAAACAATTGAAAAATGCCCTGCATGACATTTTACCCAGGAGGCTAATCCCTATTCTTATCATGGAAAGCCAAATTTCCCCTGATAAACTTGCTCACCAGCTAACAAAAAAGGAGCGGCAGGCGCTCCTTGATACATTACGGAATTTAAAATTGACCATTACAGGGCCGCGTTCCCTGGACGAAGCCACTGTTACAGCAGGAGGAGTATCTCTTAAAGAGATAAATCCCAAAACCATGGAATCCAAGCTGATTAAAGGTTTGTATTTTGCGGGGGAAATCCTGGATATTGACGGTTTTACCGGGGGGTATAATTTACAGGCGGCTTTCTCAACAGGTTATACGGCAGGAGACCATGCGGGGCAGGAGAGTTTTTAGGTGTCCAGTTTTAATAGGGATTTTTCCACTAAAAAAATCTTACCCTGATCATCTATAACCTCCAGGAGCTGTTTTCCTCCGCCAGGCAGGTTTTCCAAGTGGTTTGCCATATTTTTTAAGACGGCTACTCGTTTTTGTGTTTCGGTTTTTCCGGGAATATCGATCACTCCCGTATTCAGTACGAATTTCTGCCACTTCTCATGCCAGTAATAAGTTTCTGTAAGCTCTCGGGATTGTAGTAAAGAGAAATCGGTTTCCGGAGGTAATCTTACCTTATTTTGTGCCGATATATAATAATTTTGCTGTCCTGTTGTTTTAATTAAGGCTGAACTATCCTTGGTTTCATAGGTGATTCGTAAGTCCTGGGTCAATTTCAACCATTTGACAGGATTGGCTTTGGGGTTCTGCCAGGTATTAAGCCAGTTGATTTCCCAATGAGAATTTTCACTCCAGAGAACGTGTAAAGTATTTTCCTGCCATCCCCAAAGCTTCACGGTACAAACCCTGGTAAAGGCTCCCGTCATTTCATCGTGGTCTTCCCTGGTGACCAGTATCTCTTTACCATTGGCCAGGCTCAATTTGTCAAGTTTACCCAGGGGGAGTAAATTATCCAGGTATGTCAGTAAAATATAGTTGTTGTTTTGTCTTTGGATAATGGCCAGGATACCCTTATCGGGAGCAAGAGAAAGTGTGACGATAACCTCGGGATAGGCGCCGGGTATGAGGTCAAGAAAGAGGTAGGAAACCTGCCAGGCTTCGTTCAGTAGGCCGGGTTTTATGTATTTGACCAGCGTTTTGACCGTTGCATCCAGCGCATCTTCTACCATGTGAGGGTTTCCTGATTGCAATAGTTCCATTTGAATAGTGGGAAAGACAGGGAGGGGGCCGGTGATTTTACCTGTAGGTTCGTAATTTATCCTTGTATGCACTTCCCACCATGTGATAAACAGCAGGCAGAAGACCAGTAGTTGGGTTGCAATTTTCTTTTTCATTTTTTCACTCCCTATCTCACCTGACCTAATATATGTTATTCAGACAGCTTCCTTTAAATTCAGGAAATAGCTGGCTCCCTTTTTCTAAAAAATTTTGTCAGGATGGCAGGAATATTTTATTTTGGGAAGAAATAATTCTTAAGAAATCGATGTAATATGTAATTTTCAGAAAAAATATACGGCGGATGAAGCCTGGCGGGAGAGCCTCCCCAGGAGCACCGAAGGAGCAAGGCCGGAAGTTACGATTCCGGTTGAATCTCTCAGGTCCCAGTACCGCAGGCCGACGAAACTCTGGAGAGCACCCGGTAATATTTTACCGGGCACCAAAGGGGTAAAGCTGAAGTTCAGCCAAACTCTCAGGTAAAAGGACAGAGGAAACAGTAGCTTTGTTTTAGCTATTGTTTCTTCTGTCCTTATTTTATTAGTTGATAGTTGGTAGTTGATAGTTATTTGTTGCTTGTCTCCCTGACGTAAACCTTGAAACCGTGATTCTTGGCACGGGATCACGAATATCTTGCATTCATTTTTTCCACAAGAATTGGGAAACATTTTGAGAAAGAGGTGATATCTTTTGGGTGAACTGAAAAAAACTACATTATACGAACTGCACAAGAAGCTGGGTGCCAAAATGGTGGAATTTAGCGGATGGGAAATGCCTGTGCAGTATACCGGAATCATCGAGGAACATAAAGCTGTGCGCAGTGCGGCGGGACTCTTTGATGTCTCGCATATGGGAGAGATTCTGGTTAAAGGACCAGGAGCCCTTGCCTTGATTCAAAAACTCATAACCAATGATGCTGCTAAGCTTACCGTGGGGCAGGCCCTTTACAGTCCTATGTGTTATTCTTCGGGAGGGATTGTGGATGACCTTTTAGTGTACCGTCTTGGGGACGATGAATACTGGTTGGTGGTGAATGCAAGCAATAAAGACAAGGATTTTGGTTGGATTAAGGATCACCAGGAAGGTAAGGTAACAGTAGAGGATATATCAGACAAGACAGGCCAAATTGCCCTGCAGGGTCCCAGATCCCAGGAGATTCTCAGCCAGATTACGGATATTAATTTGGGAGAAATAAAGTACTTCCGCTTTGTTTGGGCTGAAACAGCCGGGGTTAAAACTTTAGTTTCGCGAACGGGGTATACCGGTGAGGACGGGTTTGAGCTCTATATGAATGCAGAAGGGGCTCCCAAGGTTTGGCAGGCACTATTGGAGGCGGGAAAAGACTATGGTCTTGTACCGGTAGGATTAGGAGCCCGGGATACCCTGCGTTTTGAAGCCAGGCTTCCCCTCTATGGACATGAACTGAATGAAGAATATACACCCCTGGAGGCGGGGTTGGGGAGTTTTGTGGCCCTGTCTAAGGCTGAGGATTTTATCGGTAAGGAAGCGCTCTCAAAGCAAAAGGCGGAAGGTATTACCCGTAAATTAGTAGGTTTTGAAATGCTTGATAGAGGTATTCCCCGGGCAGGTTATAGAATAGAAAAAAATAACATATCCATTGGTGAGGTGACCTCCGGGAGCTTTGCCCCTTCTCTGGGTAAAAACCTGGGGCTTGGTTATGTAAAGTCAGCCGAAGCTGTACTGGACAACGAAATTACCGTTATTATCAGGGATAAAGGCCTGCGGGCCCGTATCATAAAAACACCATTTTATAAGAGGGAGGTAAAATGAAATGTATCCCAGTCATTTGAAGTATACCAGGGAACATGAATGGATCAGTATTGAAGGAGATAAGGCTGTCATAGGGATAACCGATTATGCCCAAAAAGCTCTTGGTGATGTAGTATTCGTAGAATTACCTGAACTGGAAAGAAGGGTGGAAGCGGGCGAAGCTTTTGGTGTGGTAGAATCCGTTAAAGCAGTTTCGGACATCAATGCGCCTTGCTCAGGCATTATCACAGCCGTCAATGAAGCTCTTCTCGACAGCCCGGAATTAATCAACCAAGATCCCTATGGCGATGGCTGGATCATCGAAATGGAAATTTCCGAGTTATCTGAGGACTTGCTAAGCGCTGAGGAATATGAGGATTTAATCGCCCGGGAGGCTGAGTAGTATGCACTATCTTCCTCATACGCCTGAGCAGGTTGACGCCATGCTAAAAAGTATTGGTGTGCAATCCACCGACGAACTTTTTCGGGATATTCCGGAAAGCATACGTCTTAAGCAACCCCTTTCCTTACCCCAGGGCCTTTCCGAAAATGCAGCCTGGCGGAATCTCCAGGAGTTAGCCGGTAAGAATAAGCATGCCGGCCAATATATCTGTTTTCTAGGGGCAGGAGCTTATGAGCATTACCAGCCCAGGGCCGTTAGCCATCTCCTGTCACGATCCGAATTTTATACAGCCTATACGCCTTATCAGCCGGAAATTAGCCAGGGAACGCTTCAGGCCATCTTTGAATATCAAACCATGATTTGTGAATTAACGGGAATGGACGCGGCCAATGCCTCGGTCTATGATGGGGCTACTGCTTTGGCTGAAGCCTCTTTAATGGCGGCGGAAGCAACCCGCAGGAATCAGATGCTGGTAAGTAGCGCTATCCATCCCGAATACCGTGCTACCATGGAGACATACCTCCATGGCCGGGGAATTAGCCTGGAACTAACCCCCTACTGGGGAGGCCTGACCTGCCAGGATGCCTTGGGTAAAAAAATAAACAAGGAAGTGGCTGCGGTAGTCATCCAGTATCCTAATTTTTTTGGCAGTATTGAGAACCTTCAGCAATTTGCCGAAATTGCCCATGCTGCAGGCGCCCTTCTCATTGTGTGTGCGGACCCCGTATCCTTAGGAGTACTGGAAAGTCCGGGTAAATTAGGTGCCGATATTGTTGTGGGGGAAGGACAGAGCCTGGGGCTGCCTCTCAGTTTTGGTGGTCCCTATCTGGGTTTTATGGCTGCTAAGGAAAAATACATGCGCCGTTTACCAGGCAGGATCGTAGGAAAAACTGTGGACCGCCTGGGCAGAGAAGGTTTTGTCTTGACTTTACAGGCCCGGGAACAGCATATCCGCCGGGAAAAAGCCAGCTCTAATATTTGTTCTAACCAGGCCCTTTGTGCTTTATCTGCCACCTTATACCTTTCGTTACTGGGACCCGGAGGACTGGAACAGGTTGGAAATCAGTGCTTACAGAAAAGCCATTACGCCAAAACTCTTCTAAGTAAAATAGAAGGTGTCACTATTCCCTTCCAAGTTCCGACTTTTAAGGAATTTGTAGTGAAAACAGAGGAATCCCCGGAGAGCATTAACCGTCGTCTTTGGGAGGCAGGTATTTTGGGGGGCTTGGATTTGGGAAGATATTATCCTGAATTAACCAATCATATCCTGCTGTGCGTAACGGAAGTGCGTACTAAAGAAGAAATTGACAAACTTGCCCGGGTTTGGGGTGATAATGTATGATGGAAAAATTGATATTTACCAAGAGTGTCGCCGGCAGGAAGGAAGATTATCTCCCTGAATTAGACCTGCCTGCTGTAGATATATCCGAACTTTTGCCACCTCAACTGAAGAGAGGAGAAAGACCCCACATACCTGAGCTTTCGGAAATAGATGTGGTACGTCATTATACCCGTTTATCCCGGCTTAACTATGGGGTGGATACAGGATTTTATCCCCTGGGCAGTTGTACGATGAAATATAATCCCAAAATCAATGAAGATGCTGCCAATTTACCTGGATTCAGCCAGCTTCATCCATACCAGCCCGAGGAATATACCCAAGGCGCCCTGGAGCTGATGTATACTACTCAGCAGTATTTAGCCGAAATTGCCGGGATGGATGCTTTTACTCTCCAGCCTGCGGCGGGAGCCCATGGGGAATTTACCGGGTTACTGATCATCATGGCCCATCACGCCGCCAGGGGAGACCATAAACGGACCAAAGTCATCGTTCCCGATTCCTCCCACGGTACTAACCCGGCTACGGCAGCTTTATGCGGCTGCAGTATTGTGCAGATACCCTCTAATGAAGACGGCAGTGTGAACCTTGAGGCTTTACGGGCAGCTGTAGGCGAGGATACGGCGGCATTGATGCTTACTAATCCCAGCACCTTAGGGCTCTTTGAAACGCAGATCCTGGAGATTGCGCGCATCGTGCATGAGGCGGGAGGGTTATTGTACTATGACGGGGCCAATATGAACGCGATCATGGGCTATGCCCGTCCTGGCGATATGGGCTTTGATGTGGTACATTTAAACCTGCATAAGACCTTTTCCACACCCCACGGCGGCGGAGGACCCGGTTCTGGACCGGTAGGCGTCAAGGCTTTCCTGGAGCCTTACCTGCCCAAACCGGTGGTGGCGAGAAAGGAAGAAAACGGTACTTACTACTTGGATTATGATAGACCCCATTCCATTGGTAAAGTGAAAGCTTTTTACGGCAATTTCGGTGTTGTGGTAAAAGCCTATACTTATTTAATCATGATGGGGCGTGAGGGGTTAAAAGAAGTCAGCGAAAAAGCCGTTTTAAATGCCAATTATCTAATGAGCCTTTTGAGCCCTACTTACCATCAACCCTTCAGCGGGCCCTGTAAACACGAATTCATCATTACGCCCAAAACCCTGAAGGAAACCGGGATTCACACCATGGACATTGCGAAACGCCTCATCGATTACGGTTTTCACCCGCCTACTGTTTATTTCCCGCTCATCGTGGAAGAAGCCTTAATGATCGAACCTACGGAGACAGAAAATAAGGAGACACTGGATGAATTTGCAAAAACTTTATTAAAAATTGCCGAAGAGGCAAAGGTAAATCCGGGACTGCTCCAGGAAGCACCCCACATAACTCCTGTCAGCCGTTTGGATGAAGCGGCCGCCGCCCGTAAACCGGTCCTCAGGTGGCGACCGGGGAGCGGGGAGTAGTCATACGACACCCGACTTCCGACTTCCGACATCCGATGTCCGATATCTTTATATGACTTCCGATATCCGCTTTCCGATTTCCGAGTTTAATTGCTTCTAAGTCCATGTTCCAGTACAGCATTGTCGGAAGTCGGTAGTCGGAGGTCAGCAGTCGGAATTCGGTTCACGGTTAACTGTTATCGGTTCACGTTAAAGAACACTGCCAACTAACAACTACCAACTGGCTGCAGTATGCACCTCCGGCCCTGTTCCATCATATATTAAAATGGACGGGGCAGGGGGGGATTTCATGAATAGGGCAGTCTTTTTTTCCGGTCCTGGAACTGTATATGCATATACTGTTAAAGAGGGAAGCGAGCAGGTTTTAGAAGTTTATCCGGAAACATTGCCAGCCTTAAGATTCTTGAGGCGGAGGGGGTTTTGCCTGGTCTTAATAACGTCTGACCGGCAGGAATTCAAAAATTTCCTCAACTGTTTTAAGTATAAGACTTTAGAACTCTCTCACTGGAATGGGGAAATGGAGGAGTTAAACCGGCTCCTCTCGGAAAAAGATATAGATCTAAAAGAAAGTTGTTTGATCACTGACGGTCCCTATCTTAAGCTGCTGGAAAATATGGGCTGCAGGATTTTGCTCGTTCTTACAGGTAAAGGTGTTTGTACTCTTAATTCTCTTGATTTAAGCGAGGGACCTGGTGTAATAGACATATGTAAAAACATCTATTCGGCTGCCTTCAGTATTGCGTTAAATTAGGAAAGCTCTTACAGAGATGTAAGAGCTTTTTTTGTGTTCGTCCGGCATGTTTACTGAGCCGATGGGTTGAAAGAAACCCTGTCACCTAACCAGCGGGAAGACAACCCGTAAGCAAGGGCGTCACTGGCCAACGGTGGGGTCTGAAGGAAGCTGAAGGGGGAATCTGGAACATAGCGCAAGCGAACCGGGGTTGGCTCGTCAGGAGGGTAACCTTGCACAAAGTGGGAAAACCCGAAAGCTGGATAACCTGAGGAGTTAAGACGGATGCGTTCAGATTCAGGCAGGTAGACTTAACCGGAGAAGCCCGGCATCATCCCTCAGAGAGGGTAGGCCCAAACAAGTGGAAACACAAGTGCGGGACGAAGTGATGTGGGGTGGCAGATGACTCCGTAGTAGTGACAAACTCTCGGCCAATGAAAGCTGGTAACAGACGGGAGGGCAAAACCGGGAGGACACTGCACCTGGTTGCAGTGGGGTACAGCAAGCCAAAAGCGGCTGTACTTGCGAAGGGAGGAAGATAAATCAAAGAATGCAACCAAAGTAGACAAAGGATGGGAAGAGAAGACAACTTTGGCTGGAAAGCCAAAGGGAACGGCTGAACCGGGGGTGACGAACCTGCTGGGCAGTACGTCCGCTCAGCCGGAGTAAAGTGACTGGAGAGGTAAGATTGCCAGAGAGCTAGAGACGCCTGGAAAGCACATGAAGGAACCGGCGCGAAATCCTGGACTACAGAGGAAGCATAGCGAAATGGGGTGAAGTGATTGAAGAAATGGTATAGCCTAATAGACAAAGTATACCGGATGGACAACCTGGAAAAAGCATACAAAGCCGTTAAAGCCAACAATGGCGCCCCCGGAGTAGACGGGGAGACCGTGGAAGCCTTCGGCCAAAATCTGCAAGAAAGGTTAAGCCAACTTCAACACGAACTCAAGACCGGCATTTACGAACCCCAACCGGTACTGCGGGTAGAAATACCCAAAGCGGACGGCAGTAAACGCCCGCTAGGTATACCTACAGTCAGGGACCGGATAGTCCAACAAGCCCTCCTAAACATCCTACAACCAATCTTTGAACCCGACTTTCACCCGTCAAGCTATGGATATAGACCTGGGCGCTCCTGTCACCAGGCAGTAGCCAAGGCAGAGATGTTCATAAACAAATATGGACTGAATCATGTTGTAGACATGGACCTATCCAAATGCTTTGACCGGCTGGACCATGAACTAATCCTGGAAGGAGTCAACCGTAAAATCAGTGACGGAAGCATCCTGAAACTGATAAAGAAATTTCTGACTGTTGGAGTAATGAAAGACGGAGCATGGGAAGAAACAGACTTGGGGAGCCCGCAAGGCGGATTATGCAAAGCTTTGCATAATCCGCCTTATGCAAAGAAAGTAGTTATGCAAAGTAAACCTGTCCAATCCTTGAAATATAAGCGGGCTGACCGGCAACGGTTGATTGATAAGGCCCATCGTCTCTTGGAACAACCAAGCTCTATCAAGGCCAGCAACAAGCGTGGAGGCAAACGTTTCATTAAACATATCAGCGAAAACGACCAATACTTTCTTGATGAAAAGGCCATTGCCAACGATGAGCGGGTTGACGGTTACTATGCCATTCAGACCAGTTTACATGATCTGACTCCGGAAGCTGTGCTTGACGCATATCATACTCTCTGGAAAATCGAAGAGTCTTTCCGCATCATGAAGAGCACATTGGAAGTACGTCCCATCTTTCATTGGACTGAAAAGCGCATAAAGGGCCATTTTGTTATTTGTTTCCTGGCTTTCTTACTCGAAAGGACCTTAGAATTCCGCTTAAAAGAACATCAACTTTCTATTAGTCCAGCTCAAATTCAGGAAGCTTTGAGTTCACTGTTGTTTACAGAAATAGAGATAAATGGACAAAGGTTTTTAGTAAAGATGAAACCGAGTGATAATGCCAATAAAATCTTAAGAATATTACGCATTGCCCCACCGAAGAACATGCTGCCTATTGAGGAGGCAGGAGAGTTCACATGGTAGAGGGTGTGGGTACAATTTGCGCATCATTATGTGAGCAAATCCTTGTTTTTCAAGGCTTTCGAGTTTTCAACTGACAAAGTCAAGAAAAGACAATATACATCGGTATGGGGATTTAACCTTCATAGAAAAAAGGCGGTTATGTATCCACACACCGCCGTACCTGACAAATGATTATCCGAACAAGTTTTACTATTAATTTGCTCATAATTGATTGTTAATATTATGGAATAATATCTATAACGTCTTTATCAAATATTTTTACCATAACTTTGAGGTAATCACCTATAGGTTTATAATCATTTTCATTAAATGTGTCATTATGAAGCAAGTCTAAAAACAACCTATAGCCGGCTTGAACTATATGCATTTCCCAAAGTCTTCTACACTCTATAATACTTCCGGTCCGTAAACTTTTGACTAACTCTTGATGTTCATTAATTGAGATAAGGAGATTCTTATGATGAGAAAGCGACAAACGCCTAAAAAGGGCCATCTTCGAATTTATTGCTTCCATTTGTTCAGATATAAGTTGATTTTGGCTTGCTTCAATAATACTACAATGGATGATTTTATTACACTCTGCAACTTTTGCGTAATTTTTATTTTTTTCCTCTTCCAGACTTATGTTTATTATTTCTTCCAGTTGATCAGCCAGTTTTAGATGTACACCCCGTGCAATCACTATGGATATGGCTAATCCTTCTAGGGCAGCACGTACCGAATAGGTCTCGCCTAAATCTTTTGGTGTTGGTTCGTATACAGTGACAATGCCGTCATCGCTTTTAAGAAGTCCTTCTCTACACAGCATTCTAACTGCTTCTCTGACAGGGGTTCTACTAATACCCAAAAGTTCTGCTAATTGATTATCTGTCAATCTTTGTCCTGGGCTGAGGGTACCCGATATAATAAAATTCTTAATTTTATCATAGCCCATCTGATACAGGGGTAATGGTTTAGAAATTTTGGTATCCATCGCTTACACCTACTCATTCTCTTAGTATTAAAATTGTTTAAATAAATACCGGAAACTTTAGCATGCTGTATACTATTTTCTATATATAAATAAATATTCCTTTTGAGAAAACATAAAAATATATTTACAAAATGAGACAAAATACGCAATTAAAATGTCGAAAATTGTAGAAATATTGTGTAAAAAACATGAAAATTATAAAAGGAGAAGACAAAAATAAATAGAATATAAACAAATAAAAGCATACAGCATGCTGAATGCTAAAAACATGGAGGTGGTTTAATGAGAATAACTAATGTTGAGGCCATTAGTCTTATTGTACCTATTGAAAACTCTATCAAAGCGCCAATTAGTATTCCTCATGCAGACGAACTAGAAAAGATAGTATTCAAGGAATATCGTGTCACACTGGTGAAAATTGACACTGATGAAGGCATTACCGGTTATGGGGAATGTATGGTCCGTTTGGCTCCAACAGCTACGAGGGATATTGTGGAGTACGTCAAGCCGTTGCTCATCGGAAAAGATCCTATGGATACAGAGTATATATGGGAATTACTATTTGGCACCATGATGAACCGTGGTCATTTTCAAGGGTTTTATATTGAAGCAATTAGTGGAATTGATGTAGCATTATGGGATATTAAAGGTAAGGCATTAAATGTTCCCGTCTATACCCTGCTTGGAGGGAATAGTCATCCGAAAATCTGGGCTTATGCTTCCTCTATCAGGTTCAGAGGAATGGAAACTATGCTGAAAACGGCTGAGACCTTTGTGGAAAAAGGTTTTACTGCAATGAAGATAAAAATCGGACAGGGATATAAAACTGATGTGATGGCGGTGGAGGCGGTAAGAAAACACGTTGGTGATGACATAACTTTAATGGTGGATGCCAACTGTGGATATGATGTAAAAACGGCCCTAAAAATAGGTAGAGAACTAGAAAATTATAATATAACCTGGTTTGAGGAACCTATATCCCCTATGGATTATGACGGATACCGCCGGTTGTCAGAAAGCCTGGATGTTCCAATTGCAGCAGGTGAAGCACATTTCCTAAGATATGGGATTAAAGATTTGATTGAAAAAGGTAAAGTAGATATTATACAGCCCAACGTTTGCAGAGCGGGCGGCTTTACAGAGTGTCTGAAAATACATGGGCTAAGCAGCTCTTATGATGTACCGTATTTAACCCATACAGGAAGTTCATCGGCAGTTTGTATTGCAGCATCGCTTCAAATAGCAGCAGCATTTTCTGACTGTTTTATCTTTGAACATATGCAAAGCGACTGGTCAAAGGATCAAAGAAACCCACTGCGTTGGGATTTAACGCCGTTGCCCATCAAGTCCTTCAGTAATGGATTTATTGAACTAGAAGATAAGCCGGGTATAGGTGTTGAAATCAATGAGGACGTGATTAAAAAATATCGGGTTTGACTGAAAGGAGAATCTGACCATGTTTGTGTTTGATAAAGGATTTGATTTTGATGCAAAGCTGAATATTAGATTCCGACCTGGTGCTGTAAAAGAAATTGGAAAAGAACTAAAAAAAATGGGCTTCAAAAAGGCCCTGGTTGTGACGGATCCTGGTGTCCTTAAGGCAGGATTACATAATGGCTTAATCAAATCGCTGGTGGATGAGAACATCGAATATGAAACATTTTCAGATGTTGAGCCTAACCCAAGAGATATCTCCGTAGAAAAAGCGGCTAAGTTAGCCAAGGAGTTACAGATAGATGTGGTAATTGGCATCGGGGGAGGAAGCTCATTAGATACAGCCAAAGGTGTAGGATTTCTGTTAACCAATCCGGGGCGAATTAAAGATTATAATGGCAAGGATAAAGTTAAAAATGAGCCCATACCTATTATTGCTATTCCCACAACGGCGGGGACAGGCAGTGAAGTAACTGCCAATGCTGCGATTACAGATGCCGAGGATCATGTTAAAATGTCGGTTCGCTCTCCTAAAATAATACCCTCATTAGCCGTACTTGATCCCGAACTCCTGGCCACATTACCGCAAAAAGTGGCAGCATACAGCAGCATGGATGCCTTAATTCATGCTATTGAGAGTTATTTATCGAGGGGCGCCAATGCTTTCAGCGACTTTTTTAACTTAAAGGCTATTGAATTAATCAGTAAATACATTAGACCTTTTTGTGCTGAGCCTTCAAATATTGAAGCGGCAGGAAATATGCTTATCGGCAGTATGTTAGCAGGATTAGGCATCAGTAATACCGGTACTGGCAATGCTCATGCTTTAGGAAGGGCCTTAGGCGGCGAATATGACATGGCCCACGGGCTAGCATGTTCTGTTGTGTTTCCACATGTTATGAAATTTAACGCAGTATCCCAACCGGATAAATACGTAGATATTGCTAAGGCTATGGGATTAATTACTGATGGTTTAACTAAAAAACAAATAGCTGAAAAAGTCGTTGAAGAAATTTTTGCTTTAATGGATGATCTTAAGATTGAGAAAAATCTTAACACACTAAATGTTAAAAAAGAAAGCTTTGAAAGGATGGCTCAAGTAGCTATCAGTAATGTCAAACCTAATCCTAGAAAAACCACACTAGAAGACTTGGTACAATTATTTAATGACGCTTATTAATTAGGAGGTGGGTAAGTTTAAGGTTCCTTTTGTTAAAAGTCTGCTCAAAATGACATCCGGTTTGCTCTCAGAAAATCATTTTAAAAAATTGGGAGGGATGTAATGTGAAGTCAAAAAAGGTTAAACTAGTAGCTATATTTTTAAGCTTGGTGATATTGTTAACAATTGGTTGTAGTACGCAAGAAGCAAAAAATAAAGAGGAGAATAGCAAAAAAGATTGGCCTAAAGGTGTTACAATCGGTTCATCTTCAATGGGGGGAATCTATTATGTATGGGCCGGAGCCTGGTCTAAAATTATGATGGAACAGTTAAAAATTCCTTTTTCCGTTGAAGTTAGTGCTGGTGGCGTAGATAATGCAAAGTTAGTTAATGACGGTAAGGTTGACTTCGGTCTAGCTGCTGATGGTATTGTGTATGCAGGTCTTAACGGTACAGAATGGGCGAAAGGAACTAAATATGAAAATATCAGAGCCATCTTTCCGATGTATCCTGGTTATTTCCAATGGCACACCTTATCTAAGATACCTATTAAGAGTATTCATGACATGAATGGAAAACGTGTAGTTCCTGGACCTGCGGGAAGTTCCGCTGATTCTTACTGGAGAATGATTTTTGAATTCTTTAATATTAAACCGCAAATAAGTAATGCCGGTTATGCTGATGCAACATCATTAATGCAAGATGGAATGATCGATGCAATCGGCTTAGCACCAACAGGTGTTCCTCACCCCAGTACAGCAGAGTTGGCTACGACCCATGATGTACGCATCATCGGTGTAAGTAAAGATGACATTCAGAAATTACAAAAACAATACCCCTATATGAGTGTGGGGCAGATTCCAGCCGGTACTTATAAAGGGATGAACGAACCCGTAGATACTATTGTAATTTGGAACGTGATGATGGCCAATAAAAACGTATCAGAGGATTTAGTTTACCATGTAGTTAAGGCCACTTTTGAAAATCATGAGAAATTAGTAGCTGCTCATCCTTCTGCGAAAGATACCCTCGCTGAAAACATTAAATATATTAAAGTACCTCTCCATCTGGGAGCGATTAAATATTATAAAGAAAGAGGTATTACTATACCAAACGAGGCCTATCCACCCGAATACAAAAAATAACTTAACTGAAGAGACACTACCCACATTAATTGTGGGTAGTGTCTCGAAAAATACCGTCTAAGTAACTTCTTATTTAAAAGGGGGAAGGACGAATGGCAACTAATGAAGAAATTATTGAGAATTTAGATGAGTCAAAAAGACATCGAAGCCTTAAAGGCTACAGTTATTATATGGTTTTTGTACTCGGTGTTATTATGAGCATTTTTCATGTTGCTACTTTAAACTTTGTGCCAATAGACCCATGGATTATGCGTACATTACATTTGCTATTTGCTGGAGTTTTGATTTTCGCACTTATCCCTGCAAGTAAAAGATCTTCTAAAACGAAAATTTCTCCGGTAGACGTTTTATTAATGATACTTGTTTTATTTGTTTTACTGTATATTCTTGTGCAATTTGATGAATTAATTTATCGTATCGGCACTTCACCAACTAAAACAGATGTTATTGTTAGCACTATTGGAATATTATTAGTTTTGGAAATGACCAGGAGGCTGCAAGGGTTAATTTTACCCATGATTGCCATAGCTTTTATTCTCTACAGTTTATTCGGAGCATATTTTCCCGGTTTATTCTGGCACAAAGGGTATTCCTTTGAGCGGACTGCGGCATTTATTTATAGTCAAAACGGAATTTTCGGTATTCCAATAGGTGTTTCGGCTACGTTTGTATTTTTGTTTTGTCTGTTTGGTTCTTTTTTACAAGCATCTGGTGGTGGGAAATTATTCATTGATTTAGCCTTTTCTTTAGCAGGGGCTTCCAGGGGTGGTCCTGCTAAAGTTGCCGTGATTGCTAGTGCACTCTTTGGAACTATAAACGGAAGCTCTGTAGGAAACGTCGTTACTACGGGCACTTTTACTATTCCATTAATAAAGCAAGCAGGCTATTCACCAAGATTTGCAGGTGCAGTAGAGGCAGTTGCTTCCACAGGGGGGCAAATTATGCCGCCTATTATGGGAGCGGGAGCCTTTATTATGGCCGAAATATTAGGAATTCCCTATTTACAGGTTGCTTTAGCAGCTGCTATACCTGCGGTTTTGTATTTCTTAGCTGTTTTTGTCATGGTACATATGGAAGCAAACCGCTTAGGAATTAAAGGGATGAGTAAAGATCAATTGCCTAATATATGGCGGTTGTTAAAAGAAGACGGATATATGCTTATTCCTGTTTTTCTTTTACTTTATGCTTTAATAGTGCTGATGGTTTCACCCTTAAGAGCCGCCTCTTATGCCCTTTTATGTACTGTTATTGTTAGTTGGTTCAAAAGAAAAAGCCGCATGGGAATTAAAAAGATATTAGAAGCTTTTTATGACGGGGCCAGAGGAAGTCTTGATGTAGCAGCAACTACAGCTTGTGCAGGTATTATTATAGGAGTAGTTTCTTTATCAGGTATTGGTATGAAATTTGCAACGATTATTATGAGTTTCGCTAATGGAAGTTTAGGAATTGCCTTAGTTGCCACTACGTTTGTATGTATAGTCTTAGGAATGGGATTACCCACTGTTGCTGCTTATGCGATAGCGGCTTCTATACTTGCCCCCGCTTTGGTTGAACTGGGGGCAAACCCAGTAGCGGCCCATATGTTTATTTTATATTTCGCTAGTATTTCAGCTATAACGCCACCTGTAGCTCTAGCCGCATTTGCTGGTGCAGCGATAGCTGACGCAAAACCTATGGATGTTGGTTTTACAGCCTTTAGACTTGGTATTGCTTCTTACATCATACCATTCATGTTTGTGTATGGTCCTTCATTACTATTTCAAGGTAGTATTTCTACTATCCTGTTGACTATATTCACATCGGTTATTGGAATTGTTGCTTTATCAGGAGCTAGCCAAGGATGGTTCTGGGGGAAAGCCAACATCGTAGAAAGAATATTACTATTTATTGCATCACTTTCCCTTATTAAGCCTGGAATATACACGGATATACTTGGAGTTGGTTTGATGCTTACAGTATTTGCTTTACAAAAATTAAGAATTACCAGAACCCAGTCTAAATCTATTGCAACAGAAAGCTAAACTATGGCTATATTTAGGGGAATTATATGCTAATTAAGGTAATATTTCATGGTACATATAAAGAAATCACTGGTATAAGAGAAAGGTATCTGGATTTAAAAAAAGATACTACTTTAAGTGATTTGCTGACTGAATTAGAGCTAATTTATGGAGAGCAACTAATTAATCAGCTTATTGACTGCGAACATGATGATGTTTGGTCTTTAATGGCAATAGCGGTGAATGGAACGATACTGAGCGATAAGAGTAAATTTAGGGAAATAAGACTGAATGAAAATGATGAAATAGTTTTTTTACCACCGGCTCTTGGTGGGTAAGGATGCTATTTTAGGAGGCTAATCTATGAAAAAGATCTTAGTGGATAGTGAAAAATGCAGCGGTTGTCGAATTTGTGAATCTGTATGCTCCTATCACAAGTTAGGGAATAAATTTAACCGTAAAAAAGCAGCAATCAAAATTGTGGTCGAAGGTGAGTTAGGTGAGAACAATACACCTGTAATTTGCCGACATTGCAAAAAGGCAAAATGCTCTGAAGCCTGTCCTGTTGAAGCTTTTTATCAGGACGAAAAAACCGGTGCTTTAGTCATTGATCAAAATAAGTGTATTGGTTGTGGTTTATGTGCGGAAGCATGTCCTTTTGGTGCCATCTATCTTCATGAAGAATTGTCAATTCCTTTGAAGTGTGATTTATGTGGAGGGGAACCTCTTTGTGTAAAGTATTGTGTTCCTACCGCCATTACATATGAGGATGAACAAAGACTGGGTGCTTTAAGACGGGAAAAGGGGGTTCAGTAAAATGTATGGTGGATATAAGAGAATTCTTAAGATAGACCTTACTAATGAAACAGTGAAAAGTGAGTTAACAGATCTACTATTTGCCCGTAAATTTTTGGGTGGCAATGGCTTTGGTGTTAAATTACTTTATGATACCGTAACTGCAGAAACTGATCCTCTCGGGGAAGATAATGCCTTAGTAATTGTCGTAGGGCCAGCTAATGGAACAATTTTTCCGGGGGCTGCAATAACGGGTATTATGACTAAATCTCCATTAAATGGTCTTTTTATTGATAGTTATATGGGTGGACACTTTGGTACTGAGCTAAAAAGTGCAGGATATGATGCTGTTGTTATAACAGGAAAGTTAAAGAATCCCAAATTTTTAGTAATTGAAAACCAAAGCATTAATTTTTATGATGCAGAAGATTTATGGGGGTTAGAAACATCAAAAACTCAAATAAAAATAAAAGAAAAACTCCGTAATCCCGAATTTCAAGTTGCCTGTATTGGACCGGCCGGTGAAAATCTGGTTAAATACGCTTCAGTTATCTGCGATACCAGAGCCTGGGGAAGAGGAGGCATTGGAGCAGTTTTTGGTGCAAAGAATCTGAAAGCAATAGCAGTAAGAGGGGATGGTGATATAGAAATAGCCGACCCCGATGGATTTTTAAAGTTTACTACCGAGTCCTTAGAAATCATGAAAAAACATCCCGCTTTAGGAAAAGCAATTCCTAGTATGGGCAGTACAGGCTCAATTGATGGGAATAACTCTATTGGTATTTTAGGAACAAGAAACTGGCAAAGAGAGACTTTCGAAAATGCCTGGAAAATTAGTGGTAACGCAATGCTTGAACAGAATTTACGTATTGGGCATAAAGCATGTTCAAGTTGTATTGCCCGCTCCGCTATTTTTTGGAAAGCCAGATGCGGTGAATATGCTGGTATCGTCAGCCGTGGTCCTGAATACGAAACACTTTATGCCTATGGATCTATCTTAGAAAATGATAATCCTGATTCCATAATTGCCGCAGATAGATTATCTGATGAGCTTGGTATCGATACAATGAGTACAGGGGTTGTTATTGCTTGGGTAATGGAATGTTTTGAAAAAGGTATTCTTACTGCCAAGGATATCGATGGTTTAGATGTAGTTTTTGGAAACCACAAAATTATCCTTGATATGATTAGGAAGATCGCCAAGAGGGAGGGCATTGGAGACATCTTGGCAGAAGGAGTTAAAGTTGCTAGCGAAAGAATAGGAAAGGGTAGTAATGAGTTTGCCATTCATGTGAAAGGATTGGAGCTGGCAGGCCATACTGCTCGTGGCTTAAAGGGAATGGGCTTAGGGTATGCAGTTTCTTCAAGGGGAGGAAGTCACCAGGATACAAGACCAGGTGCTGAAAGATCCGGAAAGTTGGATAGAGCAGTAATTGAAGGTAAGCCGGAACATGTAATAAAGAATCAGCGCATGACAACAATTGGAGACAGCCTAATTTTGTGCCGTAGACATGCAGAACCGTTTTTCGGGGAATACTTGTCCGAAAAATATGTTGAATTGATCAATCTGTTAACTGGTTTTAACCTTGACTTAGATGAATTAAATATGATTGCAGACAGGATTTATACATTGGAAAGGATGTTCAATTGTAGGGAAGGAATTACGAGAAAGGACGATATATTGCCTCCGCGCTTTATGAAAGAACCAATTCCGGATGGCCCAAGTAAAGGGATGTTCATGAGACCAGAAGAATTAGATATGATGCTTGATGAGTACTATTCATTGAGAGGATGGGATATAAAAACAGGAATACCGCCACAGGAAAAATTAATTGAATTAGATTTAGTATAGTTATACAAAAATTTTTACATAGAGAGGCTGGCTTTATAGCCTCTTTTTTATTTACAACTGTTAGGACTCCTAAAACGGGTACCAGTTTAGTTTTACAACATTTGATGTCGAATCTAATAATTTGAACCAAAATAAAAAGTATTTTGGGGATTTAAAGAATAGAAATAAAGATTCCAGCTGAGGAAGCTTATAGAATAGGTTTAGCGGATAAGGTGGTTCCGGCCGATGAATTAATAAACAAATATAAAGAAGTAGCGAGAACAATTATACGGTAAGATTATTAATTTATCATGTTGTTCTATTTTTAGCATCAGACTGTTCCAGGTATATTACGGGTTCTACCATTGATATAAACGGTGGCTTATATATGAAGTAAATAGATCTTAACAGGTAGATCTCGTTCAGAGGTGGTTGGAAGTTAGGCTCCCAACCCCTTTTTAGTTATTCTTTAAAGAAGCCGCTTAAAAAATTTCACCCTAATAAGAGGTAAGAGTAGAGAATATGTAGAATTAATAATACAGATGTTGGCAGGATTTTGTTTTAATCAAAGAAGGGAATACAGATGTTTTCGCCAGAGGAAAAGAAAAAAAATCGGCGAAGCATGGAACTCCTTTGGAAGAACCATATCTTTTATTGTAAGTGTTGCAAGATTAGGAATAAGTGTATAATTAGGATGGTGAAACAATGGCTACTAACAGCATTATAACGAACACGGGCATAACAAATAACAATTCAGATTGGAGCTTTGATTTAGCCGTTATAGGTGGAGGGCCGGGGGAATATAAAAGGTGCCATCATAACTGACGAGAATTTGCGTACCAGTACCCACAACATCTATGCCATTGGTGATGTAAACGGGAAGTATATGCTGGCCCACAAGGCTTCGGCGGAAGGGATCGTGGCCGTAGAAAATATCTTTGGTAAGCCAGTAAAAATGGACTACAAAGTTATTCCCCAGTGTGTTTACTCTTTCCCGGAAATCGCTTCCGTGGGTTTAACGGAAAGAGAGGCCCGGAAAAAGTATGGGGAGATTAAGGTAGGAAGATTTCCCTTTTTGGCCAACGGGAAAGCGCTTATTGAAGATGAAACAAAGGGTTTTATTAAAGTGATTGCTGACAGCAGGTACAAAGAAATACTTGGCGTACATATTATTGGTCCTGCAGCCACTGAGCTAATTTCGGAAGTAGTAGTAGCTATGAAATTAGAATGTACAGCCGATGAATTAGCAAACTGTATTCATCCCCATCCCACCATTGCTGAAGCTTTAATGGAAGCTTTCCATGATACGGCCCATAAAGCTATACATTTTTACAGGTAAGTCTAAGTGAGATTAGCTGCTTCCAGTTTTGGACGGGCGAAAAATCCTTTTCTTAGGGGGTATCACATGTTAGATAGAATAATCAGAGTAGACATGAAAAACCTGAATATAGCAGAGGAAAAGATAGGACATGACTATAAACAACTGGCAGGCCGGGTCCTTTCTTCCCGTTTGATTTATGATGAAGTTCTTCCCTATGCAGACCCCTTAGGGCCCCATAACAAGCTTATTGTTACCTGTGGCCTCCTGGCGGGTACAACCATTTCATGTGCCAACCGCCTATCTATCGGGGCCAAAAGTCCCCTTACAGGCGGTATTAAAGAAAGCAATGCCGGCGGTATTGCCGCTTTCAAAATGGGACGTCTGGGTGTCCGAGCTATAATATTAGAAGGGATTCGTGAGGATAACACCTGGTATATCCTGGTAGTACAAAAAGATAAGGTTTTCTTGCAAGAAGCCAGTCACCTAAAAGATAAGGGCATCACGGAAAAAGCTCAGGTTATATATCAGGAATATGGGCCTAGAGCAGGTTTAATTCTCATAGGTCCTGCAGGAGAAAAACGACTGCTTACGGCAGGTATAGCTATTAATGATGCCGACGGAGTGCCCGGGAGGTTTTGCGGTCGCGGGGGATTAGGAGCAGTCATGGGAGCCAAACATCTCTTAGGCATTGTCCTGGATGATACGGGATGCAGGCTGGAAGAACCGGTAGTTCAGGAGTTATATAAGGAAAAGGTTAAAGAACTGCATCAAAATATCTTAACCCATCCGCAAACGGCCGAAATCTTCCCGAAGTATGGTACGGCGGCGATGATGGAAATCACCAATGCCCTGGGAGGATTACCTACCCGTAATTTCTTTACAGGCCGCTTTGAGGCTGCTGATAAACTTAACGGGGCAGCTCTTTATAACACAATTAGATCCCGGGGTGGAGAGGGGAAGACCACCCACGCCTGTATGCCGGGCTGTATCGTGCGTTGTTCCAATATTTTTGCCGATGAAAAGGGCAGCAAAATAGTATCGCCTTTGGAGTATGAAACCATCTGCCTATTAGGTTCCAACCTGGAAATTGATGATTTGGATACTGTGGCTCAACTTAATTATCTCTGCAATGATTATGGTGTGGACACTATTGAAATAGGCTGTGCCATAGGTGTGGCCATGGAAGCGGGTATTATTCCCTTCGGCGACAAGGGGGCGGTCCTTAACCTGATGCAGGAAGTTGTTAAGGATACTTATTTAGGGCGTATCATTGCCTCCGGTTCTGTAATTGCAGGAAAAGTCTTGGGCATCAGGCGCGTGCCGGCCGTAAAAGGACAGGGTATGGCTGCTTATGAACCCAGGGCCATTAAGGGAACAGCTGTCACCTATATCACCTCGGCTATGGGAGCAGACCATACGGCAGGTAATGTGGCACGTGCCAATATTAAGCATCACCTAAAAGACGGTCAGGTTGTGGCTTCACGTAATGCCCAGATAGGCGTAACGATTCTCGATGCTTTAGGATTTTGTATGATGGTAGGTCCCGCTCTGAAGGGCCGTTCTATTTTAGTCGAATTAATCAACGCCCGTTACGGCTGGGATCTGACGACGGAGGATCTGGAAAAAATAGCGCGGGATAACCTCAGTTTGGAAAGGGCTTTTAATGAAAAAGCCGGCTTTACTAAAGTCCATGACCGTTTACCCGAACATTTTTATGAAGAGGAAAACCCCGCCACAGGCACAGTTTTTGATATTACTGAGGAAGATTTGGCAGAGATGGTCTTTTAGGGTGTTATCATATGGAGAAGATTACTATCGAAGTCGAATGGAATTTACCCCGGATGGAAAAGAAAAAAGAAGTCTTTGAAGTTATTAAAGGGACTACTGTTGCTAAATTTTTGGAGAGTCAACCTCTTACAATCGACCTTAATGAAGTAATGGTGGTTTACAATGGTAAGGCAGCAGTCTTAACCGATGGAATAAGTGAAACTGGCAAGATCATCTTGCTTCCTGTACTGTGCGGGGGATAAAGAAAAGGGAGAAACCCAGGGAGTTGCCCTGGGTTTTATTTGTCTAAAGAATCAGATCTTCTAATAAAATTCATTCCTGCCTATGAGATATCAATATATATGATGGTAAATATCTAAAACCTTCGTTTTATATTATATTACATTGACCTTAATATTGAATTAGACTAGTGGGGAAGGAGAGGTTTGCCTATACTCCTATTCTACCTTTGATGCAGAGGGAGCTATTTTTTTCTGAGGTTTTTGCCGGTTATCTTGCATCTATTAATTATTTCGGTTACCTTTTAGGTGCTATTATGGCGGGGGTTATCTCAGAATATTTTTAACAGGCCTGGCAGTACCCTTATTGAACCAGTATTTCGGTTGGCGTGGTACATGGATTGGGTTGGCCTTTATTTGTTTCTTTATTGGACTGTTAACTTGGATATTAATACCGGAAACAGGCAATATTCGTCCCGCATCTGAAGCCGAATTATGCAAAACAAGAGTTGAAACAAGCATTTTTGCCCTGGCTGGTAGCGGCTTAATAAACTTATCTTTCACTTTGGTAGTATAGGGACAATGTGGAATAATTAGGAGGATAATGTAGAAAGAGTTAGTAATTTTTTTAAGTTCGTAGGTGTTGCCTGCCAAAAATAAGGGATAATGTTGATGTTCAAAGATTATTTGAGTAGTGGGAGGTATTCTATGGGTCCTAACACGGAGATGGAATTAAAATTACGTTTGAATGACGAAAGTTTACTGGGAAAATTGTTAAACGATCCCCATATACAAGAGCTGGCCCAGCCCCAGTCGTTACAGGCACAATGGTTAGAAGCCATATATTATGATACCCCCGGCAGGGCCCTGACCAGGGCAGGAATTGCTTACAGGATACGCCGTGAGGGTGATAAATGGATAGCCACGGTGAAAGCCGATGATTTATCAGCGGGTGGTTTGCATATACGTAATGAATGGAACGTAGAGGTGCCTTTACCGCTGCCTGATTTAAGTCCTTTTCTGCAAACTCCCGTCGGTCCCCGTCTGCTCCAGGTGGCAGGGGAGGAGCAGTGTGAAGAGCTCCTTGTGACATGCTTTGAACGTAAGAGTTTAAGCTTATCCTGGTATGACGGCAGCCGTATCGAATTAGCTGCAGACCGGGGAGAGGTTGTGGCCGGCGAAAGGCGTGAGAAGTTTGCGGAAATTGAACTGGAATTAAAGGAAGGGAACCCCGCAGTAATACTGAAACTGGGGGCAGTTTTAGCCAGGCGGTACCCCCTCTTCCTGGAACCCCGCAGCAAGTTTTCCCGTGGTTTGAAAATGCTGGGCATTGCCACCTTAGAAGAAAGTAAGGCCAAGTTAAGTCTGGATGGCAATGAAAATGTAAGAGAAGCCATGCTCAAAATTCTCATTGAAAATATTCAGTATGTTTTAGCGGCTTATGAGGATTTTCTAAAACAGCCCCAAGACCCGGAAACTCTTCACCAGTTGAGGATTAAATTGCACCGCCTTCGTTCCCTCTTATCTTTTGGCAGTCCTCTTCTTGATTCCGAATCTTATGAAGCAAAACAAGAGGAATTGCGGAATCTTAGTCTTAAATTGTTCCCCCTGCGGGAAATTGATGTGGTAATGACCGCATTACAGGAAATTACTGAAAACAAAATGATGCTTTTGCAGCCCACTTCATGGTTCATGGATTTAATGGTGAAAGAGCGAAAAGGGATGTTAGAAAGGTTATTGGAAGAAATGTCCCCAGGTTTTTTCACCGCTGTTTTGCTTGATTTTTGGGCCTGGCTTTTGGAAAACCCCTGGCAGGAAAATAACTTTGCCGGCATGTCATTATCGGATTTTTTCAGTTGCCGCATAAAGGGCTGGATAGAAGAATTACTATCTACAGGATGATACAGTGTTATAAAGATGGGTTTTACTGTAAATATTTTTATTTAGTCATGTTAAGGTTGTCACTTTACAGGAGTTATGCAGTTGGTGGAAATAAATAGAAAATAATAACTCAAAAAATATTTTAAAAAAGATCCTAATTTTCGACAAAAAAGGTCTTGACTTTTTCGAAAAGCCCCCATAATCGCTTTGGATGGTATTTTTTACCATCACTCTAGCGATATGGGTGATGTTGATGAAGAAACTGTGTAAACCAACTTTCGAAAAAAAGGATCACGGTCAAGGTGCCGGAATCCCGGTACTCAAGACAATTTGGGATTTGTTTGACCTGTCTCTGCTGTTTTCCCAGTCCGGAATACGCAAACACTCCGGAATTCCAGCGTGGCTCCTGGCTTTTGCCTACATCTGCGGCCTTGCTAATCATTCAAGTTCTGCAAATCAAAATGCTAAGTTTTCAACGGAAGCTCCATTTTTACAACAACTGCTTTCCGGGCAAATCATCTCTCAAAGTGCCTTCAGCCGGTTTCTCTCCAAGCCCTTTCAGTGGCTCCGGTTCTCTTTGGGCAGATTTGCCAGGTTACAAGAAAACACGGATAGCAGGCTGACCGACGGCGATATCATTGCCTTAGACGATACTAAAATTGAGCATCCTCACGGTAAAAAAATCCCCTTTCTCTGTTGGCTCTTTGACAGTTCGGATAAGTGCCATGTATGGTGCATTAATCTTGTGTCGACCCTGGCTGTCTTAAAGAATGGGCTCGAATATCCTATGCTGTGGCGCTTCTGGGTTAAAAATGGCCAGGAGAATGAAAAACAAACCAAGCTTGATCTTGCTAAACAGATGCTCGCAGAGGTGCGTCAGTTGAACAAGGCCAGACTCTGGGTAGCCATGGATCGCTGGTTTTTGTGTAAAAAGTTCCTGAACTGGCTGATGGGTCAAAATTTTGACTGGGTTACCAAAGCCAAACGTAACACGGCGCTATTCAGGAAAATCTACGACCCGGTACTAGGAAAGGAACGCTACATTAAACTTAATCCGAAGCAACTGCTGCGAGAAGTTTATTCCCAGCTTCGGGTCCTTGGCAAAGAATCGGTTCTCAGTATTCCGGACATTTACATCAAAATGCCCTATGAGACCTTAACACGCAAGGGAAAACCCATTACTAGACAACGTTTTTTACCCATAGCTGCCATTGCAGCCACTTATGAGAAGCAGGCTGTCGAGGGCAGCATAGTTCTTCCGGAGGAAGAATGCCCGGCAACCTTCAAGGATGCGTATCTCCTGATAAGCAATCGCGTAGATACGCCGGAAGAAGCTGCAACTGCCTATGCTAAACGATGGAGAATAGAAGTTTTTTACCGCACCGCTAAACAGAATCTTGGTTTAACATCTTGCTATGCTCAGTCTGAAACAGCTCATTTCGCACATGTGGAGCTCTTGTTTACAGCGAAGACCCTTCTTTGTTATGCCTCTTGGGAGTGCAATAAAGAAGGCGCCGAACAAGCCCCCTCCCTCTGCGAAGTGATAAGGTACTTCTTCAACGCCGGTTGTCGGATCCGCTGTTGCGAGCAGTTGATCCAAGTCTATTTTGACACGGCAACCCAGCGTTTTTCAAGGCTTATTGATAAATTCTGGCCACATTCTTTGGAACTTAGGTTATGGAATTGGAAAAATTATCCTGAAACTGCATAACTACTGTCACTTTATATGGTCATGTTTCATAAAATAGATACCAGGTAAGAGGATCTTACCAGAACCTCCTGAGTAGAGTAAACCAGTCGTTATCAAATGCCCCATTTCCTATAGCCCCCTTCTGAAGGGGGCTATAAATTTTGCACATACTGCAAGGCATCGAATGACTATGGTAAAATTAGTAATATGAGGAGGGGTTAAGGTGAGTATTCTTTTCGAGCATGTCAACATTGTTTCCATGGTGGTAAAAAACCGCTTTGTACGTTCAGCAACCCAGGACTTTCTTGGGAATGCCGACGGTACTATCTCGGAGCAGGAAATAGATCTGTACAGGACATTGGCCGCCAACGAGGTGGGATTAATTATTACAGCTCATTCATATGTGCAGCATCCATTCGGCAAAGCTAGTGTGAACCAGAATGCTATTTATAGCGATAAGTTTATTGACGGTTATAAAAAGGTGGTTCAGGCGGTACACAGTTTTGGCAGCAAACTGGTGATACAGGTTTCCCATGCAGGGAGACAGGCTCTGCCAGATGGGGGATTTACTCCCCTTGCTCCCTCTGCTGTACCTGAGAAGTCAACAGGTATTATGCCCAGAGAAATGACGGAAGAAGAAATCTGGCAGGTCATTGAAGATTTTGTGGCCGCCATGGTACGGGCCCGAGATACGGGTTGTGACGGGGTTCAGCTGCATATTGCCCATGGCTATTTATTGGCCCAGTTTATTTCACCATATACGAACCGCCGTAAAGATATGTGGGGAGGGAGTATCGAAAATAGGACCCGGATTTTAGAGGAAATCATGAAACGGGCCCGTTTCCAACTGGGTAGCGATTATCCTATTCTGGTCAAACTTAATTCCACCGATGGTTTTTCAGGCTCCGAATATCTCAATATAGATGATGTCCTTTATACAGCCAAGCTCTTGGAAAAATTAGGTGCTGCTGCCATTGAAGTAAGCGGCGGGATGCGGGATACCCGTAACGTTATGTCCCAACTCAATATTGTCAGGCCCGAACAGGAAGCATACTTTTTAGAAGCGGCCAAAGCTGTGAAGGAAAACGTTAATATTCCCGTTATCCTGGTAGGGGGCTTGCGCTCCCTGCCAGTGATGGAAGCCGTGGTCAGGGACCATTATATTGATATGGTAGCTCTCTCACGGCCTTTGATCAAAGAACCTGACCTGGTGACCCGCTTTCTAAAAGGACAGGAAAGAGCAGCCTGTGTTTCCTGCAACGCCTGTTTCAATCCCAAGGGTCTTAAGTGCTATTACAAGAATAGTTGAAAAAAAGAAAAGCCCTCGTAAGAGGGCCTTATTTTTATACAAATTTCCTAAACAGGGGTGTTAGGGGACGGAGTCCCTTCAGTAAAATATCTTTCCCGTACATCCCGGGCCATTTCTGCAATACGATTAGACACCTGGGGAATGGAAAAACCCAAATAAATAGGCGAGGTGACAAAGCGGGGCATGATCTTGGCGATGATCTTTTCCTCCAGTTTGTAAAAGAAGAGGTTGTAACTGTTGCAGTGATAGTCAAAGTAGTTCAAAACATAGTGAACGGCGGTCTGGATATAATCCGCCATCTGATCAATCTGGTTTATATCACTGAGAACCACGTTAAATTCAAAAAAACCAACACGTGGTTTGGTAGAAAGGTTGAATTCCACCCCCGGGGCTTGGGTGATGACAACACCTTCAAAATCTTCTTCCCTGATATTTTCGCGGTAATCAACTTTTTTTAGGCCTACAATTTGCATATGGGGATGGAAGATGGTTCCCCCCGAAAAGGGCCCATGATTTTTGAAGAAAATAACGGAACTAAATTCACCGCTGTTTTCTATTTCCAGCCATTTTTCCACACCGAAACGAATTACGTGGTGCAGGTGTTCTTTAGAGTATATGGAAAGTTCTTCATCACAATTGTAAGTTTCTATTAACACCAGTTGAAGGGTATCTTCCAAAACCGGATATTTATTCTTGAGAAGGACGAGGGGACCTTCGGATGCCAGGATATCGACCAAACTTTCACGGTTGCAGAAAGGACAGCTTGTGTCATTTTTTTGTGCTGGATTGGGCTTTTGCCGGGCGATGGTCCTGGGTTTCTGAGCGCCCAGGTGGGAATTAAAGTGTAAATGAGTACTGGAAGACATTAATCTCACCTTAATTCACTTATGTTCTCATAGTTATCATAACTATATTTTACAAGAAAAGCTATAGCTTTAGGATCAGTTATAATTAAAATGCGAGATATACTTACGAAGGAATTTTGTATACTACACTGAATTAAACCAGGAATTTTGTATACGACAGTTATAAAGTAATATATTGTATTCAAAAAAATCATATAAGAAAGAATCCTCATAATATAAATAATAATACATAATACATACGTAAAAATAATTGACTTGCTAGTAAACTGTAATCTATAATGTGAAACAACAAAGCTAATACAGGCTGGATTAATTCCAACTGTATTATAACAATTGAAATAATTAAAAATACAAAGCAAAGGCGCTTTTATTTTCGGGAACTCTGGCTCTTAAAAGTCAGCAGACCAGAAGATAAAAGCGCCTTTCACTTAACTATAAAATTACATTCAATACAGATAACAGAGTAGTTGCTGTATTTGAGGGCAAAGACGCTTTAACAAGAGGAAAAGAACTGGAAACGGTGATTTTCCTGCCAGTTAAAGCGTCTTTTTCTATATCTATTATTTTATTTAAAAGGATAGGAGGAAATGACGATGAGACAGGTAGCGATTTATGGAAAAGGCGGGATTGGTAAATCGACGACGACGCAGAATACCGTGGCTGCCCTGGCTGAGGCTGGCAAGAAAGTAATGGTGGTGGGCTGTGACCCCAAAGCCGACTCTACCAGGTTACTGCTGCACGGGTTGTGTCAGAAAACGGTAATGGATACCTTACGGGACGAGGGGGAAGATATCGATCTGGATGATATTATGAAACCGGGTTTTAAAGGTGTAAAATGTGTAGAATCTGGTGGACCCGAGCCCGGAGTGGGTTGTGCAGGGCGCGGTATTATCACATCCATTAATTTGTTAGAGTCATTAAACGCATATGACAAGGATCTGGATTATGTCTTCTATGATGTACTGGGTGACGTGGTTTGTGGCGGTTTCGCCATGCCCATCCGGGAAGGAAAAGCGGAGGAAATATACATTGTAGCTTCAGGAGAGCTCATGGCCCTTTATGCTGCCAATAACATCGCCAAAGGCATTCAAAAATATGCCAAATCAGGGAAAGTGCGGCTGGGTGGTATCATCTGCAACAGCCGGAAGGTTGATAATGAATATGAATTGCTGAAAGCTTTTGCCGAGGAAATCGGTTCCCAATTGATTCATTTCGTGCCCCGCGACAATATTGTCCAGCGGGCGGAAATAAACAAGAAAACTGTAATAGACTTTGACAAGGAGGCCAACCAGGCTAATGAGTACCGGAAATTGGCCAAGGCCATCGATGAAAACAGGATGTTTGTCATTCCTAAACCCATGACCCAGGACCGCCTGGAAGAACTAATGATGCAGTACGGTTTTCTTGATGCCATAGCGTAAGGAGGGGTGAACTAATGATAATGATCAGGGCTATTGTTAGACCGGAAAAAACTAATACCATTCTGGCTGAGCTAAACAGTGCCGGGTTTCCTGCCGTTACAAAAATAGATGTGGTAGGACGGGGTAAGCAAAAAGGAGTAAGAATTGGCGACGTGATTTATGATGAGATACCTAAAGAAATGCTGATGATGGTAGTAGGGGATGAAGACAAGGAAGATGTAATAAATATTATTCTTAAATACGCTAAAACCGGGGAAAAAGGCAATTACGGTGACGGAAAAATCTTCGTAAGTCCCGTGGAAGAAGTGTACACCATCAGCAGCGGCAAAAAGGGTCTCTAAGGGGGGCCGCTATGAAAGAAGTTATGGCTATCATCCGTATGAACAAGGTAAATGTTACAAAAAAAGCTCTGTCCGAAGCAGGGATAAGTTCTATGACCGCAAGGAAGGTATTGGGGCGGGGCAAAATGGTTAATGTTCACTCCATCATTGATGAACTGGCTGCACCGGAAGAGGTGGCAGGTAAAATTGCCGAAGGTTTAGCCCAGGGTAGCAGGCTGATACCCAAGAGAATGCTTAATATTATCGTACCTGATGACCAGGTACAGAAAGTAATTGAGACTATTATTAAAGTCAATCAGGAAGGCCACAGCGGCGACGGCAAAATCTTTGTTTTGCCCATCCTGGATGTAGTAAGGGTCAGGACGTGTGAACGTGGTATAGATGCAATCTAAGCATTGGAGGGTTTAAACATGGCAATAAACGAAAAAATGCTGGATAAAATACTGGATCAGTATCCGGCTAAGGTAAAAAGAAATCGCAAAAAGCACATAATCATCAAGGACGCGGACCTGGCCCGCCAGGAGATTGAAGCCAACACTAGGACCATTCCCGGCATAATTACCAACCGCCACTGTGCCTTTGCCGGGTGTAAAGGGGTGGTGCTGGGTCCTTTAAAGGATATGGTCCATATTGTGCATGGTCCCATAGGGTGTGCCTACTATACCTGGGGTACCCGTCGCAACAAAGCCAAGAGTGAAGAAGGAAAAAAGAATTACCTCAATTATTGCGTTTCCACGGATATGCAGGAAAGTGATATCGTTTTTGGCGGGGAAAAAAAATTAGCCAATGTTATTGATGAAGTGGTGGAAATCTTTAAACCCAATGCCATCACTGTTTCTGCCACTTGCCCTGTGGGGCTGATCGGGGACGATTTGGCTGCAGTGGCCAAAGCAGCTGAAAAAAGACACGGCATCCAAGTACTGGCTTTCAATTGTGAAGGCTATAAAGGAGTCAGTCAATCTGCCGGTCACCATATTGCCAACAACGGCCTCATGGAGAAAGTTATCGGACAGGGGGAAATGGAGAAGGCCCCTGCCAGGTATTCCATCAATCTCCTGGGAGAATACAACATTGGCGGAGACGGCTGGGAGATTCAAAGGGTCCTGGAGGAGATAGGTTATCATGTGATTTCCGTGATGACAGGGGATGGTTCTTACGAAGAATTAAAAAACGCCCATGTGGCGGAGTTGAACCTGGTCCAATGTCATCGTTCTATCAACTATATAGCGGAAATGCTGGAGACAAAATACGGTACGCCCTGGCTAAAAGTTAACTTTATTGGGATTCAGAACACTATTGATTCTTTGAAAAATATGGCCCTCTATTTTGACGACCCTGATTTGCTGCAGAAGACGGAAGAGGTTATTGCCAGGGAACTGGCCCGGATTCAACCGGTGATGGACCAGTACAGAAAAATTTGCCAGGGGAAAACAGCTTTCTGCTTTGTAGGGGGGTCCCGGGGACATCATTACCAGGGGTTGTTTGCGGAATTAGGCATTGAGACGGTGCTCGCCGGTTATGAGTTTGCCCACCGTGATGATTATGAGGGTAGACAGGTTATCCCCTTTATAAAGCCTGATGCGGACTCCAAAAACATACCTGACCTTCAGGTGGTCCCTGATGAAAAGCATTTCAGGCTGAAAATATCCCCGGCCAAGATGGAAGAACTGAAGGCGAGAATTCCCCTGAGCCATTATTCAGGTATGATTACAGAAATGAAAGATGGCAGCATTATTGTGGACGATCTAAATCATTATGAAACGGAAGAATTTATCAAGCTGTTAAAACCTGATATTTTTGCCTCCGGTATTAAAGATAAATATGTGGTACAGAAAATGGGCATTCCGGCCAAACAGCTTCATTCCTATGATTACAGCGGTCCCTACGCAGGTTTTAACGGCGCCGTGAAATTTGCCGAAGATGTGAGCATGGCTTTTGTCTCCCCCACCTGGAATTTCATAGCGCCGCCATGGAAACATGAACCATTACTGGAAGGAACAATCGGAGAAGGAGTGTCGTAATATGTTGGACAGTACACCAAAAGAAATAATAGAACGCAGCAGCGGGGGCGTCATCAACCCGGCCAAGACCTGCCAGCCCATCGGCGCCATGTACGCCGCCCTGGGCATCCACAAATGCCTGCCCCACAGCCATGGTTCCCAGGGCTGTTGCTCCTACCACCGGGCGCATTTAACCAGGCATTTTCGGGACCCTATTATGGCTTCTACCAGTTCTTTTACAGAAGGTGCCTCTGTTTTTGGGGGTGGCAGCAATCTTAAAACTGCTATTAAAAATGTATTTACCATTTATAAACCCGATGTAATGGCTATTCATACCACTTGCTTATCAGAAACTATAGGCGATGATATCCCCAGTATTATCCGTACTGCAGAAATCCCGGAAGGGAAGCTGGTCATACATGCTAATACCCCCAGTTATGTGGGTTCCCATATCACCGGTTTTTCCAACATGACTAAGGGAATGGTGAATTACCTGGCAGAAGCCAGCGGGGAAAAGAAAAAGGAACAGGTGAACATCATACCTGGTTTTGTTAACCCGTCTGATATGAGAGAAATAAAGAGAATGCTTAAGTTAATGGGAATAAAATTCATTATGTTTCCTGATACCTCTGGCGTAGTAGATTCTCCCATGACCGGGGAGTTTACCATGTACCCCAGGGGAGGGACGAAAGTGGAAGACCTGGTAGATGCGGGGAATTCCAAGCTGACCATAGCTCTGGGCAGTTTTGCCTCGGCTGATGCCGCTTTCCTCCTGGAGAAAAAATGCAATGTACCTGCTAAAGTATTGAAAACACCTATCGGGATTAGGGCTACAGATGATTTACTGATGACGCTGCGCAAACAATTTGTAAAAGAAGTTCCCTATGAATTGGAAGAGGAAAGGGGACAACTGGTGGATATTATGACGGATACCCACTTTCACTTTCATGGAAAAAAAGTGGCTATTTTTGGCGACCCCGACATCGTTCTCTCTTTAACAGAATTTGTTCTGAGTTTAGGAATGCAGCCCATTCATGTATTGACAGGCACTCCTGGTACTGCCTTCGAAAAGGAAATAAGCGAAATGTTAGCACAAGCCGGAATAGAAGGAAGAGTAAAAGCAGCCGGAGATCTCTTTACCCTGCACCAGTGGATAAAGAATGAACCTGTACACTTATTAATTGGCAATACCTATGGAAAGTATATTGCCAGAGCGGAAGATATTCCCTTTGTGCGTATAGGATTCCCTATCCTGGACAGGAGTGTTCATACCTATCTCCCTATTGTCGGCTATAAAGGGGCTATGCGCATAATTGAAATGATCAGCAGCGCCCTCCTGGACAGAACAGACCGCGATGCTGCCGATGAGGATCTGGAGTTAGTGATGTAATGTGAATACGGGAAAATGGACGTGATAATATGCTGGATTTGGCCATCGAGGAAAGAAAGGATTTTGTTTATACCAAAAGTAAACAACGTAAAGCTTTAAAGTGTGATACAGACAGTATTTCCGGAGCGGTAAGTCAAAGGGCCTGTGTGTATTGTGGAGCCAGGGTTGTTCTCAATCCTATCACGGATGCTGTTCATCTGGTACATGGTCCTATTGGCTGTGCCAGCTATACCTGGGACATCCGGGGAAGCCTGAGCAGTGGCTCAGAACTGTATCGTAACAGTTTTTCTACGGATTTGAAAGAACAGGATGTAATTTTTGGCGGGGAAAAGAAGCTGACAAAAGCCATTGAAGAACTTGTACAGAAATACAGGCCCAGGTTAGTTTTTGTCTACTCAACCTGTGTTGTGGGCGTGATAGGTGATGATTTAGAAGCTGTATGCCGGGCCATGGCGGCAAAACATAATATCGAAATTATTCCTGTCCAGTCCAGCGGTTTTGTGGGGAATAAATCCATGGGCTACCGCGCTGCCTGTGACAGCCTCCTGCGGCTGATCGAGCCCCGGCGGGGGCAGAAAATCGTGAAGAGAAAGAATTGTCTCAACTTAATGGGTGATTTCAACCTGGCGGGTGAAACCTGGATTATTAAGGAATATCTGAACCGCATGGGGTTAGCGCTTAATGTGGCCTTTACCGGTGATGCCAAATACGAGACTTTAAAGACTGCCACCCAGGCTTCACTTAATATTGTCCAGTGTGCCGGTTCTATGATGTACCTGGCCAAAAAATTTGAGGAAAAGTATGGAACACCATTTCTCCGGGTTTCTTTTGTGGGCATTGAGGATACAGTGGAATCCTTACGCAGGATAGCCAAGGCAATTAATGACCAGTCGGTTTATGAAAAAACAGAAGAACTTATCGCGGTCGAAATGGAAAAAACCATACCGGTTATCCAGGAATATGGCAAGGCTCTCCAGGGTAAGAAAGCCGCTGTCTATGTGGGGGGTGGATTTAAGGCCATTTCCCTCATCAAACAGTTTAAGGAGTTGGGTATTGAAGTTGTCATGATTGGTACCCAAACGGGGGGACCGGAAGATTATGCAGCTATAAATGACCTGGTGGAAGAAGGTACAGTGATCCTGGATGATGCCAATCCGGCAGAAATCGAAAGATTTACTTTGGAAAAAGGAGCTCATCTCTTGGTAGGTGGGGTTAAGGAAAGGCCGCTGGCCTATAAATTGGGGCTAGCCTTTATTGACCATAACCATGACCGGAAACATCCTTTATGCGGGTTTGACGGGGCAGTAAATTTTGCCCGGGAAGTATACTCTACGGTTTGCTCCCCGGTCTGGAAATATGTCTAAGGTGTGGTGCTTTCATGAGTGAAACAAATACTCACTTCCGCAATGTTAATGAAAATCCCTGTAATATGTGCATGCCTATGGGAGGAATTCTGGCCTTAAAAGGTATTGAAAAAACCATGGTCATTATCCATGGTTCCCAAGGCTGCAGCACTTATATGCGCAGGCATATCTCTGAACATTTCAATGAACCTGTCGATGTGGCTTCTTCTTCCCTCAATGAGAAAGGTACTGTGTACGGGGGGGAGGAAAACCTGAAAAAAGGGCTGGATAACCTTAGAAAGGTCTATCACCCGGATTTCATAGGTATTCTCACCACCTGCCTGGCAGAAACCATTGGTGAGGATATTGAAAGAATTGCCCAGGAATATGTGAGAGAAAGGGACCTGTCCCAAGATTTAGTGGTAGCTGTTCCTACGCCTGGTTATGGTGGTACTCATACCGAGGGATATTTTCTTACGATAAGAAGAATAGTTGCCAAACTGGCTAAGAAGACGCAAAAACACAGCCGGATTAATGTAATCATCCCTAATATCAGCCCTGCTGATATTAGGGAGCTTAAAAGGATATTGAGCCTGATGGATATTGGCTATATTCTTTTACCCGATGTTTCCGATACGTTAGACGCTCCTTATTCCAGGTTGTACCACAAAATTCCCGAAGGGGGTACCCCTCTTGCCCACATCAGGGCAATGTCAGGAGCCGTGGCTACGGTGGAACTGGGCATAACCGTCGACGACAGCCTTTCCGCGGGAAAATACCTGGAAGAGGAATACGGTGTTCCCCTCTATAGACTTCCCCTACCCATGGGCATAGAGAATACAGACCTGTTTCTAAGGACGCTGGGAGAGATAACAGGGAAAGGTGTCCCCAGGGGCTTGGAACTGGAGCGGGGCAGGCTCCTGGACTGTATGATTGATTCCCACAAGTATAACTTTCAGGGAAGATGCGCTGTCTTTGGGGAAACGGAACTGGTCTATGCCATATCCACTACCTGTCTGGAAAACGGTATTTTCCCTGCTGTAATTGCCACGGGCAGCAGGAATGAGAGGCTGGGTGCGCTGCTGGCCAAATCTCTGCAGGAAGGGGGCAGTAATTATGTTCTCCTCAATGACACAGATTTTGCCCATATCCGGGAGCAGTGCAAAATAATGAAGGTTAACCTGGCTATAGGCAGTTCCGAAGGCCGGTATTTGACGGAAAGAGAAGGGATACCCCTGGTGAGAGTGGGCTTTCCAGTCCACGACCAGGTAGGAGGCCAGCGTATCCTGTCCCTGGGTTACCAGGGAACCATGGCTTTTTTAGATCGTATCACCAATACCCTGCTGGACAATAAACATCAAAATTATCGCTCTTCTCTTTACCGGAAATATTTTGTCGGCTAGTAAAGCTAATAACAGGACTGAGGTGAGGAACGTGCAATGCTCATGCAAACGAAACATAGACAATAATACCGACAGTAGTAACAGTAAACATCCTTGTTACTCTTTTGATGCACAGCATAAATACGCCAGGCTCCATCTACCGGTAGCGCCACACTGCAATATCAGCTGTAATTACTGTAATCGAAAATTTGACTGTTTACATGAAAGCCGGCCAGGGGTAACCAGTGAAATATTAAATCCAATGGAAGCTTTACTGAGATTCCAAAAAGTTAAGGAAAGAATAGAGAATCTTAGCGTAGTTGGGATAGCCGGACCTGGTGATGCATTAGCTAACTGGGCAAATGTAAGAAAAACTATCGACTTGATTCAAAAGTCAGACCCTGACATACTTTTTTGTTTATCCACTAACGGGTTAATGCTCCCTGAGTATGCCGCAGAAATAATTGGACTGGGTTTAAAACATGTAACGGTTACTGTAAACTGCCTGGATCAGGAAATTGGGGCAAAAATTTATGAATTTGTAAACTATAAGGGCAGTCGTTACTGGGGTAAAGAAGCAGCACAGATTCTAATCGGTAACCAACTGGAGGGTATTGCTTACCTTTCACACCACGGTGTACTGGTGAAAGTAAATATAGTCATGGTTGAAGGTATCAATGATCATCATGTTCCCGACATTGTTAGAAAAGTGAGAGATTTGGGAGCCTTCATGACCAACATTATGCCTCTCATTCCCGCTAAGGGAAGTAGTTTTGAGCATTACCCTGAGACTAATATTATCAAACTCAACGAAATGAGAAAAAAATGTCAAACTGACCTCTTACAAATGTATCACTGCAGGCAGTGCAGGGCTGATGCCGTTGGTCTTCTGGGGAATGACAGGTCGTTGGAATTTACGGAACAGGTCCAGAAAGGAGCGTAATAATGCGAAAACCTAAACAGCATATTTTCGTATTATAGGGTTCCGGGATGAAAAACTTTTTAAGTAGTCTGTGAAAGGGGGGATTATTGATGTCTGACGAAATCGCGGTATACCTTGGTGAAAATGGAGAAACAGCATCTTTGTATGAGAAAGGCAAAGTGGTTATTTATCAAAAAGAAAAGGGACAATGGCGTATTGCCAGGGAAAAAGACTTCAGCCTGCAAGCAGTGCTTAGTATCAAGGATTTGAGGACGAAAATGCAGGAGATTATAATGTTTCTACATGAGTGCAAAATCTTTGTGGGACGTTCAATTGTAGGTATCCCTTATTATATCCTGGAGAAAGTGCAGTGCAGTGTGTGGGAGTGCAGCGGCAAACCAAAGGAATTCCTGACAGATATCTGGCACCGCGAGGAAGAGGAAAGACGTAATAAAATGAAACGGAGAAAATCCCCCAAGAGTATTTTCCCCGTTGAGGTTTATCCGGGGGTTTATACTATTTCCCTTAAAGAGATTCAAAAAAAGGACTCAAATTTGACTTCCAAACAGGTCCTGCTGCCTTTTCTCAGAAAAGGGGAATTTGAGTCCCTGGAAGTCTTGTGTAATCACATTCCCCTTTGGTTAGAAGGGGAAATACTGGCAGGTAATTTTGACAAAGAAATTATGGAACTCAATGAACAGGAAATGAAAATCGTCATCTCCAGGAGAGTTCCTGAGAAAACATGGTCTGACAGCAGCTAAGAGGTGAAGATAAATGCCTGTAAAAGTAGGTGACCATTATTCCTTCATTATTGACAGGACTATTCCGGAACTATTAAAAACAAACGGTGACATAACTGGTCGAGAGTTACAGAAGTTCATTTTAATACTGGCCAGGAGCGGTGTGGACTATGTTGAAGTGAACAGCTCCGCTCTGGCTGTGCTGGAGTACTTACCCAGCACTGTTAGTTTTATTTTTAGAGTGGAAAAACCTGAGGATCTGTACAAATATAAGGGTTCTCGCCTTCCTTACTGTGTGATGGATTCTGATTTAGTACAGGATAAAACATTGGCCAAAAGGTTCAGCAGGATTAAGATGAAGGCTATTGTGGAGTTTGAATTCACCGGACCGGGTGATTTACAAAAGCTTGAGCTGATAAATGGCTGTGCAGGTTGGCGCTGGGTAGACGCAGTACGGATTTCAGGTTTAAGTCACGCGTTTCTTCCAGAATGGCACCAGGCTGTGGAGGAAGTGAGGAAGTTAAAGGTTAAAGTGGATATTTGCCCCCACAACCGGTATTATTTAGCTTCGTCAACAGCTCTGGAATTAACGGGGAAAGGCGATACAATAGATTTTGTGACCGTAGCTTTTTCGGGTATGGGCGGTCTTTATGGGTTTGCTGCTCTGGAAGAATTAGTAATGGGATTAAAAGTAATTAAAAAAGTGGAGATCCCAGGGGATACAGCTTTGTTTTCTCACCTCAGTAAGTTATACCAGGATCTAAGTAAACGATGCATTAAAAATAACAAAGCCATAATAGGATCCAGCATATTTAAATATGAATCAGGTATTCATGCCGATGGTATTGAGAAGAACCCTTTAACATATGAACCATTTGACCCCGGGATGGTGGGGCAGGCAAGAAAACTGGTACTGGGCAAACATTCCGGATCAAGATCGGTAATATCCAAATTAAAGGAATTAAACCTGGAGATTCCTGAGGAATATACCTCACTCATACTGGAATGGGTCAGGAGCAGCAGTGCTCAACTGAAGAGGGAAATCTATGATTATGAACTGGCCCGTCTTTGCCAGCGCCTCACTAACGGTCTGCCGCTCATATAAATATGGTGAAATTATGGAAATAAGGATTATTGATACAACTCTTAGAGATGGGGAACAACAACCTGGTTTGGCGCTGGATTTTAATGATAAAATCGAAATTGCCAAGCTGCTGAACAGTATTGGCATATATCAAATTGAAGCAGGAATACCTGCTATAGGCGGCGAAGAGAAAAAAAGTATAGAAAAGATGGTCGAACTAAAGCTCAATAGCAGGATTTCAGCCTGGAACAGGATGAATATCAGTGATATCCAGCATTCCATAGATTGTGGAGTGGATATTATTCATATATCAGTACCGTCTTCCGACCTCCAGATTGCGGCCAAGCTAAAAAAAGACCGGAAGTGGATTCTTGACCGGTTGAAAAGATGTGTTTATTTTGCCAGAGAGCATGGCTTTACGGTCAATGTAGGGATGGAGGACGCTTCCCGGGCAGACTTGGCTTTTTTACTTGAGTTGTGCTCTCATGCCTTTGCCGAAGGAGCCCAGATGGTAAGATACGCCGATACTGTCGGGATACTTTCTCCGGAAAGGATACTTGCCGAGATATCTTATCTTAAAACAGCCGTTCCTGTAGACCTGGGGTTTCATGGTCACAATGACTTCGGCCTGGCGGTGGCTAATTCCCTTGCGGCAGTCCAGGGTGGCGCTAACTATGTGGACTGTACAATTGGCGGGATTGGGGAGAGGGCTGGCAATTGCGATTATCTCCAGTTTATGAAAGCGATAAATGGCTGTTTGCGGTTGGGGATAAGGCCTGGAATGGAAACTCTGAAATCGGTTGAAGAGGAAATAATGAAGATAATTAGTGTCCCATGGCTGTAATCAAGGGCAGCAAGCATTCCCGGGACTGCATTTACCGCTATTGTTATTGCTTTTTTCCTAGGTATAGCGGCAGCCCGCTGGATGGTAGATTATCAAAAGACGGCAGCGGATAGGGGCGCGTCGTCATTAGAGACGGGAGGTGTTGACTTTATGCTTGAGGTTAATATCAAGAAAGAGCTGCCAGGTTTTTCCCTGGATGTAGCATTTTCTATTGAACGGGAGATTCTTGCCATTCTTGGTCCTTCGGGCTGTGGAAAGAGTCTGACTATACAGTGTATAGCAGGTCTGGTGCGGCCTGACCAAGGTCGGATTGTTCTTAACGGCAAGGTTTTATATGATGGGCAGTTAGGAATTAATCTTCCGCCCCAGAGCCGCAAAGTTGGACTTGTTTTTCAGAATTACGCTCTCTTTCCCCATCTTACAGTTGGTGAAAACGTAGCCTTTGGTATACAGCACCTGTCAAAAGCAGAAATTAAGGATAAGGTTACTATTCTCCTGCAGAAAATGAAGCTGCAGGGGCTGGAAGGGCGTTATCCCCATCAGTTATCGGGGGGGCAGCAGCAGCGGGTAGCCCTGGCTCGTGCTTTGGCTCCCGAACCGGAGCTGCTGCTATTGGATGAACCTTTTTCCGCCCTGGATACCCAGGTCAAGGAGCAGCTTCTGTATGAACTGTATGAGCTCCACAATTATTACAGAGGCAGTGTGCTTTTCGTTACCCATAACGTTGCCGAAGCCTACAGTCTTTGTTCTAAAATGGCAGTGTATGGGGGAGGAAAACTTCTGCAGTTTGGGGGCAAGCAAGATGTAGTTGAGGGGCCAGCAACGTTAGAAGCAGCTAAACTGCTGGGGGTAGAGAACTTCCTGCAGGGGATTGTGACCTGGCAAGAGGGGAATGAAGTGTGGGTACTGGTTAAGGGGTTGGACCGTGAGGTAAAAGCAGTAGTAGGGGATAACAAAAAAATTGCAAAGAACCAACCTGTTATCCTGGGCATACGTTCTGAATTCCTACGGATTACGGCTTCATCCAGCGAAAATACGTTTTCAGCCACCGTCAGCCAGGTAGTAGAGGAAGTAACGAATTATACCTATTGCTTTAATTTTCCTGATGTACAGGATTTACATCTTGTAGCAAGAATTCCCAAGCAGGAAGGGGCACTACTTAATCCGGGGAGTGCGGTTTATCTTAATCTTCCTCAGGATAAACTTTTCATTATAACGTAAATGTAAGTTTCTTTATCACATTATATTTTTCGCCGTGAGGCATAATATTGGATAATACAAGCTGAGTGGAGGGTTAGCGTGACAACTCTAACTTACGAACAAATCTTTAAAGATTTGGTTAAATCGGCCTATGACGGGAAACTGGCTGAAGACATAGAAAAATTAAAGAGCCTGGGTGATGATGACATCAACCATTATGTTGACTATGCTACCGGCAGGGGAGACCCGGACAAAGTGGTTTTCAAGGTTAAAGATTGTAAGGATAATGCGGGATGTGAAGAAAGAAAGTGTGAGGTAGCCTGCCTGTTTGAAGCCATCCAAAGGGATGAGAAAGGTAATGTCATTATCAAACACAATTATTGTGAGAGCTGTGGTGCCTGTATTGAGGCCTGCGATTATAAGCATTTGGTAGACAGAAAGGAATTCATTCCTTTGATAGAGGTTTTAAAAGACCGGAGTGTACCGGTTTTTGCTATTGTAGCTCCGGCTTTTTTTGGCCAGTTTGGTCCTGATGTGACACCAGGGAAACTACGGGCTGCGCTAAAGCATTTAGGGTTTTACGGCATGGTGGAAGTGGCTCTGTTTGCTGATATTCTTACGCTAAAGGAAGCACTGGAGTTTGATACCCATGTCTCTAAAGAAGGAGATTTTGTTCTCACTAGCTGCTGCTGCCCCATGTGGGTAGGTATGGTGAAAAAAGTTTATACCAGACTCATTCCCCATATCTCTCCTTCTGTATCGCCTATGGTAGCCTGCGGGCGGGGGATAAAAAAGCTTCATCCTGACGCTAAAGTAGTATTTATCGGTCCCTGTGTGGCCAAAAAGGCTGAAGCGAAAGAAGAGGATGTCAAGGATGCTGTGGATGTGGTGATTACTTTTAAAGAATTGCAGCAGATTTTTGAGGCTGTAGAGATTAACCCGGCAGAAATGGAAGAGGACGAAAGCGAACATTCTTCCCGGGCCGGCAGGATTTATGCCCGGACGGGCGGGGTTAGTAAAGCGGTAGCCGATACTTTGAAAAGGTTAAGGCCGGAAAAACCAATCCAGATTGTTTCAGCCCAAGCCGATGGGGTAAAAGAATGCCGGAAGATGCTCCAGGATGCCTTGGAAGGTAAAATTGAAGCCAATTTTTACGAAGGCATGGGCTGCCCGGGGGGATGCGTGGGAGGGCCCCAGGTGCTGATAGATCCGGGTAAAGGGAGAGAACTGGTTAACCGCTACGGTGAAGAAGCCGATAGCCTTACTCCTGCCGATAATGAGTATGTGCTGGCTTTATTGAAAAAATTAGGATTTGCAGAGATTCCTGAATTATTAGAAGGAGAAAAATCCAATATGTTTAAGAGAGAATTTTCCTGATGGACATTTGTGCATAACAAACAGACAAGTATACTGTATACTTGTCTGTTTTTTTGTTACACACTGCCGGATTTTATGCTATATTAAATAATTATATGAGCGAGGGGAGTTAGAAGTCTATGGAGCATTTATATGCAAAGAGGGTGCAAAAATCCGGAAATTCCGACCTGGCGGAGTTATTCAAACTTTCCGAGCAGCCTGATATCATTTCCTTTGCAGGGGGGTTCCCCGACCCCAGATGGTTTTTAGATGAGATAGAAGAGATAGCCCACCAGGTCTTAACCGATAAAAAAGACATTGCTTTACAGTACGGTCCGGTGCCGGGCTTTACCCATGTGCGGGAATTTGTGGCGGGGAGAATGCAGGAACAGCAGATGAAGGTAACCATGGAGAATATTCTGATCACCAGTGGTTCCCTGCAGGGGCTGGACCTGATCTGCCGGGTATTTCTTGATCCCGGTGACCTTATTGTTTTGGAAGCTCCTACGTATCTGGGAGCTATCACTACATTTGTTTCCTATGAAGCGGAGATTGCTTCTATTCCTGCCGATGAGGACGGGCTGCAGGTGGACCAGCTGGAGATTTTTCTGAAGAATACACTCCGGAAACCTAAATTTATTTATGTGATACCAACTTTTCAAAACCCCACAGGCCGGGTGATGAGTCTGGAGCGGAGAAAGAAACTGATTGAGCTGGCCAATGAATACCGGGTGCCGGTCATTGATGACAATGCTTATGGGGAATTGCGCTTTAGCGGGGAAGAGATCCCCTCCATCAAGGCCCTGGATACGGAAAATATGGTGATTTACTTGGGGACTTTTTCTAAAATATTTTCTCCAGGAGTAAGGTTAGGCTGGATTGCCGCTGATCCCAAACTCATTGAAAAATTAATTCTCTTCAAGCAGGGATCAGATCAGACATCATCCTCTTTAAGCCAGCTCCTGGCTTATGAAGCAGGTAAGCGGGGGCTCATTGAAAAGCAGATAGCTGTTACCTGTGCCGGACTGAAACAAAAAAGAGATCTGACTATCAGTGCTTTACAGAAATATTTTAAGGACAGGGCCACATGGAATGAACCCGAGGGTGGTTATTACGTGTGGGTACAGTTAAAGGACCAGGTGGATACTTTGAAAAGGCTGACCCCAGCCGTGATTAATCATAAGGTGGCTTATGTGGCCGGTTCCTCTTTCTACCCTGACCGGCGTGGGGAAAATTGCCTAAGGGTTTGTTACAGCTTAGCCAAAGAAAGCGATATCGATGAAGGCATCAGACGGTTGGCCCAGGCCTTTGTCAATGCCTGAAACTTATAGTATATTGGACATCTACCAGGACTTCTTGCAAAGTGGCAAGAAGTCTTGTTTTTTTATAACTAAATTACCAATGGTTTATACTTCTTAATCCCCATACATTAATCAGGGTAAAGGGGCCAACACTATTCCTAAGCTGATTTCAGAAAGGAGTACGAAAGATGACACTCTTAGAGAAACTAAAAGATATAAATGAACTTACGAGGAAGGGGAAGAGGGAATTATCCCGGGAGGAGATTCTGGAGCTTTGCGATATTGTAAGGTGCCTTACCGAAAAGAACCGGGTTGAGGTCTATGATTACCTGATTGAAAACGACCTGGTCCTGAGCAAAAGGGTAGAGCATGAAACGATTAACTGGCTTAGTAATATCTTCCAGCATATCTCGGAGGCAGAAGGGGAAGGAAACGGTAAACCCCGTATTGTGCATTAAAGGTTGGTGGACCCTCTAGTTGTATTTTTCCCCTAACTTTTTGCACGGGCAGTAAGTATTGGTTATAATAGCATTAACGTGTAAAAAGAAAGGAAGATAACCATGGGCAAGAATCCGCTGGTTACCATTGAGATGGAGAACGGGGCTAAGATTAAGGTCGAATTATATCCGGAAACAGCTCCTAACACAGTGAATAACTTTATTGATTTAGTACAAAAAAGGTTTTATGACGGTGTGATTTTCCACAGGGTTATACCCGGGTTTATGATTCAGGGAGGAGACCCTGAGGGTACTGGAATGGGCGGCCCGGGTTACAGTATTAAAGGGGAATTTACCCGGAACGGCTTTACCAATAACTTAAAACACGACCGTGGGGTCATTTCTATGGCCCGGAGTATGCTGCCAAACTCCGCTGGTTCCCAGTTCTTCATTATGGTGGAGAAAGCTCCCCACCTTGATGGCCAGTATGCCTCTTTTGGCAAGGTGACTGAGGGAATGGAGGAAGTGGACCGTATTGTCAATGTATCCAGGGATATGCGTGACAAACCAAGAGAGGACCAGCGGATGAAGAATGTAACCGTAGAGACTTTTGGCGTGGAGTACCCCGAGCCGGAAAAGTTATAAAGTAACTCCCGTTATTATTGCCCCGAAATATCCACTTTCCAGCCTGAGGCTTCCTTGAAGGCTTTCATTTTTGTGTCTTTTGCTTTGCCTCCTAGCTGTAGTTCTACCAGGACCAGGGCATTTTTCTCGTCCAGCAGTTTTACCTGTTTGACAACGACCTTATCTATACCCTTGGCCATACTGCTGCCCAGAGAAAGGATGTCTTTTGCTGTCAGTAACTGTTCCGGTGAAGCTTGATCCGTACCTTTGGTTAAGGTGAGGGCTTTATCCAGGTCACCTTTTTTCATAGTCTCATAAAAAGTTCGGACTACGTCGGCAATTTTCTTTTCCTCGTTGTTTTTGCAGGCGGTTAAAAGAAGAGAAAGGATTATAAAGGCCATTATAAGTAAACTGGTTTTCTTCAAAATTTATTCCCCCTTTGTCTAGACCCATTTCATATTCTACATGATTGGGGCTTTTACCTTTTGGTAATTAACACTAAGAAAGAAAAGAAGAGGGCTCCGAAAGGAGCCCTCTTGGTGTCAGGCATTGGTTTGCTGAACGGATACGACGCTGTAGCCTTGTTGATTTATGGCAGAGATGATACTATCTACATCGCCTTGATTAATACGAAATACAATAATAGAGTTTCCGGAAGCGTTCACAAAACTGGTAGTGTGGGTAATATTACCGCCACAGGAGGCAATGGCTTTGGTGATTTCCGCCAGGACACCGGGACGGTCTTCGCCCAGTTTGATGGTAATACGGTAGCCCGCCTGCTTGATACCCATTATATCAATAAAGGTGTCAAAAATGTTAGTTTCGGTAATGATGCCTACCAGTTTGCCATCATCCACAACAGGGATACCGCCGATTTTGTTTTCGCGCATTAATAAGGCGGCGTCTTCCACAAAGGCATCAGGGCTTATGATAATTAGCTTTTTATCCTTGGGGAGAATGTCGGCGATTTTGGTCTTAGCCAGTAGATAATTCAGTTCAAAGATACTTAGAGTGGTAGCGGGAGACGGACTTACTTCCAATAAATCACGGTCTGTGACAATACCGATGAGTTTATCCCCTTGTACCACAGGAAGACGACGTATTTTGTTATCGCGCATCAGCTGCAGGGCAGTGGCAACTGTGGTTTGTGGTGTGATGGTAATGGGGTTGGGGGTCATACGCTCTTTTACTAACATTCTTAATTCCCACCTTTCATTACTATTTTTACACTATTGCTTACCCCCCCAGGTAAGCCTTTTTAACCTGTTCACTTTCTGCCAGTTCTTTGGCAGGTCCTTCCAGTACTATTTTACCAGTCTCTAATACATATGCGTAGTTAGCAATAGATAGAGCCATATGGGCATTTTGTTCTACCAAAAGAATCGTGGTACCGGACTGATTAATTTCTTTAATGATGCTAAAAATTTCTTTTACCAAAAGAGGCGCAAGACCCATGGAGGGTTCATCCAGAAGCATTAGGCGGGGCCTTGACATCATAGCCCGGCCTATGGCCAGCATCTGCTGTTCCCCGCCGCTTAAAGTTCCTGCCAGTTGACTGATTCTTTCTTTAAGACGGGGAAACTTTTCAAAGACCTTTTCCATATCTTCTTTGATCTGGGCTTTGTCTTTACGGAGAAAGGCACCAAGCTCCAGGTTTTCCAGCACTGACATGTTGGCAAATACCCGACGCCCTTCCGGCACCTGACATACCCCTGAACGCACAATTTCCTGAGCTTCCATGGTATTGAGTTTGTTGCCCTCGTAAATGATTTCCCCTGTTTTGGGCCGCAGGAGGCCGGAGATGGTTTTAAGAATAGTACTTTTGCCGGCACCATTGGCGCCAATCAGGGTGACGATAGCTCCTTCTTTAACTTCCAGGCTGACGCCCTTAATGGCATGGATTGCACCATAGTAAACATTAATATTATTGACTTTAAGCATGGGCTACCTCCTCTCCAAGATAAGCTTCGATAACCCGGGGGTTAGACTTGATCTCTTCGGGAGTACCATGGGCAATAATCATACCATATTCGAGAACGTAAATGCGCTCACACGCTCCCATGACTAAGGACATGTCGTGCTCAATGAGGAGAATCGTCAGCTTAAATTCGTCCCTAATCCATTTAATGAGGTTCATGAGTTCATGGGTTTCCTGGGGATTCATCCCGGCGGCAGGTTCATCCAGGAGAAGCAGTTTGGGTTTGGCAGCTAAGGCACGGGCAATCTCCAGACGGCGCTGCTCACCGTAAGGAAGGTTTTTGGCAATTTCATCTTTTTTCCGGTCTAAATTGAAGATATGCAGGAATTCTATAGCTTTCCTGGTCATTTCCTCTTCTTCTTTAAAATAGTTACCCAGGCGCATTACAGCCGAGGTCAAGCCGTATTTAACGTGGGTGTGGTAGGCAATTCTTACATTATCCAGAACAGAGAGGTTGCTGAACAGCCTGATGTTTTGGAAGGTTCGGGCCATACCGCGCTGGGTTATTTCATAGGGTTTTAAGCCCACGATACTTTCATTGTTGAATTGGATGGTTCCCTCGGTAGGTTCGTAGACACCGGTCAGCAAGTTAAACACGGTAGTTTTGCCTGCGCCGTTAGGACCGATGAGGCCCACCAGTTCGCCGGGGTGAAGCTCTATATTAAAATTGCTGACAGCACTTAAACCGCCAAAGACTTTGGTCAGGTTATTTACTGCTAACAGAGCCATGTTTTTCACCCCTTCCCAGTCTCTCCAAGATGTTCAAACTTAATTCTTTATTGCCCATTAGCCCCTGTGGTCTAAAGAGCATGATGACAATAAGGAGAAGGGCATAAATCACCATACGTATTTCGGCAAAACGCTGCAGCAAAGCGGAGATAATTGTCAAAGCAGTTGCAGCTAAAACCGAACCCGTAATACTTCCCATGCCGCCCAGGACCACCATCACCAGGTAGTCAATAGACTTTAAGAAGTTGAAGGTATTGGGCTGGATGATATAAAAGTAGTGAGCATAGAGGGCCCCGGCAGTACCGGCAAAAAATGCCCCTATGGTAAAGGCCATAACTTTATATTTGGTGGTATTAATACCCATGGTTTCGGCAGCAATTTCGTCTTCTCGTATAGAGATGCAGGCCCGACCGTGAGTGGAATTAATGAAGTTCTTAATAAAAACTACGGTGAATACAGTAAGGAAGAAAACCCAGCTCCAAGTAGTGACATGGGGAATACCATTTAAACCGCTGGCACCACCAACGTACTCGATGTTCACGAAAAGAACCTTAATAATTTCGCCAAAGCCCAAGGTAGCAATGGCTAGATAGTCCCCCTTAAGGCGGAGCGTAGGCAAGCCAATGAGAAAGCCGATAATAGCGGCGGCTATGGAACCGGCCAGGATAGCCAAGGGGAAAGGTTGGTGAAGTTTTAAGGTGAGAACAGAAGATGCATAAGCACCAATGGCCATAAAACCGGCGTGACCGATTGAGAATTGGCCTGTGAACCCATTGATAAGGTTTAAACTTACCGCCATTATGATGTTAATCCCAATCAAAAGGAGGTTAATTTCATAATAAGGATTGAGTTTACCCTGGAGAATAACTGTTTGGATGGACCCATAGAGAAGTCCTAACACAATTATGATGAAAATTGTACGCTTATTCAAAAGTTTTTGCATGGGTCTCACCTACACTTTCTCCCGGATATTTGAACCGAAGATACCGGAGGGTTTGATTATCAAGATAAGGATGAGAATGCCGAAGGCTACGGCATCCCGTAAAGTAGAACTCCAGTAACCGCTGACCATTGCTTCAATGATACCCATTAAGAGGCCACCTACAGCGGCTCCAGGAATAATGCCAATGCCGCCCAGGACCGCAGCGATAAAAGCTTTTAGGCCGGGGATTATTCCCATGAGTGGGCTTATAGAATTGTAGTACACGCCAACCAAGACTCCACCAGCGGCAGCCAGGGCGGAACCGATAGCGAAAGTAGCGGAAATTGTATTGTTAATATTTATACCCATCAACAGGGCTGCATCTTTATCAAAAGAAACAGCACGCATGGCTTTTCCTGTTTTAGTTTTTTGGACAATGAATTGAAGGAGGAACATAAGAATGAGGCTTACTATGAAAATAACAATTTGCTGGTTAGTCATATAAACAGCACCGTCAAAAAAATCTATCTTAGTTTGAGGAAAGACTTCGGGGAAGGCCCGGGGCTGAGGAGTAACTATTAGCATGCCACCGTATTCCAGGAGAAGAGACACGCCGATAGCCGTGATAAGGGCGGCAATTCGCGTGGCATTTCTCAGGGGTTTATAGGCCAGGCGTTCAATAATTACCCCCAAGATGGCACAGGCGATCATGGCGGTAATCAGTGCGGGTACGAAACTCATATTCAATTTGGTTATGGCAAAAAATCCAATATAGGCTCCTACCATGTAGACATCACCATGGGCAAAGTTGATTAACTTAATTATCCCATAGACCATTGTGTATCCCAGCGCGATGAGGGCATAAATGCTACCTAAAGAGATTCCGTTAATAAGCTGTTGAATAAAGGTGTACAAATGTTCCATATAGGCCACTCCCATTCTAGAAGTATAAAGGAGAAGAGGGGGGACGAGTCCCCCCTGTGAGAAAGTTTGTTGTTACAGTTCAGGTTTAGGGATTAACCTTTTCTTTGAAGACGAGCTTACCGTCTTTATCAAAGCTCAAAACAACAGCGCCCTTAACAGGATTGTGCTTCTCATCTAAGGAAACATTTCCTGTTACACCGGAAAAGCCCTTAGTAGCAGCTAAAGCATCCCTAATTTTGGCGGGTTCGGCGGAACCGGCACGCTTGATAGCATCGGCCAGCAAGTAAGCTGTGTCGTATCCCAGGGCGGCAAGAGCGTCAGGAACAGAATTGTACTTAGCTTTGTAATCGTTGACGAACTTCACAACTTTAGGATCAGTATCTTGAGCGGAATAGTGGTTTACGAAGTAAACTTCCTGCAAAGCTTTGGCTCCGGCAATCTGCAGGAGTTTGTCGGAGTCCCAGCCATCTCCACCTAAGATGGGGTTAGTATAACCGAGTTCGCGGGCTTGCTTGGCAATGAGTCCGTCTTGCTCATAGTAAGCGGGAACAAAGAGAACATCAGGCTTTGTGGCTTTAATCTTGGTTAAGGTAGCGCGGAAGTCTTTGTCATCGGTAGTAAAGCCTTCTTTGGCAACGACTTTGCCGCCTTTTTCAGTAAAGGTTTTCTCGAATACTTCAGCCAGTCCCTTACTGTAGTCGCTGTTCTTGTCAATGTAAATAGCGGCAGTTTTAGCTTTTAAGGTATTTAAAGCGAAGTTAGCAGCAACGAAACCCTGGAAGGGATCAATGAAGCAGGTACGGAAAGCCCACTCTCTAGTTTTTCCACTGTCATCAACGGTAACCTTGGGGTTGGTTCCTGAACTGGTAATGATAGGAACTTTAAATTGAGTGGCTACAGGGACAGCCGCTAAAACGTTAGTACTTGTTACAGGACCTAAAAGAGTTACCACTTTATCCTGTGTAACAAGTTTGGTTGCAACGTTGGTAGATTCTCCGGAGTCTGACTTGTTGTCACCTTTAACTAATTTTAGTTGTTGTCCAAGAACACCACCTTTGGCATTAATTTCGGCAAAAGCCATTTCAATACCGTTAACGGTGGAAACGCCGAAAGTGGCAACGTTGCCTGTTAATTCAAAGTTCGCACCTATTAAGATTTCCTTGGGTTTTTCCGGAGCGGGTGCAGGTGCTGGAGCCGGTGCAGGCTTAGAACCGCCGCAGCCGCCTGCGATGGTTACTAAAAATGCCAATACCAGAATTAACGCTAATTTTTTACTCAATTCCATCAATTTCTACCCTCCTAAAGATTAAGAATTTTTAGTATTCCACCCCGATGTTACAATATCCTCCCCCGTATCACCTCCGTTAGAACAGGGCAAACTGTTATGCAATAAAATAATGAATGTTGGAATTATTATATAATTAGCTAGTACAGTTGTCAATGTGTGAAAGACAGAGATGTACATGTATACATAATAATTACAATTCAATTCACAAGACATTTCTTTCCAGGCTTGAGAGCTATCCATAATAAGTCCGTATTGTGTACATACACCAAAAAGATCATTTTGAATAGATTAAGTTACAAATCTATGACTGATAGTGGAATACCGGCGGAGGTGGGTAAAAACTGTACCACTATCAATGAACACTCATTTTAGGAGGGAAAGCAGTGTGAAAAAGTGGAGTTTAATGTTGATCTTACTTCTTGTCTTTAGTTTGGTTGCTACCAGTATGATGGGCTGCGGCCAGCAGAAATTGACTAAGATTCGCCTTAATGAAGTCACTCATTCTATTTTCTATGCGCCTCTGTATGTAGCCCTTAACCAGGGATTCTTTAAGGAAGAAGGTCTGGAAATTGAATTAACCAACGGGGCCGGGGCCGATAAAGTGATGACGGCCGTTCTCTCCGGCCAGGCCGATATTGGCTTTATGGGCCCGGAAGCCACGATTTACGTCTTTAATCAGGGTAAAGAGGATTATGTCATCAATTTTGCCCAGCTGACCCAAAAGGACGGTTCTTTCCTGGTCGGCCGCCAGCCTGATCCAAACTTTACCTGGGATAAGGTAAAGGGCAAAACCATTATCGGCGGCCGTAAAGGCGGCATGCCTGAAATGACACTGGAGTACGTTCTTAAAAATAAAGGGATTATTCCGGGCAAAGACGTGACCGTTCTTACCAATATCCAGTTTGCCCTGATGGCGGGAGCCTTTACCGGGGGAACAGGGGATTATGTAACCTTGTTTGAACCTGTGGCTGCTACCCTGGAAAAGGAAGGAAAAGGCTTCGTTGTTGCTTCTGTTGGTAAGGAAGGCGGGGAAATCCCCTATACCGTTTTTTCAGCCAAAAAGAGTTATATCGAAAAGAATCCTCAAATCATCCAGAAGTTTACCAACGCTATTTATAAAGGACAGCGCTGGGTACAATCCCACACCCCGGAGGAAATTGCCAAGGCTATTAAGCCTTCCTTCCCCGATGCCGATGAAAAGATTCTGGCTACAGTTGTAAAGCGGTACCGGGACCAGGATACCTGGGCCAAGAGCCCTGTCTTCACTAAAGAAGCCTTTGAACGGCTGCAGGATATTATTCAGGAAGCGGGAGAGCTCTCCAAGCGGGCTCCTTATGAAAAACTGGTGACAAACAAATTCGCAGAAGAGGCTGTAAAAAAATAACTAAATGAGAAACAGGAGGGGGGTAATGATGGAAGCAAAAGTCATCGTTGAAGCGAAAGATTTAACAATGAATTACCATACTTTAGATGGTGAAACCGCAGCCATCAAAGATCTTAACTTGCAGGTCTATGAAGGAGAATTTGTGAGTATTATTGGTCCAAGTGGTTGTGGCAAATCGACCTTACTTTCTTTAATTGCCGGTCTTCTCACACCATCTAACGGTGCTGTACTGGTGAAAGGAGAAGTTGTTAGTGGCCCCAATCCCAACGTAGGCTACATGCCGCAGCGAGATCAGCTTTTTCCCTGGCGTAATATTCTAAACAATGTCTTGATAGGCCTGGAAGTACAGCATAAGTTAAACGATGAGACGCGGGAAAAGGCCAAGGAACTTCTCTCCACTTACGGGCTAGGAGACTTTATACATCATTACCCTAATCAATTATCGGGTGGTATGCGCCAGCGTGCAGCCCTCATCAGAACCTTGGCTATTAACCCGGAAATACTTCTTCTCGATGAATCTTTTTCAGCACTGGATTATCAAACGAGACTAGCTGTTTCTGATGAAGTAAGAAGTATAATTTACAAGGAAAAAAAGACAAGTATCCTGGTGACCCACGATATTGCTGAAGCCATATCCATGTCTGACAGGATTATTGTGCTCACCAAACGTCCGGCTACGGTCAAAAATATTCACGAAATCCGGCTCTCCTGTGATGACTTGTCTCCTATCAAAAGAAGGGAAGCACCAGAATTTAGGAATTATTTTAATCAGATCTGGAAGGAGCTGGACGTAAAATGATCAACGGTAACCCACATATTTCTCGCGAGCATCAAGCTTACCTCCATGCAGTGAAACTGGAACAAATGAAAATCGTGATTTCCAGGTTGGCTATCCTGGTACTATTTATTGTGGGGTGGGAACTGGCAGCTCGCTGGAAAGTGGTAGACCCTTTTATTACCAGTCAGCCTTCCCGTATTTGGGCTACCTTAGTAAACCTTCACAGGGAAGGGCTTTTGTATCACCATATTGGGATTACAACCACAGAAACAGTAATAGGTTTTGTCTCCGGTACGATCATAGGTACATTCCTGGCTGTGATCTTATGGTGGTCGAAATTTCTTTCCAAAGTGTTAGACCCTTACCTGGTTGTTCTCAATGCCCTGCCCAAAATAGCCCTGGGGCCCATTCTTATTGTTTGGATTGGCAACGGTTCCCCGGCTATTGTGACCATGGCCCTTTTGATTTCACTTATTGTTACGGTTATTTCCGTACATTCCGGTTTTGTCCAGGTAGATGAAGCCAAAATAAAACTGCTCCGGACTTTTGGTGCTACCAAGTGGCAAATCCTGCAGAAAGTAATTTTACCTGCCAGCGTGCCCACGATTGTGTCAGCACTAAAAATCAACGTGGGGCTTTCCTGGGTAGGGGTTATCGTAGGAGAATTCCTGGTGTCTAGGGCCGGTTTGGGCTACTTAATTGTGTACGGTGGGCAAGTTTTTAATCTTGATCTGGTTATGACCAGCGTTATGATTTTAGCTATCGAAGCGGCTCTCATGTACCAGGGGGTTATCTATTTGGAGAAGTCCCTGGGTAAATGGCAATAACGCTAAACTGAAACTGCTGCAGGAGAAAGCAGCAGTTTTTTATTATTTAAGTTACCACCAAGCCGGGATCCCAAAAGTCCGGATAACCGCATCATCCAGGTTTGTAAGGGATTAGCCGGGGAAGGTGAAAAGGTCTTTCTTGTTACCAAGGATATATTTGAACGTATTAAAGCGGATATCCTGGAGGTAGAAGCCCAGGATTACCGTAATGATCACGTTCCCTCCTATGATGATCAGTATAAGGGCAGGCAGGAAGTTTACGTGGAGGGGGAATTATTAGACAGGTTTTATCAAGACAAAACTCCTATACAAGGAAGAAGAGGTGCGGCTCATAAAAGAATGGGGAGGAGTGTTTACCCCTCGTTTTGTAACCAACGAATTTGTCCTTCTCCGTTCCTCGCAAAATCCCAAACAGTCCGCTCTGGGTAAATTTAACGGGAAAGAAATTGTACCCTTAAGATATAGTGGGATAAGGCCTTTTGGTATAGCACCCAAAAGCGTAGGGCAGAAATCCCTGCTGGAGGCCTTACTGAGTCCTCCCCATGAAGCTCCCCTGATTATTGCCAAAGGGGCCGCAGGCACCGGTAAAACGCTGTTGGCCCTGGCAGCCGGTCTCCATCGCCAAATGGGGAAAGATAAATGGTACAGGCGTATTCTGGTCTTACGGGCCAGTATCACCATGGATGAACAGATTGGCTTTTTATCCGGTGATGAACAGGCGAAGATCGATCCCTTGATGCGCCCCATTAGAGATAATCTAGAAGTACTGATTGATAACGATGAAGAGATGTGGTATGTTAACGAAAAGGAATTGGCAAATAAAGTTGAAGAACTCTTTGAGAGAAAGATTGTCACGACAGAAGCTTTAGGTTCCATGAGGGGGCGTTCCCTTGTGAAAATGTACGTGATAATCGATGAAGCCCAGAACTTGAAACCCATACAGGTCAAAGGATTAATTACCCGGGCGGGTAATGGTACTAAGATTGTTCTCCTGGATGATCCTGAACAGAGTGACCATCCTTTTTTGGATGCCCGGAGCAATGGTTTATGCTATGCTTCGGAAAAAATGAAAGGAAGCAGTCTCTGTTATCAGGTCACCTTAAATGATGAAGAATGTGAAAGATCGGAGTTGGCCGCAGAAGGGGCGAGAAGGCTTTAGCTAAAACTTACAAAAGTTGTGGGGTGGTGATTACCACGCCAACTTTTTTGTTTGACTTGTGATTATTACCCTGACCTGCTATGCTTAATACCGGGAGGTACATGAGATGGATAAACAAAAAAGGAACGATTGGATATTCTTAATCGTAAGCATCAGCATTTTAGCGGCATTGGTTAATTGGGTTTTAAATACTTTTATAAAATAGAGACCGGTTTCACCGGCTTTTTTTTGCATTTTCAGCCAGAATTAGGAGATGGCAGATTCAGTTTATTTCGAATATAATGACATTAACTTTAGTGAATACAAATGAGAGGGAGGGGTAAGATGGCTTACTGGATGAATAAAAAGCCATGCTGGGAAATTAAGAACTGTAGTCCTGAAAAAAAAGAAAACTGTACGGCGTTTCATAACCAGACCCTCCCCTGTTGGGCAGTGGGCGGGCGGCATGGAGGGACGTGCCACGACACCGAAAAATGTAAAGGATGCCAGGTATATCTGCAATATGGTAAAGGGCGGCCCATTCTGGTATATGTTGATGAAAAAACAAATGCCTGAAATTTCAGGCACTTTTTGTATTTTGGCACATAAAATAAAGAAAAGCAAAGTTTAGAAAGTGTTAAAAGGATGATTATATTAATTACGCTTTTTATGATCTTTTCTTCCGCAGTCATTGGTATTTATCTGGGTTTTCTCTGGCTTACCAAAGGTATTTAGTCATTGGCGGACCGCTGGTACAACAGGTAATAAATACACCGTTACACTTAACATACTCTTAAATGTAAAGGGAAAAATAGAAATAGGTCGACAACGTACTCATAAGGCTAGCGAGGTTTAAAAGATATGAACCGATAGTTAGTCTTGTTGTCGGCCTAATTTTTTGTTTACACTGATTATTAAGACCACTTATTTTATTAAGACCACTTATTTTATTTTTTGCATATATACCTGCTGGCTTTCTTCCAGGGGTTCGGTTAAAAAGTAAAGGATTTTGTCCTCAACAGTATTTTGCGGTAGATAGCCGTTAAAGTGTATTTTAAGTTGATTATCCTGAGTTAATTCACAGATGGCATTATTTGATTCCTGCCAGAAAAAAAGGGTATTATCCTGGGACCACTGGAGATTGTGGATGGAAGAAAGAAGGGAAATTTTTTTATGTAATTTATTTTCCTCAAGATTGTATGTAAAGATTTCTTCCTTTATTCCGTTGCGTATACTAAAGGCTAGGACGTTTTGTAAAGGGTGATAGGTAAGATTGGTGAGATTTTCAGGTGTAAAAATACTGCTAAAAGTATTAGTTTTGATATTCCACGCTTTGATATCTGACGTTGTCATGGATATATCGGAAAAAGTAACCATCAAGATTTCATCCTGACTAAGCCAGAAAACAGGACCTAAACAGGGAATGAGCTTTTGTATTAAAATGTTTCCTTGGATGTCAAGGATAGTTAAGGTAAAAAGGTCACTGCCTGCGTCTGGCACATCGTCGAGAGAAATCACTAAGAGCCGGTCCTCCTGAGGACTCCATTGAATACCAGTAATAATCTTAGTTAGGTCAGCGTTTTCTACACCTAAGGGGATATCAATTATTTTTTTTGTTTCTAATTCTAGGATGGAGAGACCATTTTCGGCAGCGTAGGCTAGTTTTTGTCCATCCTTATTCCAGGCACAAAGGGAAAAAGGTGATAAATTTAAGAAGATGGCGGAATCTTTTAGATCATGAAGACTTAGCCCATCTTTATAATGGTATATGACAAATTTATGCCCGTCAGGACTTAAAGAAGCTCCATGACCCCAGGCTTTAAGCGGTATACCTGATGCTTGTTTTATGCTGTCCTGTTGATTGCGCAAGGCACGCACTTTACCTTCTTTATTAATAAATACTTCTATAGTAATTCCTTGAGGGAGATCATCCAACCGGCCAATGGTTCCGCTATATATTCCCATAATTGCTATAAGCGGGTCGTCTTCCATAATAAGTGTTTGCCGTCTATCCTTATTGGTAAGGTAAAGCCGGTTGAGTTCATAACCCGAATAGGTTCCGGTTATCATTTTTTCACCTTGAGTAAGTACCCAGGGGGATGAAGCATCGGCCCTTCCCATAGCAAGCAAAGATATGGCGATTAGCAGGATAGTAGAACAGATTCTATTTTTCAAAAAATTCATCCCTTCCCTGAGAAAATGTTCTACTGGTATTATTTTACAAATACCATAAAATTCCTGCTGACAGGTAAAAAAAATAAACCCTGACTAGAGGGTTTTAGAAAGGAAAAATATAACGCATCCACATGAGGATGCGTTCACGAGGAGAAAGGTGGGAATCGAACCCACGTATTCAGGTGCCACGTACCTGAGTGCAACCTCTACACCACAATCTCCCTTATAACGTGCTTGTCCTCATTATATCAAGGTACCAATGTATTTTCAATTGGTTGTTTTTGGACTGAGTCCATTCATTTCGGAAAAAATCGGCGAAATCTGGAGTTTACGACCAACAATAAATCCATTTCGTCCAATATCGCTGTCTGGAACAATATTTGCGTAGCCAATAATAGTCATTTGACAAAAGAGAAATCTCATCATATAATTACTTTTGTACAAAAAAATATTGGGGGAGTTAGCTCAGTTGGTTAGAGTACTTGCTTGACATGCAAGGGGTCGATGGTTCGAGTCCATTACTCCCCACCATTGAGTATTACAAGATAGTGTGAAGGCACTATCTTTTTTATTTTTGGAAAATGTGATAAATAAACCGGGAAATAAAATAACAAAGAACGGCCACCAAATACAACACCATGCTGGAAGAAATGGAATGTGTTACCATAGACACAAATCCATTTCACAGGAGGAGTGTAGAATGAAGAGGTGGCAAATATCTTCAGCAGAGGCGCGAAGTAAGATATCAGTTTATTAAGGAAAACAGCTCCGAATTTCGCGTCAAGAAGATGTGCCTGGTCCTCAAAGTAAACAGGAGCGCTTACTATGACTGCGACATTACGTATATTCCGAAAGACGAAGGCTGGCTGTACTTAGCAGCCGTAGAAGACCTCTTTCACAAAAAGGTTGTGGGCTGGGCACTAGACAGTCGTATGATAAAACAGCCAACCATTGATGCCATTGAACAGGCAATTATTAAGGAAAAACCTGCCCAAGGACTTTAAATGCAAATACAAAGAATCCCTTTTTATGAAATAATGAGTAATTCTAAGAAAAGAAACAAAAAGGCACCAGGAGGTTCCTTTTTCTGTTTAATTTGACAGAAAACCCTTCGTATATAATAAGAGCTCCCTCATATAATAATGGCATGAAGGGGGTGAAATTTTTGCTGGAACCAATCTCCATCGGTACATATACCAGCCCTAATGTACTGTTTAACCGCTTAAACAGCGAGTTGGAATTTTTACAAAGAGAAGGTTTACCTCTTCATATTGATATAAATAAAGTGGGTAATTTTACTTTTTTAGGCTGCGAAATAACAGGAGATAATACAGGTACCAGTGAGGAAGAGGTCTTTAATATTACCAAGTTTTATATCGCTAACTGCCTGGCCGACATTATTGTCAACGAATGGGAAAGCAGGATTATTAAAAAAATAGTGCGCAACACCTACTATTACTATAATGAAGAAGAAAAACAGACCATTTTAAATAAAGCCAAAGAAATTTTAAACCCCCTTGGTTCCAACTCCTATCACCAGAATGAACGAAAAGAAAAGGTTATGGTCAAAATTTTAGAATACCTGGATATGCATAAGGAGTTAATCCTGGAGGGGTTTGTTAATTTCCGTCTTAAGGATTATCAGAATGAGTTAGAGGATGTGGTAAATTCCGCCGTTGATGAATTCCTCCTGGAAAAAGAGTATATGGAATTTATCCGTCTCTTACGTTATTTTGTCGATATCCAGGAGCCCCGAGTAAAAACTATCCAGGTAATTTTTAAACAGACAGGAAAATTTAATTTACTCGATGAAAATGATAAACCGGTTAACAATGATTATTTGGAAGGTTTTGTGGTTGATCTTTTAGATAATGAAATCAACTATGAGGATTTACTGATCAGTGCCCTTATCACCCTGGCTCCTAAGGAAGTGATCCTGCATTTGGAGAATGGTGTGGTGTCAGGTGATATCGTGACCACTATCAAGAATGTCTTCAGTAATCGTGTAGTGATGTGCAGTGGCTGCAGTAAATGTAGGCATCCGGAGAAATAAATCTTATCCTTACCAATCAATCAAGCCCCCACGGGCTTTTTATTGTTCGTCCGGCATGTTTACTGACCGATGGGTTGAAAGAAACCCTGTCACCTAAGCAGCGGGAAGACAACCCGTAAGCAAGAGCGTCACTGCAGTTACTCGGCAACGGTGTTGGAAATACGATTGGGTGCTGGAATTCGACATCAAGGGGTTGTTTGACAATATTGGCCACGAATTGCTAATGAAGGCAGTCCGCAGGCACACCGACAATCCATGGGTTATCCAGATGGTGTAGCGCACTGCTATAGCAAAGACCCTTGAGGAACTATACAGGATGTTCGATCCATACTCAGGGGATGGGGCAACTACTATGGACGCTTTTACACGTCGGAAATGTACTCAGTACTCAGGCACATGAATCGAGCGCTAGTCCGTTGGGCAAGACGCAAATACAAGAAACTTGCCAGACATTAGCGACGGGCAAATTACTGGCTCGGCTTTACCTTACTCGATTTTTACATCAAATACCAAACTGAAATTCTTATTAAGGCGAGGTGACAGGGTTGTTAATTGATCCCTATAAGGTCGGCATGTTCAAAGCCAATCCTTATGCCAAGAAGACAGAGATTAAAGGGAACCTGGTGGTAGTCCTGGAGGGCAAGCTGGAAGGAAGAAATCTGCAGTTAATCACACCTATTTCCCGGGCCCTTTTAAAGGGGGAAATTCACGAATTGATTTTGACTGACGAGGAAGGGGCCAAGCCTGGAGTTAAAGTACAGGCAATAGCTTATCTGGGCTTCTTTGAAGTAACAACTGGCGGAGTGATGGTCAGTGGTGACGAGTTGTTTTTACATAATCAACTCATTGGTACCGTTGCCGGTTTTGATGAAACCCATATGCCCAACCATCTAAATATCGTAATAAAAGTGCCGGAAAGAAAAAGCGGTGTGGAGTTAGGCGCGGAGCTGGGTATGGAATTAATTTGCCGGCAGAAGAATAATCAGGGATAAGCAAGGAAAACTATCTTTAGCTAGCAGTTCACAGCAGTTAAGTTACTAGTTATTAGTTCCTAGTTACTAGTGGTTTTCCAGTCGGACTTCAGAAGTACAGGTAGCTAGTGCAGCTAACAACTGCCAACTATCAACTACTTTATTAAAGGGGGATTGATTCATGTCGTATGAAGCTAAGTTAAAGGAGTTAGGGCTAGAAATGCCCGAAGCGCCTAAACCGGTTGCTGCATATGTCCCGGCTGTAAAGATTGATAAATACGTGTACACTTCCGGGCAAATACCTTTTGTCAATGGAGAATTGAAATACAAAGGGAAAGTAGGTGGTGGTGTTAGCGAAGCAGATGCTTATGAGGCAGCTAAAGTCTGTGCCCTTAACTGTTTAAGTGTCATCAAGGCTCAGATTGGTTCTTTGGATAATATCGAACGTGTGGTGAAAATTGTAGGGTTTGTCAACAGTGCATCCGGGTTTAATATGCAGCCTAAGGTAGTCAACGGTGCCTCAGAGCTTATCGGCCAAATCTTTGGTGATGCCGGGCAGCATGCCAGGTCAGCCGTAGGTGTCAATGAACTGCCCCTGGATGCAACCGTCGAAGTGGAAATGATTGTTAAGGTGAAATAAAAGGAGGTCTTTGAAATGGCAAAATTCAAGTATAAATTTCAAATGTATAAACACCTGCAGGCCAATATCCCCAATATCTATGCTGAAGCGAAAAAAATCCCTGATGAAATAGGGATTCCTGCAGAGATCAGAGGAAAATTTGGTCTAACGGGTGCTATCTCCGGGTGTCCTGCACCCCTGAGAGATGACATCATGGAGGCTGGCGAACGTGGCAGTAAAGAGGTTATTCCTCTGGCCAAACTGGTCGATGAAATCCGGGAAATTGTCAAAGATGTCTATGGCGATGAGTGGGATGTGGCACCCACCAGTACATGTGAAGCTGCTCTCTGGGTTACTTTTGACTCTCTCTTTACTCCTCCCATGCTGGGAAGAGGCGACAACTACCGGGCACGGTATATTGCTCCTTATGAGAAACACCTCCATCATCAGGGTGCCTACGGCAGACCTTTTCCGGGACGGTTTAAAGATATTTTCGCCGACCGCGGCTCTACAGCCGGTGAACTGGGCTTCTATGGTAAGCGCCAGAATAACCTTGACACAGTAATCGTACCTCTGGCCGGAGCAAAATACGAATGTCATGGTATTAAATATCACCCTGTTCCCCTTTTAACAGGTGTGGACCCTGATGAATCTATCGAAATTTTGGCCCAGTATGCGGAAATCCACGCGCCTTACTTAACCGGTTTTACTTCCTTAGGTTATACAACCCCAGGTTACGGTTATGGTGTCAAAGATGAAAGCGGCGAGCCTTTGTTAAGCAGATATATTGCCGAATTAGCTCATTCCTATGACCTGCCTTACGTGGTAGACAATGCCTGGGGATTGCCCTTTGTGGGTTATAATCCTACCAAGACTGGTGCCGATATTGTTGTCTATGCTATGGATAAAGCCACAGGCTCTCCGACCAGCGGTTTAATCATTGGTAAAGAAGAATATATGGTACCTATCCGCAGGGCTATGGGTATGCATGGGGACCGTTACGGTACTACTGCTTCCTATGGTAAAGCTGCTTATGTAACCTTTGACCCTGGTAAAGAAGCTCTTCTCGGCCAGATCCAGGCCTTGAAGGTATTACGTGACAGACCGGAAGTATTGACCAAACCCACTGATGACTTGTATCGCGTGGTTAAGGAAGAGTTTGACAAGATTGATCCCAAACTCCGCGACGGCATCATCATTACCAAGGCGTATAACGGTACTGCCGTAGAAGTCAACTATGAAGGAACCTGGAAAGACGGTGAAATGGGTATTCCTATCTTCTCCATTGAAGATATGTATGCCGGAACCAATATCTTCCAGACAGGAATGGGTGCCATGGGTGTTATTCCTACTGTGGCCTATGACGGCAACATCTATCTTTCTACCGGCTTAGGTACTACTGACAACAAAGGTAATCTCATTGAAGAAGTAGCCCGCTACGGTGTGCAGGCCCTGGTAAGACTCATTGAAATCACCTGCAAGTATGCGGGCGTGCTTTAACCAACAACTAACAGCAATGAGGGGGATATATATGGTTAAAGTTGTGGTGGTGGGCGGTGGCTGGGCCGGGACGGCAGCAGCTATCACCGCTCGTAAGGCAGGGGCCGATGTATTAGTCCTGGAACGTACGGATATGTTCCTTGGTACTGGACTGGTTGGCGGCATTATGCGCAACAATGGCCGTTTTGTCGCCACGGAGGAATCCAGGGCCATGGGAGCAAACGAGTTATTTGACGCGGTTGACGAAACGGCAAGACATAAGAACATTGAATTTCCCGGACACAAGCATGCCACCCTTTATGATGTGGCTAAGATTGAGCCTGCTGTAAGACGCAAACTGGATCAGGCGGGGGTCAAATATAAACTCCAGTGCCGCGTTGCCGATGTAAAAATGGACGGAAAGAAAATTGTGGCCGTTATCGACCAGGATAAAAACGAATACAGCGCAGATGTCTTTATTGAGACTACAGGTACGGCCGGGCCCCAGGGGAACTGTTTAAAGTATGGTAACGGCTGTGCCATGTGTATTTACCGCTGTCCCACCTTTGGTCCCCGTATTGCCCTGGCCACCAAATGTGGCGTTGAGGAGTTTGTCGGTAAAAAAGCTGACGGCTCCGTAGGGGCCATGAGCGGTTCCTGTAAACTTCACAAGGATTCTTTATCGGAAGAAATTCAAAAGGAATTAAACACCAAAGGCGTGGCTGTAATCCCCATTCCTGCAGAACTGCAGAAAAAAGGCGCTTTGGAAACGAAGGCCTGCCAGCAGTATGCTTTAAAGGAATTTGCGGAAAATATTATTCTCCTGGATACGGGCCATGCCAAGTTAATGACACCTTTCTATCCCCTGGAAACATTACGGCAGATTCCCGGTTTTGAGAATGCCAGGTATGAAGACCCCTATGCCGGCGGTATTGGTAACTCCATACGGTATCTCGCCCTTTCACCCCGGGACAATACCCTGAAAACTCAAGGGTTAGATAATCTTTTCTGCGGGGGTGAAAAGGCCGGTCTCTTAGTAGGACATACAGAAGCCATTGTTACCGGCAGCCTGGCAGGTCATAACGCTGTCCGTTATGCCGCCGGCAAAGACCTGGTGGAAATACCAATTGCTCTTACCATTGGCGATGCCATTGCCCATGTGAATGAGCAGATGAAAACGGAAACAGGTATCACCAAGAAATATACCTTCTCCGGTTCTGTTTATTTCGAAAGAATGAAAGAACTGGGGCTTTATACGACGGATGTTCAGAAAATCAAAAACCGGGTAGAAAAAGCGGGAATGACAGGTATCTACAATCAAAAGGTGGTTTAAAGGTCACTCTTTTCGTAAAGAGGCCGAAAAAGGGCAGCTTCGGCTGCCCTTTTTCAGTTGGTAGTTGATAGTTGTTAGTTGTTAGTTGGTAGTGATCTTTAACGTGAACCGTTAACAGTTAACCGTGAACCGAATTCCGACTGCCGACCTCCGACTGGCGAATTCCGACAATGCTGTATTAGAACATGGACTAGGAAGCAATTAAACTCGGAAATCGGAAATCGGATATCGGGAGGCGAAGCCGTATTCGCCAAAAAAGACGTCGGATATCGGAAATCAGAAGTCGAAAATCGCCATGAGAAAGGACGTGAAGCGATGCCTGCCGTTTTACAACAGGTTATGGATGCTCTCGATGTAGAAACCTTTTTGGTTTGCAGCTGTGAAGACGAGGGCAGGAAGCTCATCATGGAATTAATGAAAGACATAGGCTTTAAAGATATTGATGTGGTTTTTATTGAATTCATGGGGCCTGGCGTGCGGGTAAGGGCCAGGGCTTATTTACACCGGGCTGGTGACCGTTACGGTTGGCTCTTAGGCGAGGGAGGGGAAACAGAACATGAATTCAGCAAATAAGAAGAAGGTTCTTTTAGCACCTTTGGACCCCGTCCATGATATCGGCCTGAAGATGATCCACCGGGCCATCCGGGAAGCCGGGCATACAGCAGTGCTCTTGTCGCCGGATTTGCCGGTAGAAGAAGTTATCCGGGCCATCATGGAAGAAAAGGCTGACACAGTTCTCTTAAGCCGGACCCTGGGCTACGGTGTGGCCGAATTACTGGCTAAATTCGTAGACTTACTGGACGCCGCCGGACTAAGGGAAAAAGTCAAAGTGGGGATAGGCGGTATGGCCATTCGTTCTGAATTGGCTGCAGAGTTAGGCTTTGATGCGGGTTTCGGCCCTGGAACGACTATTGAAGAAGCCCTGGCTTTCGTAGAGGGACGGGAGTATAATCCCGAGGCCAATAAGGTGAGAAAAGAAAAAGTAGATCTTACGGCAGGGTATTCCTATAAATTTAAACATGCCGGTATAGCCGTGCTCTTGGATAAAATTACTTCTCAGATTATGACCTGGTGTGAGGATAAGAGTTCGCCGGGTGTTATCAGGGCCCAGCTGCGTGATGAGTACTGGGACAAAGAGGAGTGGTTAAAAGGGACCGGCAATAAAGGATTTTATGATAAATATCCCGAGTACTGCGGTGATGTGGCCAAAGCTTATTACCTAGAGGGAAAAATCCATCCTAAAACGAGACTGTTGACTCCCGAGGAAAGTGAAGCTTACAACAGGTATGTACAAAGGACGAAAAAACGGATGGTACTAAACAAGATCCAACATACCCGGAAACTGCCCATTGTCTTTAACCAGTATGGTACAGGCTGTCCTATCCTGGACACGGGCCATATTAAAGTGAGTGAGGCATGGGGAGCTGACGGGGTGGTTCACTTTGACCCCTCATGGGGAGCCAGGACCGAGGGCTTTCTAGAGGGGTTTGTTGCCCATGCTGAAGACGGTACCGTCATTACACCGGAAAACATGTATCGTTTGAGCCAGGCCCGGGAAAGGTCTACCTTGTGGCAGGTTCGGGCCCACCGGGGGCTAAATACACCTGAGACCGTAGTTTTAGCGGCCAAACTGGGGGCAGATTTGACCAAGATAAACATCGCCTACGGCAGCCTGGGCGCGGGGACCGACCCGGCCAGGATGACCATCGATGGTTTCCATGCCATTAAATATGCTGCCAAGTACAAGCTTCCTTTTGATATCGTCACCAATGAAGAGCTCACAGGAGTCCCCGCCTATAAAGCTTTCAGCGGTATGCTCATTGTGGCCGCTCTGGCTTTGAAATTGGGGGCACGCCCCATTCTCCAGCCCCTTTTCTGCTACTGCCCCGAATGTATGATTAGCGGTTCCATGGAAGATAACTATATCGATTTTAATTCCACCAAAGTCTTCGCCCTTCGTCAAATTCTGGATGCACCTATTTGGCCCGGCGCTCCTATTGGCTTCCTGACCCAGACAGAAGACCGGGTCCAGTCTTCTGTAAGCACCTCTCTTCATGCCATGCTGGCCTGCTCCCTCCAGGTTGAAGCAATTTCCATTGCCTCGGCCGATGAGGCCTATGCAGGCGGACCTATCAGCGTACCGGCTAAAATCGATACTTTACGGGGTGTGGAAGAAGCCTTCCGCTTCCTGGGACAGGACGACATCAGGCCTTCCGAACGGGCTAACCAGTGGGCCCAGGAGATGGTGGAAGGTATTAAAAGGGTTTTGACTAAAGTAGCTGAACGGGATGATTTTGTTCAAACTCTCTATGAAGGCCTCCTGGGCAGTAAAGAAGAAGGTGCCTATCCGGGCCGCGCAGGAAAAGGGACGGTCATTATAAAGTAAGCATTGCTTTGGGTTATGTATCCCGTTACCCGTCACCCGCCACCCGCTTCCCGAAAATTACGGGAATATGAAAGATGACATGATAAAAGTTTAACGGGACAAGCAGGAATACGCTTTCTTTTTGCATAATTAATACAGCATGCCCTTTCGGGAACAACAGACAGAAAGAAGGCTTATGCGAAATGTCGAAAATTATTGGGATTGCCGGTACAGCTAAAAACACAGGTAAAACGACGACGACTACGGCCATTATGGAGAAGGTCTACAGCCATAAACTAAAGCTGGGCCTGACCAGTATCGGCTATGACGGTGAGGTCATGGATAATGTCACGGGTTTACCCAAACCCAGGATCCGGGCGGAAAAAGGTACCGTTGTGGCTATTGCCCAGTCTTGTCTCGCCGCGGGTTCGGCGGATATTGAGGTTCTGGCAACCACTGATATCCGGACGCCTTTGGGCAAAATTGTTATCGGTGAGGTTAAGGAGCCAGGTCTCGTGGTCATTGCCGGGGCCAACAAGAGCTCGGAAGTCAGGATCGTCAATAAGCTCCTAAAAGAACAGGGTTGTGACCTGGTCCTGGTGGACGGTGCATTAAACCGCATCGCCCCTATGGTAGAAACCCAGGGATTGATTGTGGCCACAGGTGCAGCCAGAACCACTAATCTTCCGAAATTAGCCGAGGAGACCTCTTGTATGTCGGCTATATTGAATTTACCTCCTTGGCCGGAAAAGGAAAAAGCGACGCTGGTATCTACCTCCCTTCTTAATGAAGCCATGGTGAAAGAACTTTTACAGCGCGTAACCTCCGAAACCAGGGAAATTGTAGTGACGGGTATTATTGGGGAAAAGAGCTTCCAGGCTTTGTTAGACCTGGGGAAAGATATTTTACCGGGGAAGGCTCTGGTTCTCCCGGATCCTATCAAGGTCCTGGTGGCCGGTGCTCCGGACCTGATGTTCGAAGTAATAGCGAGACTGGCCGACAGCGGTACACCTGTTTATGTGCAAAAGCCGGTGAAATTACTGGCTATCACCGTAAACCCTTTCTATCCCCGTTATCGTTATACCTCCCATGATTACGAACCGGCCTATGTAGAAAAGGAAGAGTTAAAACAAAGCATCCAGCAAAAATGTAAGGTGCCTGTGGTTGATGTGGTGGAAGAAGGTATAGACCGCTTATGGGCGACTTTAGGCCTCGAATAAGTACAAAGAAACAAAAACGCAGCTTCAGGGCTGCGTTTTTGTTTTAGAGGATGGGTATATCATCTAAGTCCTCATCTGCTTTAGGTTCGTTATCAGTTTCCTCTGTGGACGGTGATTCATCCTCCAGGTAGAGAGGAAACTGGGGATCTTTCCAGTAGGGAATAGGTTTCTGCACCGTTTTCACCTCCCGTTTTATTTTTATCATTCCCGGGTGGTGATGAAATAAATGAAGTTTTTTCACTATGTAAGTGATGTAAAATGAAATAATTAAGAATAAGTATAATGAAAATGGGCAAACGATTTGCTAAAATATTTATCAATATCAACTGAAAAAAGGAAGTGGATGCAATTGTCCCTCGTCACCTTATTTATTACCGCTTTTATTATGGGTTTTTCAGGTGCCATGATGCCGGGGCCCCTCTTAACAGTCAATATCAATGAATCCTACCGGCGAGGGATCAGTGCGGGACCTCTACTGATCATGGGGCATGGGTTCTTGGAACTGCTGCTGGTTATTGGCTTGACCCTTGGTTTGGGGGCAGTCTTGGTTCTCCCTCTCGTGAAGGGTGTCATTGCCCTTGTGGGTGGGCTTGTTCTCTTATGGATGGGCTGGGATATGGTGAAGGAAGCCTGGCAGGGTGCCGTGTCCCTGGAGTTAGCGGCAGGTGGCGAGGTGAAAGGGATGCAGCCCGTGCTGGCCGGGGCGGTCGTTAGTTTGTCCAACCCCTACTGGGTTTTATGGTGGGCCACCATTGGGGTGACTTATGTAACCCTGGCCTTGCAAAAAGGTATTCTCGGTCTTGCTGTTTTTCTCACAGGTCATGTGCTTTCCGATTTTGTCTGGTATACTGCCGTCTCCCTGGCCGTTGTCAGCGGCAGAAAATTATTGAGCGACAAAGTATACCGGGGCATTTTGATCACCTGCGGCCTTTTCTTACTCTATCTGGCCATTTATTTCATCTGGTCAGGCAAGAACTTTCTGCTAGGTACTTAAGATACGACTTTCCGACATCCGATTTCAGTTACCTGAGATTCAGTGACCGGAGTTCGGCACCTGTGTAAGTGACCAGAGTCCAGTGTCCAGTATCCGGTATATTAAACTGGTTACTGGTCACAGGTCACCGGTCACTAAACTAAAAAGTAACTGCGAACTTTTACACTACCAACTACCAACTATCAACTAACAACTAATTCAAAAAAGGAGGTAAAACAATGGTCTACGACAAAGCCCATGAGCTGGCGAAAGCCCTGAGGTTTAGTCCTGAATACAGGCAGTTTAAGGAAGCCAAAGAAAAAATTAGCCGCAATCCGGAAAGCCAAAAAATATTAGAGGATTTCCACAAAAAGCAGTTGGAAATCCAGACCATGCAGATGCTAGGTAAGGAAATACCACCGGAGAAAATGCGTGAATATGAAAAGATGTCGGAGATCTTAAATTATCACCCCAGTGTCCGGGAATTTCTCCAGGCTGAGTATAAAATAGCCCAGATGTTCGCCGACATCCAAAAAATACTGGCCGAGGCTCTTGACCTGGAATTGCCGAAAAATGAATGAAAGGTATTGCCAGATTAGAACTGTTTGAATTATAATAAAAAAAACTTAATATTGAGTGCTAAGCGAGAGGGAGTGTGAGATCAGGAGAGCAAGCCGAGTAGAGTGTCGTTTGGATTTTTACCATATTAAAAGATTAGTTAGTTGAGAGGAGTTTAGAAGAGATGAGTTTACGTGATTCTTTACAGATTGCTTTATTATTGGCTGTAGGTTATATTTTGCGTTTGATTGTTCCAGGGTATGGAGCAGGTATGAAGCCCGATTTGATGCTGGGTATGCTTTTTGTGATCATTTTGATGCATCGTAACTTTAAAGTGACCATGTTAGCCGGTGCTTTAACGGCGATCATCACTGCCTTGACTACTACTTTCCCAGGAGGGCAAATTCCCAATTTGATTGATAAGCCTTTAACAAGTCTTTTTGTTTATGTCTTAGTGATGTTGATAGTCAATCCCTTAGAAAAGTTGTTAGGCAGGACGTCTTTCACCTTTTTGGGGTTAAAAGCATCGCTGGGGACATTTTTATCCTGTGGAATTATTGGCTTTTTGGGGACCCTTTTCAGTGGTTTCGTCTTTTTGATGGCCGCTCTTGCTATTGTAGGGTTACCGGCACCTTTTAAGGTACTTTATGCCACGGTGGTTATACCCACGGCTATAGCTAATACCGTTTCGGTCATGGTGCTGTATCCTTTAGTAACCCTGAGCAAGCGGGTTATTGCAGGGCCCCAAAGGGAAGAGGAGATAGCCTTAAATTCAAATGAATAATAGTTTGTGTACAATTGGCCAGGTAAATAATAATACCTGGCCTTTAATTTTGCAGGAAAAACCCACAACCTCTCGAAAAAAGAAGTGTAAAATTTTTTTATGAATTTCTTATGGTGTATAAATGGGACTTGCACATTAAAAGTCAGGGAGAGGGAACATGGGAAAACTAGCTATCAGCACGGTTGTAGGTTTACTGCTTTTGACGACACAGGGGGAATATTCCAGTATTCCTATAAAGACAGGACGGGATCCTGTCACTATCCTAAAGAATAAAAGTTACTACTTTAAGAACAAAAAGATTCACGAGTTTTGGTGGACCGGAAATACTCTTTCCAGGATAGCCAATGATACGTTGTTATAAACAAAGAGGTCAATAACCGGGAAGTATATTCCTTACGCATTAAAACCAGCAATCCCGATGCCTGGCCTGGCGTGTGAAAGAGATTGTGAATTCATTTGCTGTTTTTACCCCTCAGGGAGAAGAACTCAGCAGCTTAGCTCATGGTAAGGAGCGGAAATATCCCCTAAACCCGGCGGCACAGGAGTTTCTAGACAAGGAGTTTCCCGTCAAACAGCAGTGGGGTATTTTTGAGCCCTGGGCACCCGACGATTACCGGTCTCTTCATGAGCTGGAGCAGAAATCTGGATTACTTGTTTAAGTATTTACTGGTCTATAGCAACATGGGGTAATCCTACCCAGGGAAAGGCTGGAAAAAGCCGGGAACGAGGGGAGATATCTGGAATATACTTTACAGACCCTGCTGCCTGACCAGCAATTAGCTCATAGCATTACGTATGATCTTTTGGACGGTAAATATGACGAGTATCTGCATAAGTTTGCCCGGGATATTGCGGCCTTTAAGGAACCTGTACTTTTCCGTTTAAATAACGAGATGAACGCCGGATTGATGCGGCTACTCCGCTTATAACAGTTCGCAAGACGCTGACCTTTATATCGCCTTCTGGCGGTACAGTACATGCAACCGGTGATTTAATAAAAGAATACTGGGCCAAAACAGGCAATATTATTAAAAAGACTATAAATATAGGCACTGTAGAGCAGAAAGTTCCCGTTGATACTACGGAAGAATTTACTAAAATTGAGGATTTTCTCGATCATGCATCCTTTATTCTGCGAGAACCTGGGTATATTCCGGATAGTATCGCACTAAATAAAATACAGGAGTTATGCAGTTGGTGGAAATAAATAGAAAATGATAACTCCAAAAATATTTTTTTAAAAAAAAGATCCTAATTTTCGACAAAAAAGGCTTGACTTTTTCGGAAAGCCCCCATAATCGCTTTGGATGGTATTTTCTACCATCACTCTAGCGATATGGGTGATGCTGATGAAGAAACTGTGTAAACCAACTTTCGAAAAAAAGGATCACGGTCAAGGTGCCGGAATCCCGGTACTCAAGACAATTTGGGATTTATTTGACCTGTCTCTGCTGTTTTCCCAGTCCGGAATACGCAAACACTCCGGAATTCCAGCGTGGCTCCTGGCTTTTGCCTACATCTGCGGCCTTGTTAATCATTCAAGTTCTGCAAATCAAAATGCTAAGTTTTCAACGGAAGCTCCATTTTTACAACAACTGCTTTCCGGGCAAATCATCTCTCAAAGTGCCTTCAGCCGGTTTCTCTCCAAGCCCTTTCAGTGGCTCCGGTTCTCTTTGGGCAGATTTGCCAGGTTACAAGAAAATACGGATAGCAGGCTGACCGACGGCGATATCATTGCCTTAGACGATACCAAAATTGAGCATCCTCACGGTAAAAAAATCCCCTTTCTCTGTTGGCTCTTTGACAGTTCGGATAAGCGCCATGTATGGTGTATTAATCTTGTGTCGACCCTGGCTATCTTAAAGAATGGTCTTGAATATCCCATGTTATGGCGCTTTTGGGTTAAAACCGGTCAGGAGAATGAAAAACAAAGCAAGCTTGATCTTGCTAAACAGATGCTCGCAGAGGCTCGTCAGCTGAACAAGGCCAGACTATGGGTAGCCATGGATCGCTGGTTTTTGTGTAAAAAGTTCCTGAACTGGCTGATGGGTCAAAATTTTGACTGGGTTACCAAAGCCAAACGTAACACAGCGCTATTCAGGAAAATCTACGACCCGGTACTAGGAAAGGAACGCTACATTAAACTTAATCCGAAGCAACTGCTGCGAGAAGTTTATTCCCAGCTTCGGGTCCTTGGCAAAGAATCGGTTCTCAGTATTCCGGACATTTACATCAAAATGCCCTATGAGACCTTAACACGCAAGGGAAAACCCATTACTAGACAACGTTTTTTACCCATAGCTGCCATTGCAGCCACTTATGAGAAGCAGGCTGTCGAGGGCAGCATAGTTCTTCCGGAGGAAGAATGCCCAGCAACCTTCAAGGATGCGTATCTCCTGATAAGCAATCGCGTAGATACGCCGGAAGAAGCTGCAACTGCCTATGTTAAACGATGGAGAATAGAAGTTTTTTACCGCACCGCTAAACAGAATCTTGGTTTAACATCTTGCTATGCTCAGTCTGAAACAGCTCATTTCGCACATGTGGAGCTCTTGTTTACAGCGAAGACCCTTCTTTGTTATGCCTCTTGGGAGTGCAATAAAGAAGGCGCCGAACAAGCCCCCTCCCTCTGCGAAGTGATAAGGTACTTCTTCAACGCCGGTTGTCGGATCCGCTGTTGCGAGCAGTTGATCCAAGTCTATTTTGACACGGCAACCCAGCGTTTTTCAAGGCTTATTGATAAATTCTGGCCACATTCTTTGGAACTTAGGTTATGGGATTGGGAAAATTATCCTGAAACTGCATAACTACTGTAAAATACTATTGCAAAAAACAGGTTCATTGGAAAAGGTTACGTTTATATCAAAGGGCCTTTCCCATGAGGAATTTACGAAAATGTTGACCAGTATAAAATGAAACAGGCGGCTTTCCGGAAATCCCGGTTAGCCGCCTGTTTATTACTCTATGGTAATGGGATCTGAAATTGCTTCCCTGGTGTCGTTTGCGCCCGCATAAGCCTTGGAGATCACTTTGAGTCGATAAGTATATCCTTTTGCAACATAAGCTGATCTATAGTCACTTATATAGTCCGTGTTATATACGGTTTTTTCAAAGGTGTTTACGGTGATCCAGAATGAACAGGAAAGCCGCTGCAGGTACATAGTCTGAGTAAAAGCGCTTATGATTGTACTGGTACTTGTGTCAGCCGAAAGGGCCACTAAATCGGAGCTGGCCTGGGCTATTGTTGCATCAACGTAATGCCACCTCCATTGATTTTTCAATAATATTGAGGCGGCATTTTCTAGTTTTGTTGCAATAATGTTAATGCTGCTTACAAGTATTGCGATTTTTGCAAAGATAATTCATGAATAAGCTCGGAAAGGGTTATACCGTTTCCGACCGTTTTTTTGTTTACATATTTGCCACTTATATTTAAGGAGCGGCAGGGAAAATGTACAGAGCCAGGATAGGGTTGGGTGCAATGTTAAAATTCTATAGATTCTCACCTTATTTTTTGTAATGTATTATGGTTGGACGCGTGGTAAGATATATACGTGCATACAAAATTCCGGACGAAGGAAGACCATGATTGAATTAGTTTGATTAGACGAGGTGGTTATTTTCGAAAGGGTCGAAACTATGAGTGTTAAGTCTTTTAGAGAGGAACTTTTTATTACGGGGAGAGTATAAAGTGTTACAAGAGTTATGGATCGGAATTTTTGGCCTTACCTGGAAACATCTTGTTATGTATTTAGTAGGCTTTGGGTTAATCTACCTGGCTATCAAAAAGGATTATGAACCACTATTACTTATGCCCATTGGCTTTGGCGCAATTTTATCCAATATTCCTTTTTCCTCAGCAGTGGGTGAACATGGTCCCCTTACCACTTTACTTAAGGCCGGTATTTTAAATGAGTTATTTCCTGTTTTAATCTTCATTGCCATTGGGGCCATGATTGATTTTACTCCCCTTATACGCAATCCTCTGATGATGGTTTTTGGTGCCGCTGCCCAATTTGGCATCTTTGCCACTATTGTGGTCGCTGCTCTGTTGAATTTCCCTCTTAATGAAGCTGCCGCTGTAGGTATCATCGGGGCAGCAGATGGACCTACGACCATTTACGTAGCCAACAAGTTTGCCCGATCACTGCTTGGGCCGCTATCGGTAGCAGCTTACTCTTACATGTCCCTGGTTCCTATCATTCAGCCACCTGTTATTAAAGCTTTAACGACAAAGAATGAGCGTATGATCAGGATGCCCTATAAAGAGGGGGTCAAAGTATCTAAAACCGTAAGGATACTTTTTCCCATAGTTGTTACAATAATTGCGGGAATTATCGCTCCTATTAGTGTAGCCCTTGTCGGTTTTCTGATGTTTGGTAACCTGATCCGTGAATGTGGCGTAGTGGAACGTCTTAGTCAGGCCGCCCAAAACGAGCTGGCCAACCTGGTAACCCTGCTCCTGGGTATTACCATTGGTGGAACCATGACTGCTGAGGAATTCCTTAATTTAAAGACCATCATGGTAATGGCCATGGGTTTGGTGGCCTTCATTTTTGACACTGCGGGCGGTGTCATCGTGGCCAAGATCATGAATCTCTTCCTCAAAGAAAAAATCAATCCTATGATTGGTGCTGCCGGGATTTCAGCCTTCCCCATGGCTGGTAGAGTAGTAGCTAAAATGGCCCTCCAGGAAGACAGAAATAACTTTATTATCATGCATGCGATTGGTGCCAACGTGTCAGGACAGATTGGTTCCATAATTGCGGGTGGCGTGGTTCTGGCTGTGGTCGGGGCTATGCTGGGCGTGAAATAAGGGAGGGACGAAATAATGAGCGAAACTGTTGCGCAGGCTTTACAGGTGATGTCTATTGGTTTGCCCGTAATGTTTGGGGTTATTATTCTCTTTATGATTCTTTGTAAAGTTTTAGTGGCTCTTTTCCCAGATAAAGGGGAGCAAGACTGGAACAAGTTGATATAAAATTAAGTGATAAGTGTATGTTAACAATTTAAAGAAAGGGAAATATCGAAGGCCGGCATATTTAATGCTGGCCTTCTCCGCGGTGCGCCCGGCATGGGCGTTGTCTCTTCGGTTTACTCCCCTAACTTGATCCTGTTCACGGTACCTGAGTCCAGCGCTTTGATAAGGCTTAAGAGGAGTTTTACCATGTTTTCGTAATCATCGTAATGGAAAACGCCATAGTGGCTGTGGATGTAGCGGGAGGGGATCCCTAAGACTACAGCGGGTACGCCGGGACCGAATTTGTGGATGGCTCCCCCGTCGGTGCCGCCCCCCATCATGGTATTGAACTGGAGGGGGATATTTTCTTTTTTGGCCGTCTCGATGACAAAGCTGCGCAGGTTTCTGTTGCCGATCATGGAGGCATCGGCCAAGGTCAGTACTGGGCCGTCACCCAGTTTCACTTCAGCATCCTCTTTTTCCAGTCCCGGTACGTCCGTGGCGATAGCCACTTCCATGGTGAGGCAGATATCGGGCTCAATGACGTTGGCTGTGGTGGTAGCCCCCCTTAAACCTACTTCTTCCTGGACGGTGCCTACCCCGTATACGGTATTGGGATGGGGGATATCCTGGAGGGCTTTGATGACATCGATAAAAAGGCAGCAGCCCAGACGGTCGTCCAGGGCCTTGGCCATGATCATCCTGGTACCGTTCAATACATGGAAGGTGGTGTCGGGAACAATGGGGTCTCCCGGCTGGATGCCCATGACTTCCTGGGCTTCTTCCCTGTCTTTGGCCCCTACGTCGATAAACATGTCCTTCTTTTCTACGATTTTTTCTCTTTCTTTGGCGGACATGAGATGGGGCGGGGTGGAGCCGATAATGCCCTGGATATCGCCTTTACTTGTTTTGATAATTACTTTCTGGGCCAGCATCACATGGTCCCACCAGCCGCCCAGGGGTATAAATTTTATGTAACCGTTTTTGGTGATGCTGTTGACCATGAACCCCACCTCGTCCATATGGCCGGGAAGCATGATTTTGGGAGATTCCTGGGAGCCTCTCTTCATGCAGATTAAGCTCCCTAAGTTATCCTGGCTGAATTGGGCTTGTCCTTCCAGGTGCTTTTTGATCAGTTTTCTTACTTCTCCTTCAAAGCCGGACACACCATGAGCCAGCGTTAATTCTCTGATTAACTCCAAATGTTTCATAATGACCTCTCCTTGATACCGCAAAAGGTAACAAAATTTCTTACCAAAATATTCTATGGAAATTATATCTTAAATATGTATAGAAGGCCAACTTTATTCTTGAAGAAAATGAGGGTATTAGGATATAATAATAGTAATAATTATTATGAGGGTGATGTTGATGGAGAAAGCACAACGCATGACCAGGCAGAAAAGAGTGATCCTGGAGGTCCTGCGCGGTACGAAGTCCCATCCTACTGCCGACTGGATTTATGAACAAGCTAAAAAAATGATTCCCGACTTAAGCCTTGGCACTGTTTACCGCAATCTAAATCTCCTCAAAGAAATGGGGGAGATTATGGAGTTGAACTATGGCAGTACCTTTAGCCGTTTTGACGGCAATCCTCATAATCACTACCATTTTCAATGCCGGCAGTGCGGGCGGGTCTTTGACCTGGATTTGCCAATCCAGAACAAGTTAGAAAAAGAAACCGCCGAGGTTTCGGGACACCGGATAGATAACCACCGTCTGGAGTTTTATGGCGTTTGCCGGGAATGCCAGGCCAGTGAACCTAAGAATTAGTTCTTTTTCATGTTACCTGTGAAATTTCTTCACAGGTTTTTCTGCCTTTCTGATTATTAATTTGAAGCAGGGTAAATGCAGGAATAGAGGAAAATAGAAAAGGAGAAAAAATGGACATTCAATTTCCACCTTTCATCAAGGGAATATTAAAAGAAAGACTCAACCGCTTTACGGCTCTGGTGGAGGTAGACGGAAAGGAAGCCCTGGCCCATGTGCCTAACTCTGGCAGGCTGAAGGAGCTTTTGCTTCCGGGAACTCCTGTCCGGTTGCAAAAAGACGAGACCAACCCCCATAGAAAGACGGCCTACGACTTACTGCTGGTAGAAAAAGAGGGGAAATTGATCTCTATTGATTCACGGTTGCCGAATGACCTGGTGGTGGCGGCCCTGGGTAAGAATAAAATAAAACCTCTCTGGGATGTTACTTTGATTAAGCGGGAAGCGGCCTGGGGATTAAGTCGTTTCGATTTTTACCTGGAGGATTCCCGGGGGAGTATCTGGCTGGAGACAAAATCTGTTAACCTGGTAGAAGATCATATAGCCAAGTTTCCCGATGCCGTAACAAAACGGGGTACACGTCATCTGGTGGAGCTAAAAGCCTTAAAAAGACAGGGTTTACGGGCTGTGGTTTTATTCCTGGTTCTACGAAATGACGCCACCAGTTTTGCTCCTCACCGGGAACGGGACCCTGATTTTAGTCGCGCTCTCGAGGAATGTATCCGGGAAGGCGTGGAGGTTTACGCTTTTTTGTGCGATGTGCAAGAAAAAGGAATCTCTTTAGGACAGGAAATACCGGTAACCGGCAAATAATTGTAGAGACGAGTCTATTTATGTTAAAATTAGTCACAGAAATGGTGGGGGTGAATCTGGTTGGAGGTCTATGCTTTAGTAGGTCCCAGTGGTACGGGAAAAAGCCACCGGGCCATGGTTGTTGCCTATGAGCACGGGATTGATACAGTGATTGACGATGGGCTTCTCATAAAAGATGGGCTTAAGCTGGCCGGTCAATCGGCCAAACGTGAAGCCACAGCTATGCAGGCCGTGAAGCGGGCAATATTTTTGGATAAGGAGCATGCCCAACAAGTTCGCCAGCGTCTCTTGGAGGAAAATCCCGAACGGGTTCTGGTTTTGGGGACTTCTGCCCGCATGGTGGAAAAGATTACCGATGCCCTGGAAATCCCGCGGCCCAGTAAAATTATCAAAATTGAGGATATCGCCACAGAGAGGGAAATGAAGCTGGCTAAGGAACTGCGGGAAAACCACGGTATGCATGTCATACCTGTTCCTACCATTGAAGTAAAAAGGGATTTTCCCGGTTACCTTGTGGATCCTCTGAAATATTTTTTTAGTAAAAAGAACGAGCCCCGGCGGAAAATAGGAGAAAAATCCATCATCAGACCCAAGTTTAGCCTCATGGGTAAATTAATCATTACGGAACATGTGGTTGCCCAAATTACCACCTATGTTGTGCTGCAAACCCAGGGCGTTACCCAGGTCAATAAAGTCAACGTGGAGATGCGGGAAGAGGGCGTGACGGTGCGCCTGGAAATTACGGCCCGTTATGGAGGCTTCCTGCCAGATATAGCCAGAAATGCTCAGAAGTATGTACAAAATAATTTAGAAAACCTCACAGGTCTCATTGTCTATGGTGTGCACATCGTCATAAAATCTTTAGATGTTTAATGAGTATCACCTGTATTCGAAAAGGAACGTCACATTCCCCTGGGAAAGCTGGTCTGGTATAATCATCTTAGCCTAGGGATTTTTAATTAGTTGGTAGTTCGCAGATTTCGGTGAACGGTGACCAGTGACCAGGATCAGTGATCGGTGACCGGTGACCGGTGACCAGGATCAGTGACCGGTGACCGGTGACCAGTGACCAGTTAATAAACCGGACTCCGGACACTGGGCTCTGGTCACTATTGGAAGAAGGGGGGACTCGCTTGAATGATATTGCCTTCAGTCAATGGCTCTTGGAAGGTGGACAAATTACCATACCCCTCCGGCTTATGGAAAACTTGCAGAGTTTAAATTTAACTGCAGAGAATCTGGGATACCTCGTTCTGGCTTTAACACGGATGCAACAGTCCCTTACCCCTGAGGAATTAGCTCAGGACAGGTGGATTAAATGGAGTCTTTCCGAAGGCTGGGCCCAGTGGCAGGGACAAGGAGAGAAGCGCACCATTTCTTTTCTCCCTCTTTGGCATAAACTTTATCAAGCCTGGGAGGAAAATTTGCCAGCGAAAGATTCTGTTATTTCTAAAGAGCAGAGCGGTTTTGATTATGGTAGAATATTAAAATGGCTGGACCATACCAGGGGAAACCTGACCCTTAATCTCAGAGAAAAACAGGTTATCCAGGAGTTTAATCTCAAATACGGCTGGTCCACCGAGTTCATCCTTATTTTCCTGCAACTCTGCTTTGAAAGGGGCTTGACCCAGGTCCAGGCTTATCAACCGGTGGCCAAACGGGTTTATGAAAGCGGGATTTACACTGTTAACGATCTGATTACTTACATGAATGAACTTGATTGGATGCAGTACAAGGTGACGGAAGTAAAAAAATGTATCGGCCAGTATGGCGGGGTTACCAAACCCCAAAAGGAGATGTACCTCAAATGGCACCGCCAGTGGGGTTTTAGCCACGAAGTGATTATGCGGGCGGCGGCAGAGACCGTACGTACCAACAATCCAAGTTTCAGCTACATAGACGGTGTCCTCCAGAACTGGCGGGAAAAAGGAGTAAAAGACCTGAAAAGTGCGGAACTGGCACTCACGGAATTTGACCAGAAACAACAAACGAAAAGAAAATCAGCAAGTGATGGTAAACGCTACAGCCGTGCGGATAAAAGGGATTTGGAGAAAATGCTGGGCTTAGATTAGGCGGGTGAAGAATATGGCCCTTTCCACATATGGATTGAAAAGACAAAAAAAAATAGCTGAATGGGAAACCAGGCTAAGGCTTTTGCATGAAAAATACCCCCGTTTGCAAGAAATAGATACCCTTTTTTCCCAGTTTGCTTTGGAACTGGCTCTCCTGGAGATGGGTAAAGGCAAACTGGGCATGGGCAGGGAAGAGTTGACCAAGGCCCAGGAGGCTTTAGCCTGGGAGAAGAAGAAACTACTCAGGGAATATAACCTTCCCGATAATATTTATGAAATCTGGTGGGATTGTCCTGCCTGCCAGGATACGGGCTACGTAGAGCTGGGTAAGAAGTGCCAGTGCCTCTTACGGGAGGAAGCCAGCAGACGCTGGCAGGTTAGCGGTTTATCACCGGTCCAGGTGAACCAGACATTCGCTAATTTTTCCCTGCAATGGTATGAAGATGCGGAACATTATAAGGGTATCCTGGAAAAGGCGCTGAACTTTGCCGAGAAAATCAGCTGCCGGCAGCCGGCGGGCAATCTCCTGCTTTACGGGGCGGTAGGCACGGGTAAAACCCATTTGTGCAGCGCCATAGCCAATTACGCCCTGCAGGCGGGAGTCGGTGTAGTCTATATGAAAGTCGGCAGGCTATTGGATCTTTTAAGAGAACATAAGTTTAAGCTGGATAAAAACGATTTGTACACGGGGCAAGGTTTGGAATCCCTCTACCGGGTGGAGCTTTTAATCATGGATGACCTGGGGGCGGAAAACCTTACGGATTTTGCCCGTGAACAGCTGCTTTTGCTTTTGGATGAACGGATTAATCATAATTTATCCTGGGTCATTAGTTCTAACCTTAGCCCTAATGATATTGGGGCCATCTACGAGGACCGGATCAGCGACAGGATTATGGGAACCGCTGAAGTCCTGAAATTTACCGGAGACAGTATCCGTATCCGTAAGATGGTAAAGCAAAAAGCAAGTCCATAATCATAGAAAATGTGTCTATTTTTTTGGACAAGACGAATAATTGTTGGCTACATAGCCGGACAGATCCAATTAAACTGTGATGAGCCGGAAATCCCGCAAACCTGGGATTCTCCGGCTTCTTTGGTTGTTTCATAATATTTTTGAAGAATTGGCATGAGAATTGCATAAGAAACATAACACCAAGCAAAAAGGAGGCATTATTATTGTCAAAATAGGGCAAAATGTGTAGAATTAACGTAAATAGAGAAAGTGAACACAATCACGAACCAAGGAGGATAGGAAATGGATTTTGAATTAACGAAAAAGCAGGAGATGTTCAGAACATTGTTTCAGGAATTTGCCGAAAAGGAAGTAGCGCCTAAAGCCTTTGAAATTGATGAAAATGGCGAATTTCCCTGGGATACTGTGAAAAAAATGGGGAAGCTGGGTTTTTTGGGTTTACCTTTTACTAAGGAATACGGGGGAGCAGGCGCCGATACCCTGACCTACATCATGGCTGTGGAGGAAATATCCCGGGCCTGTGCAGCCACAGGGGTCATTCTTTCCGCCCATGTCTCTTTGGGCTGCCATCCTATCTACCAGTTTGGCACACCCCAGCAAAAAGAAAAGTACCTGGTTCCCATGGCTAAGGGAGAACTTTTGGGTGCTTTTGGTTTAACAGAGCCTAACGCGGGTACAGATGCAGCAGGCCAGCAGACCGCAGCGGTATTGGATGGTGATGCCTATATCCTGAACGGTACCAAAATCTTTATTACCAATGGCGGCTGTGCCGATGTCTATATTGTCTTTGCCATGACCGATCCCGCTAAAGGGCTCAAAGGAATCAGTGCCTTTATTGTAGAAAAAGGGACCCCTGGTTTTACCTTCGGTCCTAAAGAACACAAAATGGGGATCCGGGCTTCCAGCACTACGGAATTGATTTTCCAGGACTGCCGCATCCCTAAAGAAAACTTGCTGGGTAAGGAAGGGGACGGTTTCAAGATAGCCATGCAGACCCTGGATGGCGGCCGTATTGGGATAGCCGCCCAGGCCTTGGGCATTGCCCAGGCTGCCCTCGACGAATGTGTTCGCTATACGAAAGAACGCCAGCAGTTTAACAAGCCTTTGTCCAATTTCCAGGCCATCCAGTGGATGATTGCCGATATGGCCACGGACATAGACGCGGCCCGTTTTCTGGTGTATCGTGCCGCTGTCCTCAAAGATAAGAAGAAGCCTTTCTCGAAAGAAGCGGCCATGGCTAAACTCTTTGCATCGGAAGCGGCCATGAAACATACGGTGAAGGCAGTACAAATCCATGGCGGCTACGGCTACATGAAGGAGTACAAAGTGGAGCGCCTCATGCGTGATGCCAAAATCACCGAGATATATGAAGGGACTTCCGAAGTCCAGCGCATGGTTATTGCCGGAAACACCCTGAAATAGTGGAGGAATTGAACATGAAGATCATTGTCTGCCTAAAGCAAGTACCCAATACCAATGAGGTGAAGATAGACTCCAAGACAGGAACCATGATCAGGGAAGGGGTGCCCAGTATCATCAACCCCGATGACAAAAATGCCCTGGAAGCGGCCCTGCAGTTGAAAGAAGAAAAGGGAGCCAGTATTACTTTGTTGACCATGGGACCCCCTCAGGCTGATTATGCCTTGCGGGAGGCCCTGGCCATGGGGGCTGACAGAGCCATCCTCCTGACCGACAGAGCCTTTGCCGGGGCTGACACCTGGGCCACATCCTATACTTTGGCTCAGGCCGTGAAAAAGATCGGCCAGTTTGACATCATCTTCTGCGGCCGCCAGGCCATTGACGGCGATACAGCCCAGGTAGGTCCCGAATTAGCTGAACACCTGGATATCCCTCAGGTGACCTATGTAAAGAAAATCCTGGCTGTGGAAAAAGATAAAGTCGTGGTAGAGCGGGCTTTGGAGGATGGTTACGAGGTGGTGGAAGCCCAGTTGCCGGTGCTTTTGACCGCGGTAAAGGAATTAAATACCCCCCGTTATCCCTCGGCTTACGGCATTGTGGCCGCCTTTGACGAGAAAGAAGTAGAAACCTGGACAGCGGAAACCATAGGCGGCAACCCTGAAAAACTGGGGCTGAAAGGTTCGCCCACCCAGGTTAAACGCTCCTTTGCGCCTAAAGCCAAGGAAGCGGGGGTCATCATCAAAGGAACGGCCAAAGAAGCTGTACAGGTTCTCCGGCAGGAACTGCTGGCCAAACATGTGTTGTAGGAGGTAGCAAGATGACAGTAATAATCGAGCCAACTAAGTGTATAGGCTGTGAAGCTTGTGTCAGCGCCTGCCCTTTTGGGGCCATTGAAATGGTAGACGGCGTAGCCAAGATCAATGATAAATGTACAGAGTGCGGCGCCTGTGTGGAAGTTTGTCCTGTAGAGGCTATCACCAGGACGGAAAGGGCTAAAACAGAAGAGGTCTCTCCGGAAGATTACCGGGGAGTCTGGGTTTTTGCGGAGCAAAGAGACGGGCAGGTTATGAACATCACCCTGGAGCTCCTGGGAGAAGGCAAGCGGCTGGCGGAAACTCTGGGAGTAGAGCTGGCGGCGGTACTGATGGGGGATCAGGTGGAGAGCAAAGTTCCTGAACTTTTTGCTTATGGGGCAGATATCGTGCATCTTGTGGAAGACACGGAACTGAAAAACTACCGTACAGAGAGCTACACGGCGGTACTGGCTGAACTGATTAAAAAGTATAGGCCGGAGATTATGCTCATCGGGGCCACCAATATCGGCAGGGACCTGGCACCGCGCCTGGCAGGGCGCATCGGAACCGGTCTTACCGCCGACTGTACGGAACTGGACATAGACCTGGAGCAAAGGCTGCTCCAGCAGACTCGTCCTGCTTTTGGGGGTAACCTGATGGCTACCATTCTCTGTGCCCAAAACCGTCCCCAGATGGCTACAGTGCGGCCCGGTGTCATGAAAAAGCTAATACCCGATAGCTGCCGTACCGGAAAAATCATCAGAACTCCCTACCAAAAGGATCAGGTGAACGTACGTACTCGCATCCTGGAGGTGGTGAAAGAGGCCGGCAGAGTAGTGAACCTGGAAGAGGCCCAGATTATAGTTTCCGGCGGGCGCGGTGTTGGCAGCCAGGAAGGCTTTGCTGTACTGGAAGAGCTGGCCCAAAAGCTGGGCGGCGTGGTAGCGGCCTCCCGCGGTGCCGTAGATGCGGGCTGGGTACCCGCCTCCTATCAAGTGGGACAGACGGGCAAAACCGTTCATCCCAAGCTGTATATTGCCTGCGGCATTTCCGGCGCCATTCAGCACGTAGCGGGTATGCAAAATTCAGGGCTCATTGTGGCCATCAATAAGAACCCTAATGCACCGATCTTTAAAGTGGCCGATTACGGCATCGTTGGCGACTTGCACCAGGTAGTACCCCTCCTGATAGAAGCTCTGGCTGAGGAAGGAAAACCAGATCTAAGCTGCCAGGTGGAAAGTGCTGCCGCACAGGAGTAATTAAGAACCGTGACCAGTGACCAGTGACCGGTGTCCGGTGACCAGTAACGCTTGGGGAACCGGAATAGTTCAGTAGAACCTTCATGCTTTTACGGCATGGGGGTTTTCTTTTTGGCGTGTAAAAAAGTATAATTGAGATTAGCAACAGGATGTTGAGATCGGACATCAGGAGGCAAAGCCGATTTGGTACCCGGTCTATTCTGCGAACTGCCCACTGCGAACTGCGAACTTAATACTATATACTATCAACTACCAACTAACAACTATCAACTAATAATGAAGGAGCATTGCCTTGAGAAAATTCCTTATCTTATTTTGCTGTTTTTTGTTGTGTACGGCTTGTGCCCGTCAGCAAACGCCTCAGCTAAAATTTGAAAGCTCCACGTCTGAGGACAGGATAGGGCAATACATAGAAGACTTAACCCATAAAAAGTTTACGGGCCGGCAGGGAGGAACTCAGGGAGAGGCACAGGCAGCTTTGTACCTGGCCCGTTTTCTAAAAAAGGCCGGACTAAAGCCTGGAGGTGATGGAGAAACATTTTTTCAGTCATTTCCTATCGGTAAATATGAACCTGTGTTGATGGAAAACCGCATGACTTTCCGGCAGGTAAGCGGCAAAGAAAGTAACATCAGTGAAAATGTTCTTGGAGTTTTACCCGGTAAAAAAGAAGACGTGATTGTGGTGAGTGCCCATTATGATCATTTGGGTACCGTCGAAGGCAAGCTTTATCCTGGGGCCAATGACAATGCCTCGGGGGTAGCCCTTGTCATGGAACTGGTAAACAGCCTCAAGGGACAAGTCCCCCCTTATACCATTCTTTTTGCTTTTTGGGGTGCGGAGGAAAAGGGGCTTTTAGGCTCGAGTTTCTTCAGCGAAAACCCTACCATACCCCTGGAAAAAATTAAGTGTGTGGTAAACCTGGACAGTCTTGGTAACCTTGGAGAGGATCAGGTGCTTTTAGGTTGGCCGGGGGGAGAGAATGAGATTAGCAAAGGGATTTTAGGCGAGTTTGAGCGGGAAGGCTGGAAGATTCACTGGGAAAAGACGGAAAAACACAGCAGTGATCATTTACCTTTTGCCAAAAAAGGTATTGCTGCCTTCACCCTGCTTTCTCCCCGCTGGCTGGAAAAAAACCACACGCCTATGGATACGATGGAAATCATTAATAAGTCTCCCCTGGGGAGACTACTGATACCCTTAAAAAAGGGCCTGGTATCTTAAGTCTCCCAGGCATTATTTTAGCTATTGTTTATATAATTTTTTTATGAACATCTAACGAAAGCGGAGAAAGAGAGATGTCTACTACAGACTGGCAGATTATCCTGTTATCGGCTCTGCCGGTAACTGAACTCCGGGCTACCATACCTTTGGCCCTGGCTATGGGTATGTCGCCCCTCAGGGCTTTGACCCTGGGAGTCTTCGGTAACCTTTTGCCCATCATCCCCCTTATTTGCCTTTTGGAACCCTTGAGCCGCAGGTTGCGCCGGTATCCTGTCCTGGATAACTTTTTCCAGAAGGTATTAACAAGGACCCGGCAGAAAGGTAGTGGAGTACAAAAATACGGAGCCCTGGGGCTTTTGCTCTTTGTAGCAGTGCCTTTACCGGGGACGGGGGCCTGGTCGGGAGCCATCCTGGCCTGGCTCTTAGGGATCAAACCCTTTTACACCTTCTGGGCTTTAAGCGGAGGGGTGATCCTGGCCGGCCTGGCTGTGACCACGGCTAGCCTGGGACTGGTGAAAATCGCGGATTTTTTATATGACATGGAGTATCTGGCAGGCCTGCTTTTGCTCCTGGGTTTTATCTATTTACTGTACAGGAAAAGAAAGAAAAAAGAATAATTAATATGAAGAGGAGTTATAAAAGTTATAAATGAGATAGGGGGTTGTCGTATGAGAATCACTGTACTGGGGGCAGGACCGGCAGGTTATGCTGCTGCCTTGCGGGCTGCTCAGAAAGGGGCTAAGGTCACGCTCATAGAAAAAGAACGTCTGGGCGGCACTTGCCTGAACTGGGGATGTATACCCACAAAAGTGTGGGTGGAGAGTGCCCACCGCTGGAGGGCGATCCAGGAAGTCGCCGATTTTGGCCTGGAATGTACGGCCCATAGGCCTAACCTCCAAGCTATCGTGGCCAGGAAAAACCAGGTGGTGGAAACCCTGGTGGGCGGGATCCAACAGCTCATGGCGAAACAAAAGGTCCATGTCCTCCGGGGACGAGGAACAGTGGTGAACCCTCGTCTCGTCTCAGTACAGTTGGCAGACGGTTCCCGGGAAGAAGTAGAGAATGATTGTTTAATTTTAGCTACCGGGTCTGTACCTGCCTCACTGCCTATTCCTGGCCTGGACCTGCCGGGGGTAATGACCAGTAAAGAGGCTCTGGATCTAAAAGAACTTCCTTCTTCCTTAGTGATCATCGGCGGAGGAGTAATAGGTCTGGAGTTTGCCAATATCTTTCAGACTTTGGGCAGTAAAGTTACGGTGGTAGAATTATTACCGTGTGTCCTGCCGGGTGTAGACGTGGAAATTGTTCGCCGTTTAATGCCTGTTCTTAAAAAAAGTGGCCTGGATATAAAGGTATCTACTAAGCTGTTAGAAATTAAAAAACAGGATAACATGTTGGCTCTTATCCTGGAAGGAAGTAAAGGCGTGGAGACCCTGACTGCGGAAAAGGTGTTAGTGGCTACAGGGCGGATTCCCTCTTTGTCCGGGGTAGAGACAAAAGCTTTGGGATTGGAATTGGAAGGAAGGTTTGTCAAGGTTAACCCTTATCTGGAGACTAATCTTCCTGGTGTATATGCTATTGGAGATATCGTAAAATCACCGATGCTTGCCCATGTGGCAACTGCTGAGGCTGAAACAGCTGTAGAGAATATCTTCGGTAAGAGACAGGCCATGGATTACTCGGCGGTGCCTGCCGCAGTTTACATAAGCCCAGAAGTGGCTTATGTGGGGCTCACTGAGGAAGAAGCAAAAGAACAGGGGCTGACCTATAAGGTAGGCAAGTTTCCCTTTACGGCCAACGGCAGGGCTTTGACCCTGGGAGAAGCCCAGGGTGTGGTGAAAATCATCGCCGGCGAAAACGGTAGAATCCTGGGAGCCCATCTTTTGGGCCCGCAGGCCTCAGAACTGGTGGCAGAGCTGACCCTTGCCCTTCGCTGGGGGATTACCACCGAACAGATCAGCCACACTATACATGCCCATCCTTCCCTGGCCGAGGCCGTGCTGGAAAGTGCCCACAGCGTTTTTGGGAAAGCGCTGCACTTCTCGTGAGTTGCCAGTTGCTAGTTACTAGTTACTAGTTCTTAGTAGGAAACACCTAATTTTATAAATTGAGGCACTTAAAAAGTCATTTATAGCACAAATTAGGCGATTGAATTCCCTAGATTGTACTTGGGGTTTCAATCGCCTTTCTATTTTTGTGAGCTACTATTGAGTTTTTGCTAATAGGTTTTTATCTTGACTTTCTATTCACTAGTAACTAATAACTAGTAACTACTTCCATAGAGGAGTAAAGTTCACAATTACTGCAGATACCAATACTGACGGTAAACGTGTGCTGGGGATGGGGTAAAGTTATTTCTGGTAAACACCTTTATCTTTAACAAATTTTTAACAACTCAAATCCGTCCATGTTGGAAAAACAGTTTGAGGGGGTAAAAAAAATTCTGTTTCCCCGGGAAAAAGAGAAGGAAATTTTATCCCAGGGTAGAATATAGTGGTATGAAGTGGTGAAAAGTGGTTGATTGTGGGTAAAAGTGGTGGTAATGTGGGGTGAGACAACTTGTTCACAGGTGAATACCAGCACTCCATTGATGAAAAAGGTAGGCTCATCATGCCTGCCAAGCTGCGTGAAGCTCTGGGAGACAGGTTTATGACCACCAAGGGATTGGATGGTTGTCTGTTTGTTTACCCCCTTACCGAATGGAAGTTATTAGAGGAAAAACTCAAGAATTTACCTTTTACCAATAAAGATGCCCGTGCCTTTGCCCGTTTTTTCTTTGCGGGAGCTACCGAATGCGAGGTTGACAAACAGGGGCGTGTGCTCATTAGTGCCAATTTACGGGAATACGCCGGTCTTAATAAAGACGTGGTGATTATCGGTGTAGGTACCCGCCTGGAAATATGGAGCAAGGAAGCCTGGGAAGGCTATAGCAGTGAAACAGAAAAGAGTTATGAAGAGTTGGCGGAGAAGATGGTGGATTTGGATCTGGGATTTTGAGGTGAAATAAATGAACTTTCAACACACACCCGTTCTTCTCCAGGAGGTACTGGATTACTTGGCCCCGCTCCCCGGCAAGATCATAGTGGACTGTACCCTGGGGGGAGGGGGGCACAGCAGTGAAATTCTCAAAAGAATCCTGCCGGGGGGAAAATTAATTGCTCTGGACCAGGACCTGGACGCCATCAAAGCGGCTGAAAAAAAATTGGAACCCTTTGGTAAAGATACTTTTATCATTGTCCACCGCAACTTTGTCCATCTCCAGGAGGTGCTCCGGGAAATAGCCGTAGACGGCGTAGATGGTATTCTCTATGACCTGGGCGTGTCCTCGTACCAGTTGGACGAAGCAGAACGGGGCTTCAGTTATCAACATGATGCCCCTCTGGATATGCGGATGGACAGAACGAAACCGGGCAGTGCCTATGACCTGGTGAATAAGGCTTCCCTGGAGGAGTTAAGTGAAATTATTAAAGAGTACGGGGAAGAACGCTGGGCTAGACGGATCGCGCAATTCATTGTCAAGGAACGGGAGATAAAGCCGCTAGAAACCACCGGGGAGCTGGTAGAGGTTATCAAAAAGGCCATACCCAGTGGGGCCAGGCGTGAAGGGCCTCATCCCGCTAAACGTACTTTTCAGGCTTTACGGATAGCTGTCAACAGGGAACTGGACATCCTCCCCGGGGCTTTTGCCGGGGGAATAGAGCGGCTTAAGCCTGGGGGAAGAATGGCCGTCATCACTTTTCATTCCCTGGAGGATAGGATTACCAAAGATACTTTCAAAGAATTGGCCAGGGGTTGTATCTGTCCCAAAGAGCTGCCTGTCTGTGTGTGTAATAACAAACCTAAAGTGAAAATTCTTACCGGCAAACCGGTTTTACCCGGTGAAAGAGAACTAAGAGACAACCCCCGGGCACGCAGTGCAAAATTACGGGTGGTGGAGAAGCTTTCATAAGTTCTAAAGGAGAGAGAAGGTGAATACCCTTGATACTAGCGACCAAACGGGCTGTCGGATCTGATTATGCTTACCAGCCTTATTACCGGGAAAAATTTGAGCAACAGAAACAAACAAAAGTCAGGATTAAAAAACGTCCTTCTCCCCTCTTAGTTGTAGTTTTGGGGATTTCTCTTATTGGTATCATGTTTTTCACCGGTCTGTCCTACACCTATCTGAAAGCACGGATAGCCCATCTCAACTGGCAAATAAGTCAGGGTAAAAAGGATATTGCGGCTATGCAAGTGCAGAATGAAAAGTTAAAATTAGAGATAGCAAGGCTTAAGTCTCTGGATCGTATTGAGAAAGTAGCTACTACTCAGATGGGTATGATTAAGAATCCCGGAGTAGAGTATCTGGCCATCAAAGCCACTACCACCAATACGTCAGTACCGGCTTCCCAGACAGTAAGAGAAATGCCCGCTCAAAATCCCGCAAATACTTCTCAGGACGGTATCATTACGGCCATTACAAAGGTCATATCAGAGAAGGCTGGAATAGGAAAAGGGTAAGACAGCATATGGAGTGAGGAAGTTGTCCAGTACAGTCACCATCCGTAAAAGGATTGGCATTATATTCTTGGGTTCCATGAGCCTTCTGTTTATCTTGTCCTTACGCCTGATTTGGGTGCAGTTTATCATGGGGCAAGAATTACAGCAAAAAGCCTTTGATGCGCGTTTCCGCAATGTGGAGGTTAAAGCGAAAAGAGGGGTTATTTATGATGCTAAGGGAAAACCCTTAGCTATTAGTGTTAGTACAGATTCTTTTTATGCCATACCTGCCCAGGTGAGAAAAGCCAACAAAGTCGACGAAACAGCTGCCAAGATATCCCAGATACTGGGCATGGACCAGGCCAAGGTCAAAGAATTGATTACCAAGCGCCAGGCTTTTGTCTGGATCCAGCGTCATGTTCCCGATGAGAAGGCCAAGGCCTTAAAAGCTTTGAATTTGGAAGGAATCAACTTTGTGGAAGAGCCTGAAAGGTTTTACCCTAAGGGACCGCTGGCCGCCCATGTCCTGGGATTTGCCGGTATTGACAATCAGGGGCTGAACGGTATCGAAATCACTTACGACAAAATTTTGAGCGGTATGCCGGGCACGATTATGGTGGAATACGATGCCAAAGGCCAGGAGATCCCCGATGCCCTGCACAAATATGTCCCGCCCCAGGACGGTAACAGTATCTACCTGACTATTGATGAAACCATCCAGTACATCGTGGAGCGGGAACTGGATGCCACTATGAAATTGAGAAATCCGAAGAGGGCAGGGGCTATTGTCATGGACCCCAAAACCGGGCGCATCCTGGCCATGGCGGCGCGGCCTGCTTTTGAACCTAATAAATACAAAGAATACGATGCCTCTGTCTGGCGAAATTTTCTTATTTCCGATGCCTATGAACCGGGTTCAACCTTTAAGACAGTTACAGCCGCCGGGGCCTTGGACGAAGGTGTGGTAAAACCGACGGACAGGTTTTATGACCCGGGATTTATTAAAGTGGGAAAAGAAACGGTCAACTGCTGGCGGAGGGGACGCCCCCACGGCAGTCAGAGTTTTGTGGAAGGGGTACAGAATTCCTGTAACCCAGTCTTTGTTACAGTAGGACTAAGAGAAGGTAAAGATGTTTTTTATCGTTACCTGTATGGCTTTGGGTTTGGGAAGAAGACCAATATTGAGCTGCCCGGAGAGGCTACAGGTATTCTTGTTCCCAAAGAACGGGCCAAGGATATAGACCTGGCTACCATGTCCATAGGGCAGGCCAATGCCGTAACACCTATTCAGTTAATTACAGCCTTTGCCGCTATCTCCAATGACGGCTGGCTTATGAAACCTCAGCTTGTTAAAGAGATTCGAGATAAAGATGGCAACCTGGTTAAGACCATTGAACCTGAAAAAGTCAGGCAGGTTATTTCCCCGGAAACTTCCCGTATGCTCCTGGAAATACTGGAAACAGTGGTGAGCCAGGGTACCGGCAAAAACGCTTATATCGAAGGGTATAGAGCCGGCGGTAAAACAGGAACAGCGCAAAAGATTATCCCCGGAGGCGGGTATTCCAGCACCGAGTTTATCGGTTCTTTTATGGGCGTGGCCCCGGTAAATGACCCCCGTGTAGTGGTTTTAGTCATTGTGGATTCTCCGCAAGGTATCTATTACGGTGGTCAGGTGGCTGCCCCTGTCTTCAAGAATATTGTGCGGGATACGTTGCGTTACCTGCAAGTTCCCGTCCAGGTGGAACCGGAAAAATTAACCCAAAATAACCAGAAAACAGTACGTGTTCCCAATTTGACGGGGATGGAGATCAAGGAGGCCCGCAACTCCCTGGAAAAATTAAAGTTAAAACTTGATATCTACGGCGATGGGACCAAGGTCAAGGCCCAGCTTCCGCTGCCAGGCAGCGAGCTACCGGAGGGCGGGAAGGTAATTCTCTATACCAGTGTGCCGGCGCACCAAGGCCAGCCGGAAACCGTGGCGGTGCCCGATTTAACGGGGAAGAATCTGGCGGAGGCCAAAGAAATTGTTAAGCTGTTAAACTTTAACCTGGAAGTTCAAGGGAGCGGGGTCGTGATTCGCCAGGAACCTGAACCGGGAATGCAAATTGCCATAGGCAGCACCATCACTGTGGTGATGGAGCCCCAATCTCAAACAACCATTGTACCTGCGGGACCGTAACCTGTACGCTTTCCGCTTACCGTTTTCCGACTTCCGATTTTTATGATATTCAACTTAGTAGAAAACTTGCCGCTAAGAGCGGTCTTTCTTTTAGCGAAAAACATCCACTCCGAACCGTCACTGCTAACGACTTCTGTTATCCGACTACCGATTACCGACTTCCGTTCTCCGACTGCCGAATTCCGACAATGCTGTACTAGAATGTGGACTAGGAAGCAACTAAACACGGAAATCGGATATCGGATATCGGGAGGCGAAGCCGTATTCGCAAAAAAAGACGTCGAATATCGGGAAGCGGGAAGCGTAGATCAGTTGCTGCTTACGTTACGGCACGGCGGGTAATACTAGACTTGTAGGAATAATTTACCAGAGAGGGGTGTTGAACTGTGAAGTTAACGGATCTTATCAAATATACAGAGGTTTTAGCCCAGGGGGGAGAAAGCAAAGGTGAAATTACAGATATTAGCTACGACTCCCGGGAGGCCGGACCCGGCTCTCTCTTTGTGGCCGTTCCCGGTTTTAAAGTCGATGGGCACAAATTTATCGGCGATGCTCTTAAAAAGGGAGCAGCGTCCGTGATGATACAGGATGAGGCATACCGGTCCGACGAGTATCCCTGGGTGTTGGTGGCGGATACCCGTAAAGCCATGGCCGATTTAAGCAGCGCTCTCTATGGTTTCCCCAGCAGAAGTATGAACGTCATCGGTGTCACCGGGACAAACGGGAAAACCACCACCACCAATTTAATCAGGGCTGTTTTATCGGATGCCGGGGAAAAGGTAGGTTTAATCGGTACCATCCATAACCGGATCGGCGAGGAAATCATACCTGTTCATCACACCACGCCGGAAGCACCGGATTTACAAAAGTTATTCAGGGAGATGCTGAATAAAGGCGTAAGTTATGTGGTGATGGAAGTCAGTTCCCATGCCCTGGAACTTCACCGGGTCCGTGGTACCGAGTATGATGTGGCTGTCTTTACCAATCTTACCCAGGATCATTTGGATTTTCACGGTTCCATGGAAAAATACCTGGAAGCCAAAGGTAAACTTTTTAGTGGTTTGGGGGTTAAATCCCAGAAGGAGAGACGAAAGTTTGCGATCATTAACCATGATGACCCCCAGGCAGGTTTTTTGATGGAAATGTCCAGATCGCCGGTCATTACCTACGGTGTCAAAACACCGGCCGATGTGACGGCTGAGGAGGTTAAAGTAACTGCCCAGGGGGTAAGTTATTTCCTACGTTATACCGACCAGCGGCTTCCGGTAAAATTAAGGCTGACAGGAATCTTTAATGTGTATAACTCTTTGGCCGCCATTGCCGTAGGTTTGGTGGAGGGGATTCCCATCACACAGATTATCGCCAGTTTAGAGAGAATACCGGGTATTCCCGGGCGTTTTGAGACTGTGGATGAGGGACAAAATTTCACAGTTATTGTTGATTATTCCCATACACCTGACAGCCTGGAAAACTGCCTGCAGACGGCCCGGGAATTTGCGGAAGGACGTATATTAACTGTTTTTGGCTGCGGTGGAGACAGGGACAGGACGAAACGACCCATTATGGGTGAGGTAGCCGCCAGGCTTTCAGATTTATGTATTGTTACCTCCGACAATCCCCGCACGGAAGATCCCCAGGCCATTATTGATGATATCGTGCCCGGGATTTTAAAAGTGGTGCAACCCGGTGAATTCCTGGAAATCCCTGACCGTAGAGAAGCCATCTACCAGGCCATTGGTGAAGCCCGGACCAAAGATGTAATCGTCATTGCCGGCAAAGGCCATGAAGATTACCAGATTATTGGTAAGGAAGTATTTCCTTTTGATGATCGTGAGGTGGCACGAGAGGCATTAAGGGCTAAAGGATGGGGCGCAAAGAAATAAAGGGAGGCTTGAGGGATGTATGGATTATCCTTGGCGAAAATCGCTAAGATAGTAAAGGGGGTGCCCCTGGGCGGTAACCAGTCCGTAGAACCCAGGGGAGCCAGTATTGATACACGAAAATTAAAGCAAGGTGAGTTGTTTTTTGCCCTGAAAGGGGAAAAGGTGGACGGACACAACTTTCTTGCCCAGGCCAGGGAGCAAGGTGCGGCAGGTGCCGTTGTGAATTACCGGCCGAGAGATTTCAACGATCCTGAATTTCCCCTGATCCAGGTGGAAAATACGGTAAAAGCACTGCAGCAGTTAGCCGTACATGTGCGCAAGGCTTTTGACGGGCCGGTTGTGGGCGTTACCGGAAGCACAGGTAAGACAACCACCAAAGATATGGTGGCTTCTGTCCTGGCACAAAAGGGGGAAGTGCTGAAAACAGCAGGAAATTATAATAATGAATTAGGTTTACCCCTTACCATTTTATCCCTTGAGCCGTCCCACTGGGCTATGGTGATTGAAATGGGCATGCGTGGTTTGGGGGAGATAGATTTTCTTTGCTGCATCAGTGAGCCTACCCACGGTATTATTACAAATATCGGTCATACCCATCAGGAACTTTTGGGTACCCAGGAGAAAATTGCCCAGGCCAAAGCGGAGCTCATATCCCACATTCCCGCCCAGGGGGGAATGATGCTGAACATTGATGATAAAGAGATTCTTAAGCCGTGGCTAACCAATGTCAGGAGCCCGCTCTTATGGTACGGGCTTGATCCTGCCTGTCATATCTGGGGGGATAGTATGGAGAACCTGGGTAAAGACGGTATTAAGTTTACGATTCATACCCAGGAAGGGCCCGGCGTAGATGTGACTCTGCCTGTTCCCGGCAAGCACAATGTACTTAATTCCCTGGCTGCCGCGGGCATTGCCCGGCAGTTAGGTCTTTCCTGGCAGGAAATTAAAGAGGGCCTGGAAAATACCAGGTTAAGCCATATGCGTTTAGAATTTATCAATATTCCAGAAAAAGGCATACAGGTAATTAACGACGCTTATAATGCCAATCCCAGTTCTATGGCAGCCGCTTTAGAAGTATTAAAATCTGCCGCGGGAAATGGCCGGGCCATCGCCGTACTGGGGGATATGTATGAATTAGGTGATTATGCGGAAGAAGGACATCTCCGGGTAGGCCATAGGGCAAATGAGTTGGACGTTGCATATCTTATTACCGTAGGTTCCCTGGGTTCCATGATCGCCCGGGGGGCTCAAGAGGCGGGGATGAACCCGGATAAAATAAAGACTTGCCAGAATAACGCCGAAGCATTATCCTACTTAAGGGATATATTAAAAACAGGTGATGTTGTTTTAATCAAAGGCTCCCGGGCTGTCAGAATGGAGGAAATAGTGGCAGGTATCCTGGAAGGCCAGGCCCTTCAGTAATGTAAGCGCTCTGTGTGGGCGATGGGGGTTAGATCTCGAGGAGGTTATTTTTGTGCAGGACGTTTTGATGGCAGGTATCATTGCGAGTGCCACCTGTCTGGTAAGTGGCCCTCTCTTAATTCCTTTTTTACGACGGCTTAAATTTGGACAGCATATACGTACGGATGGACCTAAAGGGCACTTACAAAAAGCCGGTACCCCAACCATGGGCGGTATCATGTTTTTTCTGAGTTTAACCCTGGGAACCCTCCTGGTCCGCGGCCTTACCACAGAGATCGCCATTATGCTTTTGGTAACCTTAGGTTTTGGTATCATCGGTTTTTTAGATGATTTTATTAAGGTTGTAATGAAAAGGCCCCTGGGATTAAAAGCCAGGGAAAAGCTTTTAGGGCAAATCATTTTAGCCGGTCTTCTGGCTTATGCAGCCATGGTGAACCTGGGGAGAGGAACAGAAGTCCTCATTCCCGGCACTGCTTTAAGCTTCTCTCTGAGCTGGTTATATATCCCTTTTGCCATCTTTGTGGTGGTAAGCGCCAGTAATGCCGTAAACCTGACCGATGGATTGGACGGCCTGGCGGCGGGTGTTACACTGTTTTCCGCCCTGGCTTACCTGTTGATTACAGAAGCCTGGGGTTTAGTAGATTTGAGCGTATTTAGCGGAGCCCTGGTAGGAACGTGTCTGGGATTTCTCTTTTTTAATATCCACCCGGCCCGGGTGTTCATGGGCGACACGGGATCCCTGGCTTTAGGCGGAGCCATTGGCGCTTTGGCGGTGGTTACGAAGACAGAGCTTCTTCTCCCCTTACTGGGAGGGATTTACGTTTTAGAAACCCTCTCCGTGATTATCCAGGTCATATCCTTTAGGCTTACGGGTAAGAGGGTCTTTCGTATGAGTCCCTTACATCATCACTTTGAACTATCGGGCTGGTCTGAACAGAGCGTTGTCCTGGTCTTCTGGACAGGAGCGGCGCTTTTTGCAAGTATAGCAGTAGCCATGGTGCTTTAAAGCAGGATTCATTGAGTGACCAGTGACCGAAATCAGTGACCAGTGACCCGTGACCTGTGACCAGTGAATTAACCGGACACTGGACACTGGACTCTGATCGCGAGTATTAAAAAAGGAGATTGTGGTATGGAAGTAAAAGGAAAAGTCGTTGTGGTCATCGGGGCCGGTAAGAGCGGTATGGCTGCCGCCCAGTTTCTGGCATCCCACGGGTCCCGTGTCTATTTAAATGATATTAAGACCCGGGAAAATTTAGAGGAAAGAAGTTTACATAACCTGGAGAAGATGGGTATAACACTCTTATTGGGAGCCCATGGGGATATTGCCGGATTGCAGCCGGATTTGGTGATCGTGAGCCCCGGTGTACCCCTGACCATTCCCCCTGTGGCTGAAGCCAGGGAGAGGAACATCCCGGTATGGAGTGAAATGGAACTGGCCTCCCGCTTTACTAAAGCGCCAATGGTTGTGGTGACAGGGACCAACGGGAAAACTACCACTACTGCTCTCATTGGGCAGATCATGGAAGATGCCGGTTTTAAGACTTTTGTGGGGGGAAACATCGGCGTTCCTTTTATCAGCGAAGCCGAACAGCTTCAACCTCAGGATGTGGCAATCCTGGAAGCCTCCAGTTTTCAATTGGAAACCACAGAATCCTTTAAACCTTTTATCTCCCTGATTTTAAACATCACACCCGACCACATCGACTGGCACGGCTCCTTAGAAGGCTACATCAAAGCTAAGGCCAAGATATTTGCCCGCCAGGATGAAAAGGACTGGCTCATTCTTAACGGGGATGACCGGGAGACCCGGGCTTTGGCGGGTCTAGCCAAGGCGAAAGTTCTATTCTTCAGCCGCAAGCATATCTTAGAAGAGGGTATCTGTGTGGAAAACGGCTACCTGGTGGTAAAACTTGAGGGTAAGACTGTACCGGTAATCAAACCGGAAGAAATCTTCATCAAAGGCAGTCACAACCTGGAAAATGCTCTGGCAGCAGTGGGGGCAGGGTGGCTCATGGGAGTTTCCGCGGAAAGCCTGGAGAGGAGCCTGCGTACCTTCCCGGGGGTGCCTCACAGGCTAGAACCGGTTTTAAACATTGATGGCGTGAGATACATCAATGACTCCAAGGGGACAAATCCCGATGCCTCTATTAAAGCGCTGGAGGCCTATCCCGACCCTATCATTTTGATAGCGGGGGGAAAAAGCAAGGGCAGTGATTTTACCTCCTTTGCGGAAATGATCAAAGATAGAGTCAAAGCCCTTGTCCTGGTGGGCCAGGCTGCGGGCGAGATTGAGGAAGCCGTGAAGAAAACCGGTTACTACAACTATTACCGGGTGGAAACTTTTAAAGATGCAGTATATAAAGCCCGGGATTTGGCAAATCAAGGCGATATCGTTTTACTTTCACCGGCTTGTGCCAGTTTTGACATGTTTAGAAGTTATGAACACCGGGGAGAAGTGTTTAAAGAATTAGTGCATGAGCTGGCGAAAAACGACTAACGACTTCCGACATCCGCTTTCCGACCTCCGCTTAGCTAAACATTGGCGATCAAAGTCCGGTGACCAGTGAAGGAAACCGGGTAAGCGCTAACTGAAAAGCCTATTACTAATTAAGCACTATCCGATAGCGGATATCGGTAAACGGTAAGCGTCTGAAAGTAATGCTCCGAAGACAGGAGTGGGAGGATTGCTATGGGTTTTAAGAAGGGCTCGCCGGACATCATCATATTTTTTACCGTTATGCTGCTTTTGGCCCTGGGGATTATCATGGTTTTCAGTGCCAGTTATTACGATACGCTGGAAAAGGATCCCTATTTTTATGTGCGGAAGCAGATGACCTGGGGAATTATCGGTGTTATCGCCATGATTATTATGATGAAAATCGATTATTTTCGCTTAAAACCATTGATCAATCTGGCTTTTGTCGTGACACTTATTCTGCTGGTTCTTGTACTCATTCCCCACGTGGGCGTAGAGGTCAAAGGTTCCCGGCGCTGGATTAACTTGGGCTTTACCAACCTTCAGCCCTCGGAAATTATGAAACTCTGTATGGTTATGTTCGTGGCCAAAGGATTGAGCAGAATTGGGCCTCGGATTAAAAACTTCATGCTGGGGCTTGGTCCCTACCTTTTATTAATCGGCCTGGTAGGTGGTTTGATTATGCTGGAGCCTGACCTGGGCACCACCGTGGCCATCGCCGGAACCACAGTAGTCATGCTTTTTGCTGCCGGGACACGCTGGGCTCATTTGTTATTCTTAGGTTTCTGCGGTGTAGTGGGGGTAGCCGCCCTGATTATCCAGGAACCTTACCGTTTAAACCGTATTATAGGCTATTTAGATCCCTGGGCTCACGCCTCCAAGGAAGGGTATCAAACCGTCAACTCTCTTTATGCCCTGGGTTCCGGTGGTTTATTTGGTATGGGCTTAGGTAACAGCAGGCAAAAACTGGATTTTTTGCCTGAGCAGCACACAGACTTCATTTTTGCTATTCTGGGAGAAGAACTGGGCTTTGTCGGTGCCTTTTTTGTTATCCTGCTCTTTTTCCTCCTGGCCTGGCGGGGATACAGGATTGCCCTGACCTGCCCCGATGCTTTTGGCAGTTTCTTAGCGGTGGGGATCACGACGATGATTGTGTCCCAGGCCTTTATGAATATGGGCGTAGTCACAGGGCTTTTGCCCGTAACAGGGATCAGTTTACCCTTTATCAGTTACGGTGGTTCCTCACTCTTATTCTCCATGGTGGGGATCGGTATTCTCTTAAATATCTCACGCTACAGCAACAGTCCATGAACCAGGGCTTAGGCCCTGGGCTTTTTAATTTAGTTGTTAGTTGATAGTTGGTAGTTGTTAGCATATTATATTAGGTGGTATAGTGACTAACAACTACCAACTCGAACGGAGTGAGCTACATGCGTGTCATTTTAACGGGCGGGGGTACGGGTGGTCATATTTATCCGGCTATTGCCATCGGTCAGGCCATTTTAAAAGAATGGCCCAAAACGGAAATCCTTTTTGTGGGGACGAAAGAAGGTTTAGAAAGCAAGATCGTCCCGGAAACAGGACTGGCTTTTAAAACAGTGGATGTGGAAGGCTGGCGGCGCCAGCTGTCGTTTCAAGTCTTCAAAGCAGGCTGGAAAGCGTTACTGGGGACACGCCAGGCCGCCCGCATCATTCGTGAGTTTTCGCCGCAGATAGTGATAGGGACGGGAGGGTATGTTTGCCTCCCCGTAGTATGGTCTGCCGCCAGGCAAGGTATCCCCACTGTCATCCATGAGCAGAATGCCCTGCCGGGGTTAACCAATAAATTTTTGTCCCGCTGGGTGGAAAGAATTCTTCTCACCTTTCCCGAATCGGAGAAAGCTTTTCCGCCCAAGGTGAAGAGCAAACTAAATCTCACGGGGCTGCCCGTGAGGCCCGTGATTTTACAGACTACACGGGAAGAAGGCTTGAAGTATTTTAACTTTTCCCCCCATAAGCTGACGCTCCTGGGAGTAGGAGGGTCCAGGGGGGCCAAAAGTATTAATCAGGCTTTTGTGTATGTGTTAAAGAGGTTAGCCTCCGACTCCAGGGTTCAGGTTATCCATATCACCGGCCAAAGCGGTTACGAGGAATTCAAGAGAGACCTGGCCGCGGCAGGTATAGACCTGGCGAATTGTGGAAATATTACTATAAGACCCTATCTTTCCCAAATGGAGTATGCCCTGGCCTGTGCCGACTTGTGTGTCACCAGGGCGGGGGCTACTTTCCTGGCGGAGATGACGGCCAAAGGAGTACCGGCCGTTTTAATACCTTACCCTTTTGCTGCGGAAAACCACCAGGAATACAATGCCAGGGCCCTGGTCCATGCAGGTGCTGCGGAAATGATTTTAGATAAGGCTCTCACGGGACAAATACTCCTAAAATCTGTTCAAGGAATTCTTTTTGCTGAAAACAGGAGAAAGCAAATGGCCGTGGCCAGCAAAAACGCAGGAAAACCTGACGCAACCGAGAAGATATTACAGGTAATTAGAAGCTTAGTATAATCTTGGGTGCGATCCCCGCTCCCAGTCTCCTGACGCCCGAATTCAGTGACCAGTACCCGGTGACCGGTTAACGATTTCCGCTATCCGATTTCCGACACCTGAAAAACCACTAGTAACTAATAACTAGTAACTAGTAACTGGCCCGGGTAACGGGCAGCGAGTAACTTCCAGGGGGGGACAAGCTTAAGGTATAAGAATGTCTGCCTCTGTAACACCTTATTAGGATCCTGCATATATAGTAAACTACGAGTGGGTAGGGCGTTTTATTTTTTTAACGGTTAACAGTTAACGGTTCACGAAGCCGCACAAGCGTTTTTTATTCTTTTTCCCTATCCCCAATTCCCGTACGGGAAATATTTTTCCGGGTAGCGGGAAGCGGGTAGCGGAGAGCGAAAGCCGTGAAGCGGCTTTTTTATCAGACAGCACAAGGAAACACGGAAGGGGATGAAAACCAGTGACGGATAAGCAATGGATGCACTTTATTGGCATCGGTGGCGCCGGAATGAGTGGTATAGCTAAGGTCTTGTTGGAACTAGGATATAAAGTTTCAGGTTCTGATTTAAGCAGTTCAGAGGTCACTAAAAGGTTAGAAAGCATGGGTGCCTCTATTTACCGGGGACACCAGGAGAATAATTTAGACAAAAGAGTAGACACAGTTGTGGTATCTTCCGCCGTACCCAAAGATAATCCAGAGGTGGTGAAAGCACAACGATTAGGGATCCCAGTCATACAGAGGGCGGAAATGCTGGGACATCTGATGGATTTGCAAAAAGGCATAGCCGTAGCGGGAGCCCATGGAAAAACAACAACGACTTCCATGATCTCCCTCATATTTGAGAAAAATGGTTATGACCCCACCGTGGTGGTGGGGGGTGAACTGAACGATATAGGTGGAAATGCCAAATTAGGCACCGGAAAATACCTGGTGGCCGAAGCGGATGAGTCCGATGGTTCTTTTTTAAAACTGAAACCAACCATTACCGTGGTTACCAATGTGGAAGATGACCATTTGGATTACTACGGTACACGGGAAAACATTCAAAAAGCCTTCCGGGAATTTATCATCCGGACACCCAAAGAGGGCTTTTCCGTACTTTGCCTCGATGACCCAGTGCTCTCCAAAATGATTCCCCAGCTTAAGGGAGAAACCCAAATCATTACCTACGGGTTTACTCCAGAGGCTCACTTTACCGCCGTAAATATTAATTTGGATGGGATAACTACCAGCGCCACAGTGCTGCAGCAGGGAAAGGCCCTGGGAGAAATATTCCTCAACGTACCCGGGAAACATAATGTCTTGAATGCCTTAGCGACAGTAGCCGTGGGTATTAACTGCGGGCTTACCTTTCAAGAGATCGTGAATGGTCTCCAGTCTTTCCACGGGGTACAGAGACGGTTTCAACATGTTGGCCGGGTCAACGACATTCAGGTAGTAGATGACTATGCCCATCATCCCACGGAAATAAAAGCAACCTTGGCGGCGGCCAGGACCACCAGACCTAAGCGTGTGGTGGCTGTCTTCCAGCCCCATCGTTTTACCCGGACCCAGCTTTTGGCCCATGAGTTCGGTACGGCTTTCACAGATTCCGATATACTGATTCTTAACGAAATCTATCCCGCCGGGGAAAAGCCTATTCCAGGCGTCAGCGCTCAGCTTATCGCCGAGCAGATCAGGGCGCAGACCTACCAGACCTTGGAATACATAGCGGATAAAAATGATATTACGAAAAGACTGCTAGAGATTGTACAGCCAGGTGACCTGGTCTTAACCCTGGGAGCGGGGAACATCTGGACCGTGGGCCAGGAACTGGTCCGGGCCTTGAAGGAAAAAGAGACAGCAAAAGCTTGAGGAGATAACGATGGATACAGGAGAGCTTTACCAAAAGCTAAAAGAAGCAGGCCATTTTGAGATTCGCATGAATGAACCCCTAAGTAAACATACGACCTGGCGTGTAGGCGGTCCGGCGGAAATCATGTGCCTGCCGGAATCACCGGAGGACTGTGCTGTAATTTTGAGAATAAGTTCTACATACCAGATTCCTGTTACGCTTCTTGGTTCCGGTTCCAATGTGCTGGTGTCCGACCGGGGACTCAAGGGTGTAGTTATCAAAACAAAAAAGCTAAAAACAATAGTCTGGGATGGGATGCGGGTCACCGCAGGGGCAGGTGTATCCTTGCCTTTTTTGTCTCAGGAGGCTTATAAAAAAAGCCTGGCTGGACTGGAGTTTGCCGCAGGTATCCCGGGAACTTTAGGAGGAGCGGTCATCATGAATGCAGGAGCCCACGGCTCCTCCTTGAGTCAGGTGGTTTCCCGGGTAACCACGCTCACTGAAGAGGGAAGGTTTAAAATATATGCTAAAGACGCACTAAAGTTTAATTACCGGAGCAGTATTTTAAAAAATAAAAAAGAACTTGTGGTGGAAGTGAATTTAACTTTACAGCCCGGTGACCCTGGGCAGATGAAAAACTCTATGGAGAAATATTTGCGGGAACGTGAGGCCAAACAGCCTCTCCACCTTCCCAATGCGGGAAGCGTGTTTAAAAATCCTCCGGGGGACTCGGCGGGGCGCTTGATTGAGGCTGCGGGGGCTAAGGGCTGGCGCGTAGGGGATGCCCAAATTTCGGAAAAACATGCTAATTTTATTGTGAATTTAGGCAAAGCCAAAGCCGCGGATATTATCCAGTTAATTGAGGAGGTGCAAAGAACAGTTCAGGAAAAATTTTCGATAACCCTGGAAACTGAAGTGATCTTCTTAGGAATTTAGGCATCTGGGGGTGAAAGATAATGGAAAAGTATGTAATTGTCGGCGGGAACAGGTTGTCAGGAACTGTGCGTGTAAGCGGTGCCAAAAATGCAGTCTTGACCATCTTACCCGCCTGTCTCCTGTCTAAGGGGGTTTGTACCATTCATGAAGTTCCCAGGCTGAGTGATGTCTTTGTCATGAAAGAGGTTCTGGAGTGCCTGGGCGCCCACGTAGAATTTACGGGTAATACTATGGTGGTGAATGCTTCGCGGATAAGCACATTGGAAGTTCCCGAAAAATTAACGCGGATGATGCGGGCATCTAATCTGGTTATGGGGCCTCTGCTTTCCCGTTTTAAGCAGGTGAAGTTAGCTTATCCGGGCGGCTGCTCCATAGGTTCCCGACCCATGGACCAGCATTTGCGGGGAATGAAAATCATGGGCGCTAAAGTAACCGAAAAGTATGGCTATATCGAGGCCCAGGTCACTAAACTCACGGGAAGCGAGATCTACTTGGATTTTCCCAGCGTAGGGGCTACGGAGAATCTCATGATGGCTGCAGTTTTAGCTGATGGTGTCACGATCATAAGAAACGCTGCCAGGGAACCGGAAATTGTGGACCTGCAAAATTTTCTAAACGGTATGGGAGCTAAAATCAGAGGTGCCGGCACAGACATCATCAAGATTCAAGGAGTTCGAGAATTAGGTTCTACCGAACATACCATTATACCGGACCGTATCGAAGCGGGAACTTTTATGGTAGCCGCAGCCATCAGCCGCGGAGATGTTTGCCTTGAAAACGTAATTCCCGAGCATATTGAAGCTGTCATTGCCAAGCTGAAAGAAGCAGGTGTGGGGATAGAAGAAAAGGGCGATTGCGTCCGGGTCTTTTATCAAGGTCCTACCAGGGGTGTGGATTATAAAACAATGCCCTATCCCGGTTTTCCCACCGATATGCAGGCGCAGATCATGGCTTTGATGGCCATTTCGGAAGGCACCAGTATCGTTTCCGAAACCATTTTTGAAAACCGTTTTAAACATGTTGATGAACTGCGTCGTATGGGTGCTGACATCCACGTGGAAAGCAGGATTGCCATTGTCAAAGGTGTGCAACGGTTGACAGGAGCCCATGTGGAAGCATCAGACCTGCGTGCAGGGGCTGCCCTGGTGATTGCCGGTCTGGCTGCCCATGGTGCCACAGTTTTGGAAAAGGTTTACCATATAGACAGGGGATATGAAAGGTTTGAATTCAAACTAAGGGGGTTAGGGGCTCAAATCCTGAGAGTAAACGGTGACAGCAAGGGACCCCACAACCGGAAAGAAAAGTGAAGAAGAGGGATAAAGGCTTTGCCTTTTCTCTTTTAACCATACCTTGGACAAGTAGGGACTTTTTGCTATAATAATGTCGAATCATCCAGAGGTAGGAGAGGACAAAGTGAGACAAGTTTTACATCCTCACAACCAAGGTCATCCGCGTAGGAAAAAAAGAAACGCCGCGCCCGTTTTAGGTTTGTGGCTTTTTTTATTATTTTTGGCCATTTTATCTGGCTATTACTTTTTGAATTCAGCTTTTTATGCTTTGCAGCAAATAGAGGTAAGAGGGAACAATGCTGTTTCTAAAGAGACAATCGTAGAGCAAAGTGGGTTGGCCCCAGGTGTCAACCTTTTTAAGATAGATACCAAGGCAGTTAGCAATAAGATTCAGATGCTTCCCAGTGTTAAGAAAGTTGAGGTCAAGCGACGGCTTCCCAGTACTTTGCTGCTTCAGATAACAGAAAGGACACCTATTGCCCTTGTGGTCAGTCCCGATGGCTTTCTCCAGATAGATGATGAAGGTGTTTACATAAAAAAGGTACAGGATTTTAAGGACCTGCACCTGCCGGTGGTGAGCGGTGTTCCCTTGGAAAACAACTTAGGACCCGGATCACGGCTTTCGAAGCCAGGATTAAGTGCAGCCCTCCGTCTCATCCAAATGATGGACAAAGTATTAAAGGAAAACGTTACGGAAATTATTGCTCCATCCCCCCAGACCATTACCCTTAAAACCTTGCAGGGTGTGGAAATTCGTTTCGGCGAACCCGAAGAGATGGAAAGAAAGGTAAAAATCATCGAGGAACTGCTCTTACAGAACGGAGCCATTATTAACAACCAGACAGTAGAATACATTGATTTACGTTATAACACTGCACCCGTAATCAAAAGAAAAAAATAAAAAATCATGTCCTAAAAAAAGGGAAAATTCCTTTACTTGTGGAATAAACATTAAGATACTCATGATTATGTGTTAAACTAACGAGAGTTGCAGATATAAGAAAGGGGAAAAGGTCTGATGCTAGAGTTCGAGATGGATATTCACCAGTTTGCGCAAATAAAAGTAATCGGTGTGGGTGGAGGAGGAAGCAATGCCGTTAACCGCATGATTGAAAGCGGCCTAAAAGGTGTAGAATTTATTGCTGTCAACACTGACGCCCAGGCCTTGTATCTGTCTAAAGCAGAACATAAAATCCAAATCGGTACCAAGCTTACCAGAGGGCTGGGGGCTGGTGCAAACCCGGAAATTGGACAAAAAGCGGCCGAGGAAAGCCGTGATGAGATAGTGGCAGCCTTAAAAGGTGCCGATATGGTTTTTGTTACGGCTGGAATGGGAGGGGGCACCGGTACGGGGGCGGCTCCCATTGTGGCCCAAATCGCCAAAGAGATGGGAGCCTTAACGGTAGGCGTAGTAACAAAGCCCTTTGCCTTTGAGGGACGTAAACGTTCCAGTCAGGCAGAGACAGGCACTGCTAATCTCAAGGCCAAAGTGGATACCTTAATTGTCATCCCCAACGAAAAGCTGCTCCAGGTGGTGGACAAGAACACCTCGATTAATGATGCCTTCCGTATTGCCGATGACGTCCTGCGGCAGGGTGTGCAGGGTATCTCTGACCTTATTGCCGTTCCAGGATTGATCAACTTGGACTTTGCCGATGTGAAAACCATCATGCAGGAGACAGGTACCGCGCTTATGGGTATCGGGAGTTCTTCCGGCGAGAACCGTGCTGCTGTTGCGGCCAGGGCCGCCATATCCAGTCCCCTTTTGGAAACTTCCATTGAGGGTGCCCGGGGCGTGCTCTTAAATATCACAGGTGGACCCGGCTTAGGTTTATTTGAAGTTAATGAAGCCGCGGAAATTATTGCCCAGGCGGCTGACCCTGAGGCTAACATCATCTTCGGAGCCGTTATTGATGAGAATATGAAGGAAGAAGTAAGGGTCACCGTTATTGCCACGGGCTTTGACCAAAAGCATAAACAGCAGGAGCCTCTCATGGGTATGGATGTAAAACCATTCCCCGATGAACTCTATATCCCGCCTTTCTTGAGAAGAAAATAGAGGTGCGTTGCGCCTGTGACCTTTGATCAGTGTCCAGTTGCCAATATATATGGATAGAATCTCCAGGAACAGCCTGGAGATTTATTGTTCGTCCGGCATGTTTACTGAGCCGATGGGTTGAACGAAACCCAGGAGCTGTATACGAGGCCCGTACGTACGGTTCTGTGAGAAGGATAAAGCCGAAGCAAATTACTTCGGCTTTACCTTACTCGATTTTAATTTTGATGCTTACCAATTTTAGTGTAAAGGGCAGTACCGGAGGGCTCCATGTCTTTACTATTATTTGTAGACTTGCTTATTTTCCGAATCTCTGTTATTTTGTCAGGGAAAACTTTTTTCACGGGTGAAAAAATGAAAGAGATAGCCTTCATATTATTGATGGGAATGGTTGGCGCTTTAATTGGCTGGCTGACCAATGTGGCAGCCCTTAAACTGCTTTTTCGCCCTCGGCGGGCTTATGTTGTTCCTCTGATAGGCTGGAAAATCCAGGGACTTATTCCCAAACGACAAAGGGATATTGCCGTAGCTATCGGTGATGTTGTCAGTACCGATTTACTTACGGGAAACGATATTGCTTTAAGCCTTGCCCGCCCGGAAATTAAAGAGCGGATTGCCGGTAAAGTAGCCAGTCATGTCCAGGAAAGGGTACTGATGAAAATCCCTCCTTTTATACCCAGAAACATCAAGATTGCTACCCTGGAATACATCGGTAAATCTTTCCGGGCGGAGGTAATAAGTTTTTTTGATAACTTGCAGAATATTATTAAGGATGAGTCGGATATTGCCAGAGAAATCAAGCAGATTGTGGAAGATAAAATTTTGGCCCTGGATTTAAACAAGCTGGAAGAGATGGTTACCAGGCTGGCTAAAGAAGAATTAAAACACATTGAGATAATTGGTGGGATTTTAGGTTTTATTATCGGCATTGCTCAAGGGCTGCTGGCCGTCTTTATCCGCTAACTATAAATATTGACATGGTTAAATAGCTAAATTATAATTACCATTATTACAGTGACAATTTAATAATATCATGATAACAGCTGTGAACAGGACAACTTTCGGCAATGTCTCCTCCAGAGAGGTGGTACCCCAGGCTGCAAGTACCGCCAGGAAGGTTTTCGAAAGACCACCTGTGAGCTTTTTCTCCGAAACTATGCAGTAGGAGAAAACGTAGTCCGGCGTTAACGGGTAAAGAGTGGAAGAAGACCTTCTTCTAAAAGGGTGGAACCGCGGGTTAACCTCGTCCCTGTATGGGACGGGGTTTTATTGTTCGTCCGGCATGTTTACTGAGCCGATGGGTTGAAAGAACCCAGGAGCCGTATACGAGGCCCGTACGTACGATTCTGTGAGAAGGATAAAGCCGAAGCAAATTACTTCGGCTTTACTTTACTCGATTTTTTAAAAGGAAAGGGGACACACCTGCTGAAGTGAAGGTAGTTCTCTGAGGACAGGAATGTCCACAAATATATCTTGGGAGGGAAGATAAAATGGTAAAAGTTACACTAAAAGACGGTTCAGTCCGGGAATACCAGGCGGGAATAAGCATCGGTGAAATTGCCGAGGACATCAGTAAAGGGTTGGCCAGGAATGCCCTGGTAGGGAAATTTAACAACAGTGTCGTTGACCTGTCTTACAAAGTAGAAGAAGATGGGACACTGGAGATATTGACCTTTGAAGATGTGGAAGCTAAGAACGCTTTCCGTCATACCTCATCGCACATCTTAGCCCAGGCCGTACAGCGACTTTTCCCCGGAACCAAGCTGGGTATTGGTCCCGCCATTGCCGATGGTTTTTATTACGATTTTGACTCGGAGCATACCTTTACGCCCGATGACCTGGCCAAGATTGAGAAAGAAATGGAGAACATCGTCAAAGAAGATTTACCTCTGGAAAGACAGGAGATCAGCAGGGAAGAAGCCATCAAGTTGTTTGAGGATAAAGGTGAAAAATATAAGGTTGAATTGATTCAGGATTTACCGGAGGACACCCCTATTACCCTGTATAAACAGGGAGATTTTGTGGACCTTTGTGCCGGTCCCCACGTATCCAGTACCGGTAAAATCAAGGCTCTTAAACTATTAAGCCTGGCCGGAGCTTACTGGCGGGGTAGTGAAAAGAATAAGATGCTGCAGAGGATTTACGGTACTTCTTTTGCCAAAAAGGCCGAGCTCGACGAATATCTCTTCAGAATCGAAGAGGCTAAAAAGCGCGACCACCGTAAACTGGGCCAGGAATTAAAACTCTTTGCCATCATGGATGAGGGACCCGGGTTTCCCTTCTTCTTCCCCAAAGGAATGGTTATCCGTAATGAACTGGAAAACTACTGGCGGGAATTACACCGCAAGTGGGGTTATCAAGAGGTAAAGACACCCATCATTTTAACCCGCCAGTTGTGGGAACGTTCGGGGCACTGGTATCACTATAAAGAAAATATGTATACAACAGTGATTGATGAAGAGGATTTTGCCATTAAGCCTATGAACTGTCCCGGGGCCATGCTCATCTATAATTCCGATTTGCACAGTTACCGGGATTTTCCCATCCGTATGGGAGAATTGGGTTTAGTGCATCGTCATGAATTGTCCGGCGCTTTACATGGCCTCATGAGGGTGCGCAGCTTTACCCAGGATGATGCCCATATCTTCATGCTCCCCAGCCAGATTACCAGTGAAGTAAAAGGGGTTATTGATCTGGTTGATACCATTTACCGGCTTTTTGGCTTCCAGTATCATGTTGAGTTATCGACCAAGCCTGAAAAGGCCATGGGCTCTGATGAAATGTGGGAGATCGCCACTCATGCTTTAGAACAGGCCTTAAAAGAAAAGGGGATGTCTTATAAAATAAATCCCGGTGACGGGGCCTTTTATGGTCCTAAGATCGATTTCCATTTGCGGGACTCCATCGGTCGCACCTGGCAGTGCGGCACCATCCAGTTGGACTTCCAGCTCCCGGAAAAGTTTGCTCTCACTTATGTAGGTGAGGATGGACAAAAACACCGCCCTGTTATGGTTCACCGCACCGCTTTTGGCAGTATTGAACGGTTTATCGGTATTTTAACGGAGCATTATGCCGGCGCTTTCCCAACGTGGCTGGCGCCTGTCCAGGTCAAGGTCTTACCCATTACGGAACGTCATGCCCTTTATGCCAAAAAATTGGCGGACGATCTCTTTAAGGCTAATGTCCGGGTTGAACTGGATGACCGTAACGAGAAAATCGGTTACAAGATTAGAGAAGCCCAACTGGAAAAAGTACCGTATATGCTGGTAGTGGGAGATAAGGAGATGGAAAATAACACGGTGGCCGTCCGGAAAAGAGGTCAGGGTGACCAGGGGACCGTGGATTATGAAACATTTAAGAAAGACCTTATTCAGGAAATTGCCACCAGAGTCTAACTCTTGACATTACCCACCAAGAGCTGATATAATGTTTAAGAATTACAATATATCTTTAAGCAGAGGCCGTCCGCTTCTCACCTTACTACCAGGTGTACGTAAGGTTACCAATAGAGTCTTTGGGTATTGATTTTATTGAGGCGGATGTGTATGCATTCGCCTTTTTTGTGTTAATTAAATTTGGAGGTGGAGAATTATTAGTAAAGAAGAACTGCGGGTTAATGAGGAGATAAGAACGAAAGAAGTTCGCTTAGTAAGCGACACCGGCGAACAATTGGGCATCATGTCCCCCAGAGAAGCTCTCCGGATTGCGGCTGAAAGCGGTTTGGACCTGGTGGAGGTGGCGCCTAATGCCAAGCCACCGGTCTGCAAAATCATGGACTATGGTAAATACAAGTATGAACAGAGTAAGCGTGAGCGAGAAGCCCGCAAAAAACAGCATGTCATCAATGTGAAAGAAGTCAAACTTCGTCCTAATATTGAAGACCATGACTTTGAGGTAAAAGCGAGAAATGCGGTACGCTTCCTTGAAGATGGAGATAAAGTAAAGGTTACCATTATGTTTAGGGGCAGAGAACTCTCTCATCCAGAGCTGGGCAGAGAATTGCTCTTACGTGTGGCAGCTTATGTCAAAGATCTGGCTAATGTAGAAAAGGACCCCAAACTAGAAGGCAAAAACATGACAATGATCTTGTCGCCGAAACAGAACTAACAGAGAGGAGGACCTTGATCCATGCCAAAAATGAAAACCCATCGTGGGGCAGCCAAGCGTTTTAAAGTTACTGGTACAGGTAAAATTAAAAGAAATCATGCTTTTAAAAGTCATATCCTGACCAAAAAGAGTGCAAAAAGAAAGCGCAATCTGAGAAAAGCAGCCATTATGAGCGCTGCCGACGCCCAGAGAGTGATAAAACTAATCCCTTACAAGTAAAAATTGCGCAAACACAAGGAGGTTTAGAATATGCCAAGGGTAAAAGGTGGTTTTACCACCCGTCGTAGACATAAAAAGATTTTAAAATTGGCTAAAGGTTACCGTGGGGCCAAGTCTAAGCTGTACAGGCCAGCCCATGAACAGGTCATGAAAGCTCTGGCCTATGCTTATGCCCACCGCAGGAAGCGTAAAGGCGATTTCCGCAAACTGTGGATCGCCAGGATTAATGCAGCTACCCGTATGAGCGGCATGTCTTACAGCCGGTTTATCAACGGTTTGAAAAAAGCCGGAATAGAAATTAACAGAAAAATCCTGGCCGATATGGCTGTCAATGACCTGAATGCTTTCAACAAGCTGGTAGCCGTAGCTAAGGAAAATTTATAAAAATAAACAAATAAGGCTTCTGTCCATCCATTAGGACAGGAGCTTTATTTGTTTAATACTTCCTGACCAATTTAGATAAACTATTGAATAAACCATAGAGAAGCACCACAGAAAAGGTTGATGTTATGAAAAACAAGACACTGGAATTGACGCCGCCGCAAATTATTTCACTGGGTTTTATTTTCATTATTGGTACAGGCACAATACTGCTGGCACTGCCTTTAGCCAGCCGGAGTGGTATCGGTTTATCCCTGATCGATGCACTTTTTACTGCGACGTCCGCTACAGCTGTTACAGGGCTGGTGGTTGTGGATACGGGTACATATTTTAACCTTTTTGGACAGCTGGTTATCTTATTTATGATACAAATCGGCGGACTGGGGTTTATGACCATAACTACCCTTTTTGCTTTGGCTCTGGGAAAAAGAATCAATCTGCGGGAGCGATTGATTATGCAGGAAGCCTTAAACAAAGTAGACCTGGAAGGTGTGGTTAAGCTAACAAAATACATCATCATTTTTACCTTTTTGACCGAAGGCCTGGCCGCCCTTGTCCTGACCCTGTACTGGGCGCCCCTTTACGGTTGGGGTCAAGCACTTTATTACGGTTTGTTTCATGCTATCTCCGCCTTTAACAATGCAGGTTTTGATTTGTTTACCACCAGTATGGTCAGGTTTAGAGGAGACTGGTTGGTTAATCTGGTCATTATGTTTTTGATTATTACAGGGGGGTTAGGCTTCACTGTTATTGCCGATATTTACAATAACGGCTTTAAATGGCGGGAGTATTCCCTGCACACCAAACTGGTCCTGGTCGTAACTGCATGTTTACTGGTAGTGGGGGCCGCTGGTGTGTACGTGCTGGAAAAGGAGAATCCTGATACGCTAAAAAATCTTCCTTTCCACGAACGGCTGTTGGCGTCTTTGTTTCAAGGGGTAGTACCCCGGACAGCCGGTTTTAACAGTGTGATGATTGGCCAACTAAGATCCCCTACTTTATTTCTCATGATGATTCTCATGTTTATCGGTGCTTCACCAGGATCAACAGGAGGCGGTATTAAAACCACTACATTTATTACCATTGTTTTAACCGTGTATTACAGGATTTTAGGACGGGAAGATACCCCCGTCTTTAACAGGCGACTGCCCACCGATACGATTTTCAAATCTTTGTCTGTGATGGTGGTGGGAGTGTTGTTAGTGATTGTTGTGGCTATTATGCTCTTAGCCATAGAAAACAAACCGTTGGAACCAGTCCTCTTCGAAACGGTATCAGCTTTTGCTACCGTAGGTTTATCAACAGGTATTACTTCACAATTAACGCCCGCCGGTAAACTGCTGCTTACTTTGATGATGTTTACGGGCAGGGTAGGTCCGATGACTGTAGCTTATGCTATTGTCCTGAGGAAAACGAAGACGACCATCCGGATGCCTGAGGAAAAAATCATTGTGGGTTAGGAGGTTTGTATGAAGCAGTTCGCAGTAATCGGTTTAGGCCGTTTCGGCGCCAATGTGGCTAAGGGCTTGGCTGAAAGGGGATATGAGGTATTAGCCATCGATTATAATGAAGAAAGAGTAAATGCTATAGCCAGCTTCGTAACCCACGCGGTACAGATTGATGCCATGGAGGAAGAAGCCCTGAAAGCCCTGGGCTTACGAAATTTTGATACAGTAATAGTGGCTATAGGCGAACACGATATACAGGCCAATATACTGGTGACGGTGATGTTGAAGGAAATGGGCGTAAAACAGGTGATTGCCAGGGCCCAAAGCAGTCTCCATGGTAAAGTGCTTTTGAAAATCGGGGCGGATAAGATTATTTATCCCGAAGAGGATATGGGGGTCAGGTTAGCGCACAGTATTGTGACGAAAAATGTCCTGGATTTTTTGGAGTTGTCACCGGAATATAGTATACTGGAAATGATAACGCCTGAATCATTTGTGGGAAAGAACCTCCGGGAATTAAACCTGGGGAAAAGGTTTGGTATTAGCGTTGTCGCCGTAAAAAGGGGCACCGAGATCATCGTTACCCCTGAGGCCAGTTTGCAATTGCAGGAGCGAGATCTTCTGGTAGCTATTGGTAACAGGAATTCTCTGGCAAAATTACAGCAGGTTAGGTGATGGTTTTGGGACAAATCACGTCTCTCCAGAATACGTTAATAAAAGAAACCCGCAAACTGCAACAAAAAAAGTACCGGGAAGCGGAGAACCAGTATTTGATCGAAGGTATACGCCTGGTGGAGGAAGCCCGGAAGCGGGGGAGCCTGGGAAAGGTTTTCTATGACCCTAATCTCGGTAAAACCCCACGGGGATTGGAACTGTTAAAAAAAATAAGCAAAACGGGAACTCCCTTATACCAGGTAACTCCGGAAATCCTGGCGAGTTTGGCCGATACCGAGTCACCCCAGGGAATAGTGGCTGTGGTTAATAAAGAGAGTAATGGCCTTTGGCAACTAAAGCTTGGAGACCAGAGCATGGTTTTGATTATTGACGGCCTGCAAGACCCGGGAAATCTGGGTACCATTATCCGCACAGCATGGGCCGTGGGGGTAGATGGTATCCTTTGTCTCACGGGAACGGTGGATCCTTATAATAGTAAAACTATTCGCGCTACAATGGGCGGTATATTTCAGGTACCGGTGGTTACTGACTTAAAATGGTCACAGGTCCATCAATGGTGTCAGGAAAACCATTTTCAAACAGTTGCCGGAGACTTGTCTGCCGTTAAAAATCACTATGCCGTCACGTACTCCCCCCGGGTAGCGTTTATCCTGGGGAATGAGGGCCAGGGGCTTCAGACGGTGAACCTCTCGGAAGTCCATGAACTGGTAAGGATCCCCCTCTGGGGAGAGGCCGAATCTCTGAATGTAGCCGTAGCTGCGGGAATATTACTTTACGAGGCAGTGAGGCAAATGGCTTACAGGCTGTAAAACTTGTCCCCTCTGGAAATGTGTGATATAATTGCCAGTAGACAGTGACCTGAAAGGGTGGGAACATTGTTTTCTACCACGGAATTTTTCTGGAGATTGTTCGAGTCTACAGGTTCGGTCATGTTTTATTTACTGTATAAAAAAATGCTGGTGCAGTAATAACGATGAGCGGGAGCCGTTAAGTTGGCTTACACAGGGAGTGGGGGCTTGATTGAAAACCCCATTAAGCTGGCGAGAAAGGTTTCGCCCGGGAGTTGCTGGGTTGAAGAAGATAAGTAGATCTAGCCGGTGAGCCTCCGTTACAGGTTCTTTAAGTGAATCCAGTATGCTGGATTAATTTGGGTGGTACCGCGGAAGATAAGCTTTCGTCCCTTGGGGGGGCGGAAGCTTTTATATTATTAAGTTCATTAGAGACTGTGTGTCAAGGAGGGACATCAATGCAAGAACAGTTGCGGCTAATCAAAAAACAGGCAGAAGAAGACCTGCAAAAATGTCTTACCATGGATCAATTAAATGAAGTGAGAATCAAATACCTGGGTAAAAAAGGAGAATTAACCCAGGTCCTTAGAGGGATGGGACAGCTCCCGGCCGAAGAAAGACCGCTTATCGGGCAGTTGGCCAATGAAATTAGAGACAGCCTGGAAAACAGCCTGTCTCTCTACAGTGAGAAAATTAAGGTAAAGGAACTGGAAAAGAAATTAAGGGCCGAAAGTATTGATGTGACGCTGCCCGGCATTGCCCCCGATCTTGGGAGAAGACATCCCCTGCATCTTGTTTTGCAGGAAATCAAAAATATTTTTATCGGTATGGGCTTTACCATTGAGGAAGGCCCTGAAATTGAACTGGATTATTACAACTTTGAAGCCTTGAATATTCCTAAAGACCATCCGGCCCGGGATATGCAGGATTCCTTTTATATTACCCCTGAAGTTCTGCTGCGTACCCATACATCACCCGTGCAGGCCCGTACCATGGAAAAGACGAGACCCTATGTTCCCGTGAAAATCATTGTACCGGGAAAAGTGTACCGGCGGGACGATGATGCCACCCATTCGCCGATGTTTCACCAGGTAGAAGGGTTGGTCATTGATAAAAATATTCGCTTCAGTGATTTGAAGGGAACCCTGCTCAATTTTGCCCGGCAAATGTTCGGTCCTGAACAGCAGATTCGTCTGCGGCCAAGTTTCTTCCCTTTCACAGAACCCAGTGCGGAAGTAGATATCTCCTGCGTTATGTGCAAAGGAGCGGGCTGCAGGGTTTGTAAGCAGACGGGCTGGCTGGAAATACTGGGGTCGGGCATGGTCCATCCCCGGGTGCTGGAGATGGGCGGATATGACCCCGAAGAGGTAACGGGCTTTGCTTTCGGTATGGGTGTGGAAAGAATCACCATGTTAAAGTACGGTCTTGATGATATGCGTCACTTGTTTGAAAATGATGTCCGTTTTTTACGTCAGTTTTAGGAGGTTTTGGCATGCGTGTTTCTTGGAAATGGCTAAATGAGCTGGTAGATATTAATCTAAAACCCGAAGAATTGGCTGAAGTAATGACCATGTCCGGTGTGGCTGTGGAAGGGATAGAGTATCTTAACAAAGGTGTCCGGGGAGTAAAAGTAGGACTCATCCAGGAGATTTATCCCCATCCCCAGGCAGATAAACTCTCAGTCTGTAAAGTTTCTGTGGGTGATGCTGTCCTGACTATTGTCACAGGGGCTCCTAATGTTAAGACTGGACAGAAGGTTCCCGTAGCTGTACCGGGAGCTGTCCTGCCAGAGAAAAAAATCGAACGGGCTGTTTTTAGAGGTCTGGAATCCGAGGGTATGTTGTGTTCCGCTGAGGAATTGGGTATGGACGCCGATAAATTCCCTCCCGAACAACGGGACGGCATCCTCGTTCTTACAGAAGAATGTCCTGTGGGCGCAGACATCGTTCCCCTTCTGGGTCTTGACGATATTGTTTTGGAGCTCGAACTGACACCCAATCGTGCCGACTGTCTGAGTATGATCAATGTGGCCCGGGAAGTTGCCGCACTTACGGGCGGAAGGCTGAAACTTCCGGAGATAGAAAAATCTGGGACAAGCCAGGCTTGTGAAGCCCTTATTAAGATAAATATACAGGATCAAGATCTATGTAAAAGATACGTTGGCAGGGTCATTGAGCATGTGCAAATCAAAGAATCTCCTCTCTGGCTTAAGCAGCGCCTTTTAGCTGCCGGGGTCAGACCCATCAATAATATTGTAGATATTACCAACTATGTCATGATGGAGATGGGGCAGCCCTTACATGCCTTTGATTATGACTGCCTTGCGGATAAAACCATCATTGTACGACGGGCTGCTGCCGGTGAGGAAATAACCACTTTGGACGGGCAAAAGCGGGAGCTCACTCCCGAGATGCTGATTATTGCCGACGCCCATAAGCCGGTGGGTATTGCCGGTGTCATGGGTGGACTGGAGTCAGAAGTGACAGCCCAAACGAAAACCATCCTCCTGGAGTCAGCTTATTTCCACGGCCCCAGCATCCGCAGAACATCTAATGCTTTGGCCTTAAGGTCGGAAGCTTCGCTGCGCTTTGAAAAAGGTGTGGATCTGGAACAGGCTTCCTTGGCTGCGGATAGGGCCTGCCAATTGATGGCACAATTAGGTGCAGGTGTACCCGTGGCAGGGCAGGTAGACTGTTATCCCCAGCCTGAAGAAAGGTACCCTATCAGACTTCGTTTAGAAAGGGTAAACAGTATTTTGGGTACTGACCTTGGTCAAACTGAGGTTGAAAAAATCCTTAAGGCTCTGAATATCACCATTTTGGAAAAAGACCTGGAAGGCTGGCATGTCTTTACACCTTCCTATCGCAGAGATTTGGAACTGGAAATAGATCTCATTGAGGAAATTGCGCGGCTTAATGGGTATGACAAGATTCCTACTACCCTTCCCTATGGGGCCACGACACAGGGTGCTAAGAATGCTGAACAAAGACTGCATGACAGGATTAGTGAGATCATGGTAGGCCAGGGGCTCTTTGAAGTGATTACCTATAGTTTTATTAACCCCCGCCACCTGGACTGGCTGTATTTGCCATCTGATCATGAATTGCGGCAAACAGTTGTCGTCAGTAATCCCCTTTCCGAAGAACAGGGTATTATGCGGACTACCATTTTACCCGGCTTACTGGAAACTGTAAAAAGAAACATTAATAAACGGAATAAAAACCTGAAACTCTTTGAACTGGGTAAAGTCTATCTATCCTCCGGTTTTCCCGGAGAAAGAAAGCTGCCCCAGGAGAAATGGGTACTGGGGGCAATCAGTACCGGGAAAAAAGAAAAGACCTGGGCCTATGGTGAAGAAAACTATGATTTTTTCTTCTTAAAGGGTGTGGCGGAAAATATTTTTATCAGCTTAGGTTTACCGCATGTCTCCTTTGTTAAAAGCGAAGATAACCCTAGCCTGCACCCGGGACGCTGTGCCCGTATTAGCGTTGACGGAAAGGAAGTAGGTTTTATCGGGGAAGTTCATCCTTTGGTCTTAGAAAAGTATGGCATAGAGCAAAGAGCAGCCGTCTTTTCCTTATACCTGGATGAGCTGACCGGGCTGGTAAGCGAAGAGGTCCGTTACCGGCCCGTACCCAGGTTCCCTGTGGTTACACGGGATTTAGCCATCGTAGTACCGGAAGCCGTTGAGGCCGGGCAGGTATTAGGGGTGATTAAAGATACGGGTAAGACACTCCTCAATAATATCAGCCTTTTCGATGTTTACCGGGGACAACAAATTCGGGAAGGGTATAAGAGCCTGGCCTTCTCCCTGACCTGGCAGGCGGAGGACCGTACTTTAACCGATGAAGAAGTGAACAAACTGCACCGGGAAATCGAGGCGGCTCTAGCCTGCGAGCTTGGTGCCGATTTACGGAGATAAAATGAGCAAGTACCTTCATCAGCAGATTCAAGTGGAGATTCTCTCCACTTTTTTCATTTCTTTTTGTGCTTAAGCAGGACTTTCGCCATTATTCACGAAAAAGAGATAAGACTCTTCCTAGGAGGTCTAATACCATGAAATCAAAAGATAAGATCAATAAGGTGAATGTAAGAATCTTCGATGACGAATATGTCATCAAAGGTTCGGCAGATACCTACCACATCGAAAAGGTAGCCTCACTGGTTGATCAGAAAATGAGGCAGTTATGTCAAAAGAACCCCTACTTATCACCCAAAAAAGTAGCTGTCCTCACAGCTCTTAATATAGCTGATGAACTTTATCGCCTGCGTGATGATTATGATGCCCTCATTAAATTGCTGGATGAAACTAAACAGAGTTAGGAATAAAAAAGGTTGGGCATAATGTCATTAGTACGTGATGGATGGAGCGAAACCTGGTGACGAAAGATCAGATTGCGGATGTTCTGAGAGAAATAGGTGTCTATTTAGAACTAACGGAAGACAGTCCTTACAAGGCCTTGGCTTATAAACGGGCAGCCCGGACCCTGCTCCACTGGCCCCACCGGAAGTTGCCAGAGGATTTGGGAGATATCCCCGGTATCGGGGAAAAAATAGCCGGCACCATCCGGGAAATTCAGGAGAAGGGCGAATCTGAACAGCTGGATAGATTAAAAAAGAAGGTTCCTCCCCAGATCTTACCGCTCTTACGTTTGCCCGATATCGGGACAAAAGTCTTAAGGATTCTTATCAAAGAGGGATATACCGACATTGCGCAAGTTGTAGAGGGGGCAAGGAACAGGCAAATCAGGAAATTACCCGGTTTAGGCGCAAAGACGGAAAAAGCCTTGCTAAAAGGTATTGAAATACTGGAAAAAGGTCTGGAAGTGATGCCCATAGCCCTGGCCTGGCCTTTGGCCCATGAACTTATTACCATATTGCAGGAATGGCCTGAAGTCAACAAAATTGCTCTGGCCGGTGAATTGCGCAGGGGTGTGGAACAGGTTAGAAGTATAGACATTATCCTGAACCTTACTACTGATTCAGAAAGGCTGGTCCAAAGACTCCCTTCTTTAAATCTTTTTAAAGAAATCAAAGAACAGGATAAAGGAAAGGTTTTCTTTGAAACCCATTTCGGGGTCGATGTAAACTTATATACCGTGCCCGAGGAGGAATGGGGTTACTGGTTAGTCTACTTTACCGGGTCTGAGGTCCATTTTCAAAGGCTCGAGAAACTACTTCCCCCAGAGAAGAAAGAGTTTAAACAGGAAAGGGAAGTATACCAGTCTGCAGGGCTCCCCTTTATCGACCCAGAGGTCAGGGAAACGGGAGAAGAAATATCCCGGGTGAAAGAAGAAGGGATAAGGCTAGTAAGTGACCAGGATATCAAGGGGGATTTGCACTGCCACTCCACCTGGAGTGATGGGGGCAGTGATATTGCAGAACTGGTAAGTATGGCCCAGCAAATGGGTTACGAATACCTGGTTATCACGGATCATTCCCAGTCCCTTAAGATTGCGGGAGGCCTCTCCCAGGAAAGATTAATGGCGCAACGTGCTGAAATAGAAAAAATACGGGGCAGGTTAAACAATTTTACTTTACTGCACGGTGTGGAAGTGGATATCCTAAAGGATGGCAGACTGGACTATCCTGATGAAATACTGGCCGGTATGGATTTGGTCATTGCTTCTGTACACAGCCACTTCCGGCTAGACCGTTATACTATGACGGAAAGGGTGAGCCTCGCTCTCAAAAACCCCCACGTGGATATATTGGCCCATCCTACCGGCCGGCTCATCGGGATGCGCCAGCCCTATGAACTGGATGTGGAAGCAATCATCGATCTGGCTGCAGTAACCGGTACTTATCTGGAACTGAACAGCAGCCCCGACCGTTTAGACCTGAGTCCCCCTTATCTGGAAATGGCTAAAGCCAGGGGCGTAAGGATTTGTATAAACACGGATGCCCATAATAAAGACAGGTTAAGGGACATAAACTTGGGCGTTAAAACTGCCCGCCGTGGCTGGCTCAGTCCTGAGGATATTGTCAATACTAGAACAAGTACTGATCTGCTAAAACTGCTGGAAAAAAGGCAATGAACTTTAAGGAGGGACTTTTCTTGAAAATCAGGGAGATTTATCAGTTCTTTGTAAAACGGGGGATCGAAAATGATCCCCGCTCTAAGGATGAGATTGAGAGAGAGCTGAAGCAGGCGGAGGAAACTTACAAAGAAACAAAAGAAACGGACAAGGAGTTCTTTGACCAGGAGAGGCTTACTAACCCCTACAGCGATACCCGTATTTTGTACGGGAACCCGGAACTGGAAGTAAAAAAAGTCCTGGTTGGTATTGATGTGGAAATTAGTGAAATTTTACTGGCTGATCGCCTCCGGGAGAGAGGGGAAAGCGTAGATTTAATCATTGCCCATCATCCCGAGGGTAAAGCCTTGGTAGCCCTGCATAAAGTAATGACCATGCAGGAAGATATCTTGGCTCACCTTGGTGTACCCGTTAATATAGCTGAAGGCTTGATGGGTTCTCGCATCAGTGAAGTGGAAAGAGGCCTTATGCCCTTAAATCATAACCGCAGCGTTGATGCGGCCAGGCTTTTGGGAATTCCCTTCATGTGTGTGCATACCCCGGCGGATAATATGGTGAATACTTTCCTAACGAAGCTTTTTGAGGAAAAAAATCCCTGTACTTTAGGTGAAATCATTAAGATTTTGCGGGAAATACCTGAGTATAAAGAAGCTGCAAAAATCGGTGCCGGCCCCAAGATCGTTGTAGGCAGTGAAAAGAAAAGGGCAGGGAAAATCTTTGTAGATATGACGGGTGGTACCGGGGGTTCTGAGGATGCCTATGCCAAATTGGCCGGTGCAGGTGTGGGCACCATCGTGGGGATGCATATCGGGGAGAAACACCGTAAAGAAGCAGAAAAAAATCATATTAACGTAATCATCGCCGGGCATATGGCCAGCGATTCCCTGGGGATGAACCTGTTACTTGACTCTCTTGCAGAACAAGGTGTCAGCATCCTGCCTTGCTCCGGCTTAATCAGGGTAAAAAGATAGGAAGTTAACTATGGCTTTAGGCCTGCCGGCAAATACCTTTATAATATAATGATAATGTCAACAATTTAAACGCGGGAAGTTGCCCGCGTTTTTGTACCTTAGTATCCGGGAGGTATTTTTATGGTGCAAAAAGAAAGAATTGAGCTGCTGGCTCCTGTTGGTGGGCCCGAAGCTTTACGGGCCGCAGTGGAGAATGGCGCGGACGCTGTCTACCTGGGCGGGAAAATGTTCAGCGCCCGCCAGAGCGCACAAAATTTTGATCTGGAGGAACTGCGGGAAGCGGTAAAATATGCCCATTTACGTGGTGTTAAAGTATATATAGCCGTAAATACCCTGGTTGATAACAGTGAATTTCCCGAACTCATAGATTATCTTTACGACCTATATACCATTCATGTCGATGCCGTTATCGTACAGGACCTGGGAGTGGCTTCGCTGATCAGAGCTGTACTGCCCGAGTTGGAACTCCATGCCAGTACACAAATGACTGTGCATAATGGGGCTGGGGTTAGATATTTAGAGGAATTGGGTATCCTCAGGGCTGTTTTGGCCCGGGAAGTCTCCCTGGAAAATATTGAGCTTATCGGCAAATCTACCAGTTTACCCCTGGAAGTCTTTGTTCATGGTGCCCTATGCGTAAGCTATTCCGGACAGTGTTTAATGAGCAGTATGGTAGGGGGGAGAAGCGGGAACAGGGGCAAATGCGCCCAACCCTGCCGTTTGAAATATACCCTCGTGAATGGAAAAGGAGAAGAGATCAAAACAGCAGGGGAACACCTTCTCTCACCCAAGGACCTCAATATGATTGAACACCTGCCCCTTTTGCTAAAATCTGGAGTAGTATCTTTAAAAGTAGAGGGCAGGATGAAAAGACCGGAGTATGTGGCTACGGTGATAAGAAATTACCGGGAAGCCCTGGAGAATTTTTACCGGGAACCTGAAAGTTTTAAAGTAGGCATATCGTCCCTCAAGGAATTAACCCAGATCTTTAACAGAGATTTTACTACCGGCTATTACCTGGAAAAACCCGGTCCCCATTTAATGAGCTACCAGCGGCCCAATAACCGTGGACTAAGATTAGGCAGGGTTATGGGTTATAATCCAAAAACCCAGGAAGTAACAGTTTCTTTGGATGAACCGCTGAGGGTAGGGGACGGCTACGAAATCTGGATTACCAGGGGTGGGCGGATAGCCGGTGAAATAAGAACCTTGAAGCAAAATAACATGCCCGTTACACGGGCGGAAAAAGGGGAGGTTACTTTTCCTATCCAGGGTGGAGTACCGCGTACAGGGGACCGTATCTTTAAGACCGCGGATTTTGCTCTCCTCCAGAAGGCCCAGGAGAGTTTTGTATCGTCAGCGGGCGTTAGGAAAATTCCCCTTGATCTTTTTATTGAAGTTAAAATGGGCCGCAATGTGGTACTTAAAGCCCAGGATTATGACGGTCACAGTACGGAAGTCCAGGGAAATTATGTGGTGGAAAAGGCGCAGAAACACGCTACAAGTCGTGAGGATGTGTTTAAGCAGTTAGCCAGGCTGGGTAATACGGTTTTTACTTTAAGAACTCTGGAAATGGAACTGGATGAGGGGGTCATGGTACCCTTAAGTGAATTAAACAATTTAAGGCGGGAAGCTGTGGCAAACCTGGAAGAACGCCGCCTGGCGGGTTTCATAAAACCGGAAATTGCGAGAGAAGTCTATCAGGAGCGGGTTAGAGCCTTTCGGGAGAATTTGCCTCTACCACGCCCGGTCAGAGTAAAACCCAAATTATCTGTGCTGGTAGGGGATATGCCTTCCTTAAAGGCTGCCTTAAAAGCCGGAGCTGATATCATTTATCTAGGCGGAGAAGTTTTAAGGAGAAAAAAGGGTATTGGATTTGATTCCTTCAGAGATGCCGTCCGGGAATGCCGGGAACAGGGGGCCGAGGCTGTTATCCTGCTGCCGCGCATTTATCATGAGAAAGATTTAGATACCATAAAAAGATATTTTGCAAAGGGTCAGGAAGCAGGAGCCGATGCTTTTCTCGTCGGTAACTTAGGTACGCTGCAGCTGGCCCGGGAATTAGAAATCACCAGCATCCGGGGAGATTATACCCTAAACATCTTTAATGATTATACGATGAGAAACCTCATTGAGGCGGGAGTGGAGCAGGTTACCCTTTCTCCCGAATTAAGCCTCAAGCAGATAGAAAAGCTTCATTTCTTAGGCTTAATCAACCTGGAATTGATGGTGCATGGCTCCTTGCCCCTTATGCTCACGGAACATTGTCTGGTTGGTAATATCTTGGGGAAAGGACACCAGGAACGGGGGTGCCCTTATCCCTGTAAAAAAGAGGCCTATGGTTTAAAAGACCGGATGAACATGGTTTTTCCCATCGAAAGCGATGAGTTTTGCCGTATGCTCATTTACAACCCTAAGGTCCATAATCTTTTGGAACACCTGCCTCCCCTGATGGATTTGGGTATAAATATCCTGCGCATAGAGGGAAGAAGGGAAGAGGACTACTGGGTGAAAAAAGTGGTGAAGATCTACCGCGAGGAAATTGAAAGATGCTGGGAAGCGGGACCACGCTACCGGCCTGCGGAAAGAAACATGGCCGAGTTACAGGGATTATCCCCCGGGGGCTTTAACAAGGGCCACTTATACAGGGGAGTTCTTGAATAATCTCCCAATACTTTTTGGCCCCGCTATCTTATGTTATAATGGCGGGAGACAGGAAGGCGGGATAACAGGTGGAGCAAAAAGTATTAACGAAATTAGAGTTTCACAAGATTATTGATAGACTGGTCAACCATTGTGCATCCATACCCGGTAAAGAATTAGCGGGAGATTTAAAACCTTCGTGTGATATTGCTGAAGTAGAGCGTTGGCTGACGGAGACTACGGAGGCCAAAGAAGTATTACGGTACTATCCTAATTTTACACTGGGAGGAATAAGGGATATCCGCGGCAGTCTGCGTAAGGCCGCTATGGGCGGGGTCCTGGAACCGGAAGAATTTTTAGCCATTGGCGATACCATCCAGGCGGCCAAACGAATCAAAAGTTTTTTTACTGGTGACGGAAAAAAATATGCACATATAGCTGCTTATGGACAAAACCTTACCACCTTTCCTAAAATCGAGGAACAGATTAAAAAAGTTATCACACCTGAAGGTGAGGTCAATGATAATGCCTCCGAGGAACTGGCCAGGGTGAGAAGACAGCTGCGTTCTTTACAGGGAAGGGTAAGAGAAAAACTTGACGGGCTTGTCCGCTCTGCCGAGATGCAAAAATACCTGCAGGATCCCATTATTACCATTCGCAATGACCGTTATGTCATCCCGGTTAAACAGGAATACCGACAGCAGGTGCCCGGACTCATCCATGACCAGTCGGCCAGCGGCGCTACCTTATTTATCGAACCCATGGCCATAGTGGAAATAAACAATGAAATCCAGCGTTACGAAGCCATGGAAAGAGCGGAAGTCATCAGAATACTGCGGCATTTGACCAAACTGGTTGAACTGCAGCATGAGGAAATGACAGTGACCCTGGAAACTCTGGCTCTTATTGATTTTATTTTCGCTAAAGCCAAACTTAGCGCCGACCTTGACGGTGGTCAGCCCAGGATGAATAACAAGGGTTATGTAAATATCGTGCAGGGCAGACATCCCCTCGTTCAGGGTAAAGTGGTTCCCACCACGATTCACCTGGGGAAAGACTTTGATACCTTAGTGATCACCGGTCCTAATACGGGAGGGAAAACGGTAACTTTAAAAACGGTAGGCCTGTTTATCTTAATGGCCCAGGCGGGTCTTCACGTCCCGGCCCAAGCAGGCACTGAACTGGCTGTTTTTGATCAGGTTTTTGCCGATATCGGGGATGAACAGAGTATCGAGCAATCCTTAAGTACTTTTTCCTCCCATATGACCAATATCATCCAGATCTTAGATAAGGTGGACGCCAATACCCTTGTTTTACTGGATGAATTGGGTGCTGGTACTGACCCCACTGAGGGGGCGGCTTTGGCTATGGCTATTCTGGATTACCTTATTCACGTCGGAGCCAAGACTATTGCCACTACCCATTACAGTGAACTCAAATCTTTTGCCTACAATCATGAGCGGGTAGAAAATGCCAGCGTGGAGTTTAACGTGGAAACACTCCAGCCTACCTACCGCTTGTTAATTGGTGTTCCTGGTAAGAGTAATGCCTTTGAGATATCAAAGAGACTGGGCCTTAAACCGGAACTGGTAGAAAAAGCACGCAGTTTTCTTTCCCATGAAGAAGTCCGGGTAGCCGATCTTATCGAAAACCTGGAAACAAACCAGCTTTTATCGGAAAAAGACCGCCAGGAAGCGGAAAAATTAAAGAATCTTGCCAGAACCAAGCTGGAGACCCTGGAAAAACGGGAACAGGAATTTGTGGAAAAGGTGCGCCGTATTACCCAAAAGGCCCAGGAAGAGGCTTTAGAGATTATTACCAGGGCCCGCAAGGAAAGCGAAGCAATTCTCAAAGAGGTTCGGGAGATCCAGAAAAAAGCCCAAAACGGTTCACAACAGGAGATTCTGGCTTTGCGTGATAGATTGCGGGAAGAGGAGGAGGCCGTACAGGATAAGCTTTATAAAGAGGCGGGGGAAGAAGAGCTGCCTGCCGGGGATTTGGAACCCGGTGACACTGTAATTATTAAAAGACTGAATCAAAAGGCTGTAGTGTTAGCCAAACCCGACCATAATCATGAAGTTCTGGTGCAGGCAGGCATTATGAAATTGAATCTAAAATTGAGGGAACTGAGAAAAATTGATGAAGAACAAAAAGAACAAGTTCGCCACAAAACAGGAGCCGGGACAATTGCTGCTGCTAAAGCCATGGAGATAAAAAATGAACTCGACCTGCGGGGATTGACGGTGGACGAAGCCATCATCGAAACTGAAAAATATTTGGATGATGCCTATTTGGCGGGTCTGCCCCAGGCCTATATTATCCACGGAAAAGGTACCGGGGCTTTACGCAGTGCCGTCAGTGATCTGGTGAAAAAGCACAAGTTTGTCAAATCTGCCCGTACCGGTGGTTACCACGAAGGGGGACATGGGGTTACGGTGATAGAGTTTAAAAAATAAGAGAGGCCGTGGAAATTGGCCTCTCTTACTAATTTGTGGGAACTTTGAGTTGATTGGATAAGGGGCTTTGTTGATTGGTTTCCATATCGAAGGCAATTACTCTGTAGTAATAGGTTTTACCCCGGGGTAAGCCGGTATCTGTCCATTTGGTGTCAGTTATGCTTTCATTTACGGCGATCTGGTTAGTACTGTTTGGTTCAAAATTAGGTGTTTCCGAACGGAAAATATAATACACAACAGGACGATTTTCGGCCGCCTTTTCCCAGCGGAGTTTTACCGTTACGGTACTACCGTTGATATAAGCCTCTCCGGTGAGCCGGGGAGCTTTTAAGGTGGTAGTAGATTGAGGACGCTGAATTACTATCTCGTTCGATACTTTTTGTTCACCTGTGCGGGTATTTAAGGCCACAACACGGTAGTAATAATTAGAGTCACCATTAACGTGATTATCCTGCCAGGTGGTTCCGCCGCCGCTTACTTCCCCCACTTTATTAGAGGTAGAGAGGGGAACGCCAGGGTTGGTAGACCGGTAAATCTGGAAAACGGTGGAGGCGTCATTCTGGGAAAAATACCAGCTAAGTTTAACACCTTTAAAGTGATCGTTTGTATCAGTGATAGGAGTCCCTTGCAGCCTTAAACCGGTAATAGGTGTGCCGGGGGCCCCGGGACCATGGAGTGTGCAGTAATCCTTAGGTGGCTCTAGCTTGGCGTCTTGCGGTGCCACATTTCCTGTCCAGGGAATAGGACGTTTGAGGAAAACCCCTGTGACTGCCGGAGTCGGGCAGAAATCAGTCAAGAGCTGCCCTGATTCAGGACAAACAGGAAGCTGAATCCAGGCATTGGATACTTCCGTGGGAACATAAGCGCTGTTGAAGACTTCTGTAACGATAAATTCAGGTGGTGTCAGATTGGAAGGAAGTAAGCCGGATTTATAATCTACCTGAACCTCTGTGATATTGTCTGGTTTAGGGAAGGGAGTTACCGGCATATCCTTGTGAGCTACCGTCATTACCTTTTTCCAGATGGGAGCACCTGCACTTCCACCGTAGATACCTTCCATCTTTTCTTTTACATCATAACCCATCCATACCGTTCCTACTAAATTAGGTGTATAACCTACAAACCAGGCATCAACGTCAAAAGAGGTTGTACCGGTTTTCCCGGCAACCGGCCTGTCCATCTGGGCTTTAGTACCTGTTCCGGCTTGTACTACAGTTTGCAGCATATCAGTTATTAGATACGCCGTCTGGGGAGTCATGACCACTTGTTTTTGCGGTTTGTGTTCATAGATAACATGACCGTTACTGTCTTCAATTTTACGAATGGCGTGAGGTTTTACATAAACACCCTGATTGGCAAAGGCACCATAGGCGGCGGTAAGCTCCAGAGGAGATACGCCTTTGGTTAAACCTCCCAGGGCTAAGGACAATCCCATGTCGTTGGCGGGGCCGCTTTCCACCAGGGTGCTGATGCCTAAACTCTTGGCAAAGCGGAAACCTTCACTTACACCAATTTTTTGCAGCATTTTCACAGCGGTCGTATTCACGGACCACTGGATAGCAGTACGCATGCTGATTAAGCCCCGGTATTGCTTATCATAGTTTACGAATGTTTTGGGGCCTTGAGGAGTTGGATATTCTTCGGGCACGTCATCAATAACTGTAGCAGGCCCGTAACCTTTTTCCAAGGCAGGTGCATACACGGCAATGGGTTTAAAGGCCGAACCCGGCTGGCGGGTAGCATCCACCGCCCTGTTAAATTGACGCTGTCCCTGCTGGTTACGTCCACCAATCAAGGTGCGGATTTCCCCTGTGTGAGGATCTAATACTACCATGGCTGATTGCACGATTTTGTCTTTTTTTCCTGCAGGGAAGTTTTTGTCATCAGCAAAGACAGCCTCGGCAGCATCCTGGGTTTTCGTATCCAGGGTGGTATAGAACTTATAACCGGCAGTGTACAGTTTACCGATATCTGAGCCTTCCAATTTCAATTTTTCGGCAGCTTCGTCGATAACATAATCAACAAAAGACTGGTATTTGAAGCCGGTGTTTTTCAGGCCGGCAAGCTTAAAAGGCTTTTCTTTGGCCTGGTCCGCCTGGGCTTGGGTGATATAATTCATTTTTACCATTTCATTTAAGACCAAAGCACGCCGTTGTTTTGCCTTTTCAGGATTTAGGTAAGGTGAATATCTTCCGGGTAGATTAACAACACCAGCCAGCATAGCGGCTTCATCCAAAGTAAGATCTTTTGCATCCTTACCAAAATAAGTTTGGGCAGCTGTTTGCAAGCTGTGGGCTCCGTGGCCATAATAAATATTGTTAAGGTATAGAGCTAATATTTCGTCCTTAGAATACTTATTTTCAATTTGAAGTGCGATGATAAGTTCTTGAACTTTACGGCGCAGCTTCTTTTCCGGGTTTTCTAATACTGCGATTTTTACAAGCTGCTGTGTGATGGTACTGGCTCCCTGAGAACCATAACCTTTGGTTATATTAGCAATGACAGCACCGCCTAAGCGAATGGGGTCAAAACCATGGTGTTTGTAA
>NZ_CP045798.1:2665000-2892500 GCF_000746025.2 Thermanaerosceptrum fracticalcis
CTAAGACATAGAGTATAAGATCAGCTTCTTCTACGGCTTCCCTGGTTTTCTCCATACCTATTTTTTCTACTATATCCTCAGTTTCCCGGATTCCGGCTGTATCCATCAGAACCAGGGGTATCCCGCCTAGATTGTAATATTCCTCGATCACATCCCGGGTAGTTCCCGGAATATCCGTGACAATGGCCCTTTTTACTTTCAAGAGAGCATTTAACAGGCTGGATTTTCCCACATTGGGCTTACCGATTAGCACTGTTTTTAAACCCTCGCGCAAGATACGTCCACTGCGAAAAGTTTGTAGGAGATCATGAATGCCATCAGCAATTTGAGAAATACGCAAGCCTAATTCTCCAGGGGTTAACCGCGTGAAATCTTCCTCGGGAAAATCGATATCAGCCTCTAAATAAGCCATTATTTCTAAGATCTGTTTACGGTATTCTTTAATGATGTTAGAAAGGCCCCCCTGCAGATTACTAACAGCCGCCTGAGCCCCTTCCTCCGTCATGGCGTTGATCATGTCCATAATGGCTTCAGCCTGGGAGAGGTCAAGACGACCGTTCAAAAATGCCCTTTTAGAAAACTCACCGGGTTCAGCCAGCCTGGCTCCTGCTCTTATTACCAATTCAAGCACTTTTCGTAAGATAACCATACCGCCGTGGCATTGTAACTCCACTACGTTTTCTCCCGTGAAACTATGGGGTCCCCACATCACCAGGGCCAGGGCTTCATCCACAACCTTACCTTCTTCATCGACGACATGTCCATAAGTAATCGTATAGGTTTTCTTTTCTTTTAAACTTCTTCCTTTTTTACTTCTAAAGACTTTGTCGGCAATTTCGCTTGCTTCACTGCCTGAAATTCTGATAATACCAACACTGGCAGCCCCCATGGCTGTTGTAATGGCAGCAATGGTATCGTTAATCAACTTTGGTCACCTCTTTACACACCACTATACCTTAATTTCTAGTATTGTCCAATCAATTCCCTCATAATATATCTTACTGTCCTATTATAAAAAAACCAGCCTGGTTTTGCTGTTACCAGGCTGATGTGAAACCATGCTTACCTTTATTTACGTAATGCGATAACCACCTTACGGAATGGTTCTTCTCCCTCACTATAGGTTTGCACTCTCTTATCATTTTGCAGCGCTGTATGAATAATCCTGCGTTCTTGCGGATTCATGGGTTCTAAGACCACGCGATAACCCGTTCTTTTTACTCTTTCAGCCAGCCTTGCCGCCAGTTTAACAAGCGTGTCTTCTCTTCGTTTGCGGTAACCTTCAGCATCGAGGATAATCTTTTTCCGCTCAACAAGGTTATGCTTATTGGCAACCAGGTTTCCCAGGTATTGTAAGGCATCAAGGGTTTCTCCCCTGCGCCCGATGAGAATACCCAGATTATTTCCGATTAAAGTCATTTTGATAAAATCTTCTTCCTCGCGCACGAGAATTTCCGATTTGACTCCCATTTGGGCTGTTACTTTTTCATAGAACTTTTTCACTGCTTTAATGGGATCTGGTTTTTCGGTGACCCTGACACGGGCATTTTTGCTGCCAAAAAGACCAAATATCCCTTTGTTAGGCTCTTCTAAGATTTCTATTTCTACTTCATCTTTCTTGAGTTTTAATTCTGCTAAAGCCTGACTAACGGCTTCCTCGACAGTACGGCCGGTTTTCTCCAAAATTCTCATTTACCACCAACTTCCCCCTTTTGCATTGCCGGTTGACGATTAATGTACAACTGCTGTAAGGCCCCAAAAATACTGAAGAAAGTCCAGTATATACCCAACCCAGCCGGGAAATTCAAACTGATATAACCGATAAAGAGCGGCATGAAGTAAAGCATCATCTTTTGTGTTTGTTCGGCGGCAGGATTATCGCCACTTGCGGGTGTAGTGACTTTGGACTGGAGATAAGTTGTCAAGGCCACCAGGACCGGAATGATATAATAAGGATCCGGGTCTTTTAAATGGGGTACCCACAAAAACTTAGCGGCGGCTGGATCTACATAAACAAAATCCCTCAAAGCCTGGAACAGGGCAATTAAAATAGGCATTTGCACCAGCAAAGGAAGACAACCAGACATAGGGTTAACCTTATTTTCTTTGTAAAGCTCCATAATGGCCTGGTTGGCTTTTTCAGGGTTTTTCTTATATTTTTCCTGCAGTTCTTTTACCTTAGGTTGAATATCCTGCATTTTTTTCATAGAATGCATTTGTTTATAACTAAGGGGATATAAGACGATTTTAATGACCAGTGTCAAAAAGATAATAGCCAGTCCATAACTGGGAATACCCAAGGTTTTCGTTATACCATAAAAAAAACTGAGCATTGCAGCGATACCATCAACTAAAGCTTGCCACAAAATTTTTCCTGTTACAAAGAATTCTTTGTAAACAGGTTCACCTCCTTACCTTACTTTACTGGATCATAGCCTCCCGGATGAAAAGGATGACACTTAAAAATACGTTTCAGGGCAAGCCAGCTGCCCTTCCATGGTCCATATCGACTCACGGCCTCCAGGGCATATTGAGAACAGGTAGGGTAAAAACGGCAGCTTGGTCCTTTAAGGGGCGAAAGAAACCGTTGATAAAAACTAATAATCATTAACAAGATTTCTTTCATCCTTATTCATCCTTTTTTAATAAATGGGCTCTTTGTAAAAGAGCTACCATATTTTTTTCAACATCGCTAAAAGAAATTCCTTTTATTTTAGGACGTGCAATAAAAATAATATCGAATGGTACCTTTAGCTCATGGAGATGAAGCTTAGCCGCCTCTCTCAGCCTTCTTTTTATTTTATTTCTCTCCACGGCTTTTCCAACTTTTTTGGAAACGGAAAAACCCAGGCGCGACTCTTTATTTTCCGGGCGTTTAAAGGAATAAAGTACAAGATAGCTGTTAGCCAAAGACTTTCCCTGATAATAGGTCTTTTTAAAATCTCCCTTTTTCTTGAGGCGAAATCTACGAGGCAGCAATTGCATCCCCCTATTGAACTCAGGTAATTCTATCACCTATGAGGATTATACCCATTTTTAGTCATAGTATAAAGAAGGTATAAAAAACTACTTTAATAAAGAAAACTTGGCTTGGTGCCAAGCTTTAACCGTTAACCTATTTTTCATAAAAGGCCACATGATGCGGCCTTATGCTGACAATCTTTTTCTTCCTTTCAAACGTCTCCGCTTTAAAACGTTTCTACCACCTTGACTTCTCATTCTTGATAAGAAACCATGAACTCTTTTATGTTTACGGTTCTTGGGCTGATAAGTCCTTTTCACTATCAACACCTCCCCTTGAAATACTCGAAAGCTACGCAAAGATACACAAAAATTATAAAGCAGTACTTAAGAGATGTCAAGAAAATGATAGTGGTTTATATGGATATAACTTATTCACATACGTGCTTTTGTTCTATTTGTGGATATAAAAAAGCTTGTGGATAAAGCTTAATGTGGATAAAATTTATTAAAATATAATTTATTAAAAAAGCACAAATATCCCAGGTTGTGGATAAATATACTTTCAATCTGTTAATACGCCGATTTGCTTGTTGATAACTTTACGTAATTTTGGTATGATGTTGTTAATGAAAGGAAGATTCTTAACAAACTATCCACACCTTGTGGATAAAACTGTGTATAACTTGTTATTTATTGAAATTTTAATTTATAGTACATAAAAAACGACAGAACCCAGTTAGGCTGGATTCTTTTTTTTGCACCGCAGGCATAAGTGCAATTATAGCTTTCAAATTATAATGGTTGGCGAAGTGGAGAGGATTCTTAATGTTGAAAAACCAAAACACAGAAATATGGCAAGCAATTTTATCCCAGTTAGAAAATGAATTGTCCAGACCTAGTTTTGAAACTTGGCTGAAATCAACTCATTTAATCTCTCTAGAGGACAACCATTTAATAATAGGTGTTCCTAACGAGTTTGCCAAAGACTGGCTGGAAAACCGCTATTATTCCCTTATCAAAAACAAGGCGGAGAATGTACTAAAAAGAGATGTTAAATTACATTTTGTTATTCCCGGCCAGGAACATGAAATAAGAGGAAAATTGGAAAAAAACCGTCCAGCCATGAAATCTTCTTTTCAGCTTGATGATTTCAGCGGTATGACACTTAATCCAAAATATACTTTTGATACCTTTGTCGTGGGTAACAGCAACAGGTTCGCCCATGCTGCCTCCTTGGCCGTAGCCGAAGCCATCGCCAAAGCTTATAATCCCTTGTTTATTTATGGGGGTGTAGGACTGGGGAAAACCCACTTAATGCATGCTATTGGCCATTACGCCCTGGAACACCATAAAAATGCCCGAGTCATGTATGTATCTTCAGAAAAATTTACCAATGAACTTATTAACGCTATCCGTGACGATAAAACGGTGGATTTTCGTAATAAGTATAGGAATATCGATGTATTGCTAGTCGATGATATTCAGTTTTTAGCCGGTAAAGAGAGAACCCAGGAAGAGTTTTTCCATACTTTTAATGCCCTGCATGAGGCCAATAAACAAATCATTATTTCCAGTGACCGTCCACCCAAAGATATTCCCACTTTGGAGGACAGGCTCAGATCCCGCTTCGAATGGGGCTTAATTACTGATATTCAACCCCCTGATTTAGAAACCAGGATTGCTATCTTGCGTAAAAAATCAGAAATAGAAAATCTTGATGTACCTAATGAAGTCATGGTCTACATAGCCAATAAAATACATTCTAACATCCGTGAATTAGAAGGAGCTCTAATCCGGGTTATCGCTTATTCTTCCTTAAGCAATCGTGATATTACCATGGAACTCTGCATGGATGCTTTGAAAGACATTATTACTGATTCCCGTCCTAAATTAATTACTGCCAGCCTCATCCAGAATAAAGTTTCTGAGTATTTTGGTTTAAGGCTGGATGAATTTAAAGCCAAGAAACGAACAAGAAACGTGGCCTTCCCCAGACAGGTGGCCATGTACCTTTGCAGGGAACTCACGGATATGTCTTTACCTAAAATAGGTGAAGAATTCGGTGGGCGCGATCATACCACCGTCATCCATGCCCATGAGAAAATATCCGCCGATATTAAAAAAGACCCTCAACTGGAAGCGACCATCAAAAGTATTATTGAAAAAATCCAAAATGGTTAGTATGTGGATATTTTGACTGATAAAATGTTATCAACATGTGGATAAATCTTATAATCCTTTTTTATTTGATGCATTGTGGACAGGCAAGTTAACTTGTCCACATTTTATTCAGACTTAAAAACTCAATAATAAAACGGCTCTTTCAAGGCTTTCCACATATCCACATCCCTTACTACTATTACTACGATTTAAAGAAATTATTATTATATGCTGGGGGAGGCAGTAGCGTGAAAACATTCTCGACAAGCGTCGAAGACCCCTGAGCTTAAAAAAGGGTATAGCAAACAAGCCCTAACGGAAGCAGAGCGCAGAAAGATTAAGCAGGCAGCGTGATATGTTCGGGGTTTACGATACCATGGGCAACCAAGAGTTTAGCAGCTTGCCTCAAAGCTTTCTCCTTTTGCTTATTGCGAAGCTCCACCGGCATATCAACATGGTAGAGGTCACAAGGATTGAAGACTTCACCTGATTGGAGCATATGATAAGTGGCTGTAAGTATCATTCTGGCAATGGCGATTATGGCTCGTTTCTTCCCTCGGCGCTTGGATATCCGCTCATATTTGATACGGTAGTAAGCGGAAGAATTCGATTTTACAGCGGCATGGGCTGCTTGCACGAGCGTGGGCTTGAGATAAACCCCGGCCCTCGTAATGCGAACGGACTTCTTTTTGCCTGCGGATTGATTGTTGCCGGGCGTTAGTCCCCCCCAGCAGCATAAGCGTTTCGAGGATGAGAACTGAGACATATCCGTACCAATTTCGGAGAGGATCGTAATGGCTATGTTACGGTCAACTCCGGGAATGGTACACAGTAGGGCAATGGCGCTTTCCAAGGGTGCAGCCAACCGGGCGATGGTTTGGTCGAGGTCGGCAATGAGCTGCTCCACGAAATCCAAGTGTTTGCGGACGAAACGGATGCGTGTCTTCTGTTCCGCAGACATTTGAAAACCCTCAATAGATTCGATGACCTCGTCGGCTTTCTTCTTCAAGGAGCGTTGCAGCAAGGAAACGCAATGTTTTGGATCGAAAGAATCCGAGTTTACAAGGTAGTCCGTGATGGAAGAGGCAGATTTGCCAAACATGTCGGAAACGACAGCATCAAGGGCGACATTGCAAACGGTGAAAGCGTTCTGAAAGCGGTTCTTTTCGCTGGATTTACAGGAAACGAGCTTGAAGCGGTATCGCGTATACTCCCGCAAAATGCGGATGTTCTTGGACGGGATAAAGCTACCGGGAACCAGACCGAGGCGAAAAAGATCGCCGATCCACTTGGAATCCTTGACATCATCCTTGTTGCCCTTAACAGCAGCAACCCACTTGGGGTTGGCGACGGTAACCCGGATGCTGTCCTCCAGCAAATTGTATATGGGAACATAATACTTCCCGGTGCTCTCCATGCAAACGTCAAAGCAGTTGTTGTCAATCAGCCACTGCTTAAACGCCAGAATGGATTTGTTAAAGGTAGAAAAACGCTTTTTTTTGTAACTCGGAACGATACCCTGCGTTGTGATGAGCGTAGCGACGAGAAATGTCTTGTGTACATCGACGCCACAACAGATGGGATAAACGATTCTCAGAATTCTCCCTCCTTGCAATGAAATTGTGAGGGAGAAGACAGTGACTGGATCGCCGCACATTTAACGCTGAGTTAAAACAATGATTAGCGTGCGGCCTCATGGCACCACTTATTTGTGCTTGTAAGGCGATCCTTACACTGGTTTTTATACTGATTTAAGCCAAGAGGCAGTCTGCAACTCGCCTCACCGTGCTTTGTAGTGTGCCTTCTCCTCAGACAGATTGTACTGTAATCAGGGTGGGTGTGCACCTGTTTTCATTACTATTTGTGTCGCCCGCACCGGCGGCGCGAGATGGAGGTTTTTATGAAAATAACAGCCACAAAAGAAAATCTTTTGTTTGGTGTTCAGGCCGTCCAAAAAGCAGTAAGTACAAAAAATACCCTGCCTATTCTTATAGGTATTAAAATAGAAGCCCAGGGAAACTTACTGTATTTTACGGCCACTGATTTGGAAATGGGCATCCAGTGTTATGTTCCGGCTGATATCATTTATGAAGGAGCTATTGTTGTACCGGCCCGTCATTTTTCGGAAATAGTAAGGAGACTGCCCAACTGTACTATTACCCTGGAGTTGAACACCAATCACGAAATTACAATCAAATATGAAAACTCCGAACTTACTTTAAAAACCTTACCCCCCGATGATTTTCCCGTCCTGCCTAACATCAAAGGAAACTACGAAATATCCGTCCAGGCTTCACTCTTACGCCAAATGATCAGGCAGACTGTCTTTGCGGCGGGTAATGATGAAGCCCGTCCTTTGTTTACAGGAATATTATGTGAAGTAAATGAGAATAAGTTAAGAATGATAGCCACCGATACCCATCGTTTGGCTTTAAGGGAAGGTATTCCTCAAAGCAGTTCGGGGGATAATTTCAGTTTTATCGTTCCTAGAAAAATCATGTCTGAACTGGCCCGTCTTATTGTAGATGAAGATGAACCGTGTTTTATTTCCGTAACGAAAAACCAGGTATCTTTTATGTCTGCCAATATTCGTTTAATGTGCAGGCTTTTGGAGGGACAGTTTCCTAACTACCGCCAGGTTATACCTACCCAGTTTAAGTCCAAAATACGCTGCAAGACAAAACTGCTGCAGGAATCCCTAGAAAGAATCTCTTTGTTTTCTATGCAAAACGATAACAGCAATACCATAAATATTAAGATTGATGAAATGACGATAGTAGTTTCTTCAAGGTCTGAGCTGGGACAGGGTTATGAACAAATCGCCGTGGAACAGGAAGGAGAACCTGTTAATATTTCCTTTAACGCCCGTTATCTCATCGACGTCTTAAAAAACGTAGAGGCGGAAATGGTTACCATTGAGTTTACAGGTCCCTTAAGTCCGGGAATTGTGAGACCTGCCGACAGTGATAATTTCCTTTATTTGATTTTGCCTGTCAGGTCATAGTAGGAGGGGCAGCCCCTTGTATTTAGAGAGATTGGGTCTTACTAATTATCGCAACTATGAAACATTAAACGAGGATTTCTCGGCCCAGTTAAATATTCTTTCCGGTCCCAATGCCCAGGGTAAAACAAATTTATTGGAAGCCATATATTACCTGGCCACGGGTAAGACCTATCGTCCTGCCCGTGATCTCCAGTTAATTCGCTGGAATCATCAGGCCTTTTCTATTCAGGGAAAGATTAGAAATAAACAGGGATATGTGACCTTGGAGGTTCTTTATAAAATCGGTGAACAAAACAGCAAGGAAATAAAAGTGAACGGCCTAAAAATTTATAAGACTTCAGAGCTTTTAGGAAATTTAACTGCTGTTTTATTTGCGCCGGAAGATCTTAATATTATTAAAGGTTCTCCCCTGGAAAGAAGAAAAATTTTAGACAATGATATCTCCCAGGTAAGCCCGGGCTATTTTCTCAAATTACAACAGTATAACAGGGTTTTGAACCAGAGAAATTATTTATTAAAAAAAATTCGTGAACGTGGTAAAGGCTTTGATGAACTGGAAATATGGAATGAACAATTTCTAGAACTCAGTGAAAGTATTATTTTAAAAAGAATTAATGTCTTGGAGAAATTGTCGCCCTTAACCCGTTTGATGCAGCGAAAACTCACAAATGGCCAGGAAAACCTGGAAATTCGCTATCTTTTTTCCAGGCAGAAGGAACTCAAATTAAACCATGATTTAAAAAAGGTTTTACTGGAGGAATTGGAAAAGTACCGGGGGGAAGAAATAAAAAAAGGAATATCTTTATGGGGACCCCATCGTGATGATTTATTAATCTCATTAAATGGCAATGATTTAAAAGTATATGGTTCCCAGGGACAGCATAGAACAGCTGTTTTAGCCTTAAAACTCTCGGAACTGGAATTTTTTAAAGCAGAATCCGGTGAATTTCCTGTCCTCCTCCTGGATGACGTACTTTCTGAATTAGACCAGGAGAGAAGAGGATTTTTACTTAATATCATTAAAGAAAAAAAAATACAGTGTTTTATTACCACCACTGAAGACATAGCATTGGAAAATGACAGGATAACCATACAAAAATTTCTGATCCGGCAGGGTACGTTAATAAAATGCAGAGGAGGAAAGTGAATGTTTCTACATTTGGGCGGGGATACTTCTGTTCTCTTAAGAGACGTTGTAGGAATTTTTGATCTCGATTCGATAAAAGACAGTCCAGCCACCAAGGAGTTTCTGGAAATTGCCAGGGATGAAGGACTAATCTCCATGGTTGGTACAGAGGATAAAATTAAAAGTTTTATCATTACCAAAGAAAAGGTATATTACTCTCCTATTTCTTCCATAACTTTACAAAAGAGAGCTTTAAATATAATGGATTTAGAAGACGGATTAGAGGAGCAATAAAAACTTGGTGCAAGCCAAGTTTTCTTTGTTTACTTCTAAATTAATGTAATTTCTTGTGAGGATATACAATAATTTGTTATAATTAACTTTTAGGAAGTCTGACATAAAGAGGTGAGTGATTTGAGTAATGAATATACTGCAAGTCAGATTCAAGTTTTGGAAGGTCTAGAAGCGGTCAGAAAACGCCCTGGTATGTATATTGGCAGTACAAGCTCCCGTGGTCTGCATCACCTGGTTTATGAAATTGTTGATAACAGTATTGACGAAGCCTTAGCCGGTTATTGTGATAAGATTGAGGTTACTATCCATAAAGATAACAGTGTTACCGTTACGGATAACGGGAGAGGTATCCCCGTGGAAAGACATCCTCAAATGGATAAATCTGCCTTGGAAGTCGTGCTTACCGTTTTACATGCCGGTGGTAAATTTGGTGGTGAAGGCTATAAAGTCTCCGGTGGTTTGCACGGTGTAGGTGCTTCCGTCGTTAATGCTCTTTCTCAGTGGTTAGAAGTAAAGGTAAAAAGAGATGGGAAAATACACCACCAGCGTTATGAACGGGGTAAGCCTATCACTGAATTAAAAGTAATTGGTACAACAGAAGGTACAGGTACATCCATTAGTTTTTTACCTGATCCTACCATTTTTGAGGAGACAGAGTTCGATTTGGATATTTTAACCCACCGCCTGCGAGAACTCTCCTTTTTAAACAAAGGCATAAAGATTATTTTAAAAGATGAAAGAATCAATGAAAAACTTTTCTTCCAGCATGATGGGGGGATCGTTGATTTTGTTAAATACCTGAATAAGAATAAGGACGTCCTCCATCCCAAACCTATTTATTTTGCCAGTGAAAAGGAAGGGACAGAGGTAGAAGTAGCTTTACAATATAATGACGGTTACGTGGAAAACATTTATTCTTTTGCCAACAATATTCACACCACCGAAGGCGGTACCCATGAATCCGGTTTCAAATCGGCCCTGACCCGGGTAATGAATGATTATGCCCGTAAATATAATCTTCTCAAGGACGGCAACGCCAATCTTACCGGAGAGGATATCCGGGAAGGATTGACAGCCATCATTTCCGTAAAAATAAGAGAACCCCAGTTTGAAGGACAGACCAAGACAAAACTTGGCAACAGTGAAGTCAGAGGAATTACAGAAGGAATCGTCAATGAAGGTTTATCCACTTTCCTGGAAGAAAACCCTTCCGTAGGACGTAAAATAATAGAAAAAGCCATTAATGCCGCCAGGGCAAGAGAAGCAGCCCGCAAAGCCCGGGAATTAACAAGAAGGAAGAGTGCTCTAGAAAATACGGCCCTGCCCGGGAAACTGGCCGATTGTTCTACCAGAGACCCTTCCATGTCAGAACTCTATCTAGTAGAGGGTGACTCTGCCGGTGGTTCGGCCAAACAGGGAAGGGATAGGCGCTTTCAAGCAATTCTCCCTTTACGGGGTAAGATTATTAACGTAGAAAAAGCACGTCTGGACAAAATCCTGGCCAATGAAGAAATCAGGTCCATGATTACTGCCCTGGGAACGGGTGTAGGTGAAGACTTTGATTTAGATAAGGCACGTTACCATAAAATTATTATCATGACAGATGCTGATGTGGACGGTTCCCATATCCGCACTCTGCTTCTTACCTTCTTCTACCGTTATATGCGGCCTATGGTGGAGTCGGGATATGTTTATATAGCCCAGCCTCCTCTTTACAAAGTCAAAAAAGGAAAAGAAGAAATTTATCTCTACAGTGATAAAGAATTGGAAAAAACCACAAGTAAAATCGGAAAAAATAATTATACAATCCAACGCTACAAGGGTCTTGGTGAAATGAATCCGGAACAGCTGTGGGAAACCACTATGAACCCGGAAAAGAGAACGATTTTACAGGTTAGTCTGGAGGATGCCATGGCCGCTGATGAGATTTTCACCATTCTCATGGGTGACAAAGTAGAACCCAGGAAGGACTTCATCATGACTCACGCCAAGAGTGTAAGAAATTTGGATATTTAGGTATGGTAAGTGAAAAGACCCAGGCTTTAAAAAAAGCCGGGTCTTTAATTCTACCAGTCATTATAAAAATCGACAAAATCATATAGATAATTACAGTTTTAGTTAATTTACACTTATTGTCAGGCTTGTCTATCTCAGGTAAAATACATCAATGGGAGAATTTTTACTCACCCTTAACCTCCGGGAGGATGGTCGTTGTGCGTATCGCCGTAATTGATGATGAAAAGGGAATCTTGCTCTCTGTCAGTTTATTCTTAGAATTAGAAGGGCATACACCCCTTACTTTCTCTTCTCCCCTGGAGGCTTTAAAGTCTATTAACGGGGAGAATGTAGATTTAATCATTTTAGATATGCGCATGCCGGAAATGAACGGCGAGAGGGTGGCTAATCTGTTGAAAGCCAATCCCGAAACTAGGAATATTCCTTTAATTTTGTTTTCTGCCCATGAAAGTTTACCAGAGGTGGCGGAAAGAGTAGGCGCCCAGGGAATCCTGGAAAAACCTTTTCACTTTGAAAAACTCAATGACTTAATCAACAGTTTTTTACAATAAATGACCCCCTTTAACAACAAGGGGGATTATTTCTTATTCCGCATAATGTTTACATTGTTTACTAAAAAAGCTATACTACAATTGGAAATGTCTAATATTAGGTGAAATGGTATAATGAGAGATTAGTAAATTAAAAATGACTAGCTTAAGCAAAGCTAGTCTCACTATTTACTAAGGGTTTTATTCTTTAGTTTTGTATTCTAAAATTTTAATGAAAAAGTAGGTGAAAAAATGGAAGTATACACTGATGGCAAAATTGTACCGATTAGACTGGAAGAAGAAATGAAAAAATCGTATATTGACTATGCCATGAGTGTTATTATAGGACGTGCGCTGCCTGATGTGCGGGATGGACTGAAACCGGTGCACAGGCGTATTCTTTACGCCATGCATGAATCAGGCATGTCCCATGACAAGCCCCATAAAAAATCAGCCCGTGTCGTGGGGGACGTGCTTGGACGTTATCATCCCCACGGTGATACTGCAGTTTATGATGCTATGGTCCGTTTAGCCCAGGATTTTTCTACCCGCTATCCTTTAATTGACGGTCACGGCAACTTTGGTTCAATCGACGGTGATTCGGCGGCAGCCATGCGTTACACAGAAGTGCGTATGGCCAAAATTGCCATGGAACTTTTAAGGGATATTGAAAAGGAGACAGTAAATTTTGTTCCCAACTATGATGATTCCTTAGAGGAACCTGCTGTCCTTCCCTCCCGTTTTCCTAACCTGTTGGTCAACGGGTCTTCCGGAATTGCTGTAGGTATGGCTACCAATATACCTCCCCACAACTTGGTAGAGGTGATTAACGGTGTGGTGGCCCTCATTGATAAACCTGATATTACTCCCAAAGAGTTAATGAGTACGGTAAAAGGCCCTGATTTTCCCACAGGGGGAATTATCATGGGCCGGGACGGCATTAAACAAGCCTACGAGACCGGGAGAGGTTCCATTAAAGTACGTGGTGTGTCCCGCATTGAAAAAATGAATAACGGCAAAATGCGCATCCTGATCACAGAACTACCCTATCTGGTGAACAAGGCCCGCCTGATCGAAAAAATTGCAGAACTGGTCAGGGATAAGAAGATTGACGGGATCACCGATCTTAGGGATGAATCGGACCGTACAGGTATGCGCATTGTCATCGAGCTGCGGCGTGATGTAAACCCCCAGATTATTCTCAATCAGCTGTATAAACAAACCCAACTGGAAGACAATTTTGGCGTGATTATGCTGGCTTTGGTGGACGGGGAACCCCGGGTACTCAATCTTAAAGAGATGCTTTTCTATTACCTGGAGCACCAAAAGGATGTTATTGTCCGCCGGACCCGTTATGATTTAAGGAAAGCAGAAGAACGCCTGCATATCGTCGAAGGTTTAAAAATAGCCTTAGACCATATTGATGAAGTAGTTCGTATTATTCGCCAATCCCGCGATGAGCAAAAGGCCAAAATTAATTTGATGGAGCGTTTTGGCCTCTCGGAAAAGCAAGCCCAGGCCATTGTGGATATGCGTCTGGGGAAACTCTCCGGTTTAGAAAGGGAAAAACTGGAGGAAGAATACCGGGAGCTAATCAAAAAAATTGCTTATTTAAGAAGCATCTTGGCTGACGAGAAAATGGTACTGAAAGTAATTAAAGAAGAAATTACAGTAATTCGTGACAAATATGGAGATGAGCGCCGCACCCAGATCAGTGCCCATGAAGAAAACCTGGAGGTAGAAGACCTCATTGCCGAAGAGGATGTAGTTATTGCTATCACCCATGGTGGTTACATTAAACGACAGCCTATTACCGTCTACCGTAATCAGAAACGGGGGGGCAGGGGCATTTCAGCCATCACGACCAAGGAAGAAGATTTTGTGGAACATTTATTTATTACCACTACCCACCATTACCTGCTGTTCTTCACCAATAAGGGTAAGGTATACCGTCTAAAAGTTTATGAAATTCCGGAAGCCAGCCGCCAGGCAAAAGGCACGGCCATCGTTAACCTTTTGTTTATTTCCGGGGATGAGAAAATTACCGCAGTCATCCCTGTCCGTGACTTTTCAGAGGGGCAGTACCTGGTTACTGCGACCCGGCAAGGGATCGTGAAGAAGACAAGCCTTACGGAATATGACTCTTCCAGGAAAGATGGGATTATTGCCCTTACTTTGGATGAAAATGACGAATTGATCGGTGTTAAACTGACCAACGGCCGGGATGAAATCATCCTCTCAACCCGCCAGGGCATGGTGATTCGTTTTGCTGAAGATGATGTGCGCAGTATGGGACGGACGGCTCGTGGTGTCAAGGGGATTACCCTGGAAAGCGGCGATGTGGTTGTTGGCATGGAAACCTTTAGAGATGGCGGAGAGCTCCTTGTGATTACGGAGCAAGGTTTTGGTAAGAAAACTCCTCTCACCGAGTTTCGTATCCAGTCCCGCGGTGGGAAAGGTATAATTGGTATTAAAGTTACTTCCCGTAACGGACAGGTAGCGGGCATTATGATCTCCTCAGAGGGTGATGAAATTATGCTGATTACCCTGGACGGCATTATGATTCGGGTCTCCGTAGATGAGATTTCCACCATGGGCAGGGCAACCCAGGGTGTCAAGATTATGCGCTTAGGGGAAAATGATAAAGTAGTGGCCCTGGCTAGAATTGCCGGAAAAGACGAAGAATAGCATGAAAAAATACCTTAGGGAAAAATAAGGACAAGTTTATTGTCATTTTCTTTTACATGGTATAAGATAAAGTGAGGGAAAAGTGAGAATAATTCTTACTTAAGTCATGTGAATTCACTACTAAGGGGGAAAAGAAAATTGAAAGTACTAGTTTTAAACTGTGGGAGTTCTTCCCTGAAATATCAGCTCTTTGATATGGAGAATGAACACGTCCTAGCCAAAGGTCTGGTGGAGAGAATCGGCTTGCCCGGAGCTGTTCTCACCCACAGGCCGGGATCTGAAAAATATGTTATCGAAACAGAGATACCCAATCACCAAAAGGCCATTGAGCTGGTACTGCAAGCTCTCGTCAGTAATAAGCATGGTGTTCTTAAATCCTTAGATGAAATCTCTGCCGTGGGACACCGTGTGGTACACGGCGGTGAGGATTTTTCCGGTTCGGTTTTGATTACTGATGCCGTTATAGATGCTTTGAGAAGAAATATTGAACTGGCCCCCTTACACAACCCGCCGAATATCATGGGCATTGAAGCTTGCCAGAACCTCATGCCAAATGTACCCCAGGCTGGTGTATTCGATACGGCTTTTCACCAGACTATGCCTCCTCAAGCTTATCTTTACGGGATTCCCTATGAATATTATCAAAAATATAAAATTCGTAAGTACGGTTTTCACGGCACCTCTCATAAATATGTTTCCCAGCGTGCTGCGGCCATGCTGAAGCGCCCTATTGAAGAAGTGAAAATTATCACCTGCCACTTGGGTAATGGAGCCAGTATTGCCGCTGTAGACCGTGGTAAATCTATTGATACCAGTATGGGCTTTACACCTCTGGAGGGTCTAATGATGGGTACCCGTTCCGGTGACCTGGACCCCGCCATTGTTTCCTTCCTCATGGAGAAAGAAAAATGGACCACAGAAGAAACCAGCAACTTCCTGAACAAGCGCTGCGGAGTTCTGGGATTATCCGGTGTAAGCAGTGACTTCAGGGATATCGAGAACGCTGCTGACCAGGGTCATGAAAGAGCTCAATTAGCCCTGGAGCGTTTTGCCTACATGGTGAAAAAATATATTGGTTCATATGCTGCGGTTCTAAACGGTGTTGATGCCATTGTTTTTACGGCTGGACTGGGCGAAAACTCTGCTTTGATGAGGGTCAAGATTTGTGAGGGTCTGGATTACCTGGGGGTTAAACTTGACCTTGATAAGAATTACACCAGAGGCATAGAAGCTGATGTTTCCGCTGATGATGCCAAAACCAGAGTATTTGTTATTCCCACCAACGAAGAACTCATGATCGCCCGGGATACCTACGAAATTTGTAGAGACTTAAAATAGGGCATATGATTAAAGTAAACAGGGAGGGTCTCCCTGTTTTTTCTCCTATTTTGCCACTTAATTGATATATGTACAGGAGAACTAAAATGGTTACTCCATCAATAGTTATCTTATCCAAGAATAAAGTAAGAAGCTGCTAAACAATTAAGTGATAATTATTATCAATTAATTGTGATTCAAATATTATTGGCTTATTAGACGCGATTATGCAAATGATGTCATAAGACTCACATTCTCCAGGACGTGGAGTGCTGTAAGAGGACGGAAGCAACGGGGGGGCAGCATGAAGGTTGGGATATTAAATCTCCAGGGAGCCTTTAGAGAACATATAGAGGAACATATAGAGGCACTTCGTAAGTGCGATTGTGAGGCAATGGAAATTAGAAAACCGGAGGATATGGATGAAGTTCAGGGGCTTATTGTCTCAGGGATAAAAAGAACGACCGAGGGTATACTCAGGGTAGACTTTAAAATCCTTGATAAGGTTTTAGAGAGAGCAGAAAAAGGTATGCCTATTTTTGGAACGTGTGACGGGATAAGTCTTCTGGCTAAAGAAGTGGAAGAGAGCAGCCAACCAACCATGGGATTGATGGATATTACTGTAAAAAGAAAAGACTATGGATACGGTAAAGAAAGTTTTAAGGCGGACCTTTTTATTCCTGCACTAGGGGCTAAACCGGTACGGGCTGTGTTTATCAGGGCTCCCTATATCACACGGGTTAAACCTAATGTAGGTATTCTCTGCATCTATGATGATAAAATTGTCATGGCCCGCCAGGGAAATTTCCTGGCCTGTTCTTTCTATCCTGAGCTGACGTATGAAACCAGGGTACACCAGTACTTTATACAAATGGTGAAAGATGCGCATTCTATCTGAGGGTAAAAAAACGGAAAATAATCATTATATAATACTTGATTTTAAATAAACCCTATCGTATAATAACATTCAATAAGATACGGAGTCGGCAATGACAGGGAAAAGTAAGCGGTTTTCCTTTTACAGAGAGTTGGTGGAAGGTGCAAACCAACAAGGATACTGGTGAATTCCACCCTGGAGCATCAGGTGAAGAACCTGACGGTCATGCCCGTTATGCATGGAATGAGTGGGTCATGTTCATGACCAATTAGGGTGGCAACACGGGATTTAAACTCTCGTCCCTGACCGGGAAACCGGCAGGGAACGGGAGTTTTCTTATTTCTATGACTTCCGACGTCCGCTTATCCGACATCCGACAAAAGAAACATCTGACATTGCAGCAGAATTTGCGGGATGTCAAATATTTGTACTAATAGATGACAATCCATATCCTGAAAAAGTAAAAATTCGAAAGTCGGAAATCGGAAAACGGCTATCATGACCTCAGAGAAAAACAGAATAAGGAAAAAGCGATGATTGGGAAAAGTATGCTGTTATCTTTTACAGAGAGTTGGTGGGAGGTGCAAACCAACAGGAGACAGTCAGAATTCCGCCCAGGAGCCTAAAGCGAGGAGTTTTACGGTCATGTCCGTTATGCATGAGAATTGAGGTGGGCCATATTTTTGGCCAACAAGGGTGGCAACGCGGGAATAACTCTCGTCCCTGGCTGGGAAACTAGCCAAGGGCGGGAGTTTCATTTTTTTACGACATCCGACATCCGAATATCCGACTTCCGATTTAAGCAAGTTTTATTTAGTCGGAAATCGGTAATCGGAAAGCGGACAGTCGTGACTCTTAAAAAAATCATAAAAGAAAATGGAGGAGTAAAAAAATGCGTGAAAAACAGTATCTGATGATTCCAGGACCTACACCAGTTCCCCCCAGGATTCTCCGGGCTTTAAGCATTCCGGCCATCGGGCACAGGTCCCCCCAATTTGCCGAGATTATGAAAGACGTCACGGCCAGGCTCAAAAACATCTTTGAAACGGAAAATGATGTGTTGATCCTTACCTCATCCGGCACCGGTGCTATGGAAGCAGCCGTGTGCAACTTTGTCAATGCCGGTGACAAGGTTTTAGTGATGGAAAACGGTAACTTCGGCGAACGCTGGGTAAAACTCAACAAACGCTACGGTGCCGATGTGGAAATAATTGCCGGCCCCTGGGGTGAACCCCATAACCCGCAAGCTTTAAAGGCACGAATCGACGCAGACAAAGAACACCAGATTAAAGCGGTCTTTGTTACCCATAATGAAACCTCCACGGGCGTGGTTAACGACATCAAGGCCCTAAGGGAGGCCGTAGGCGACCATCCCGCCCTTTTTATTGTTGATTCCGTCAGCGGCATGGCTGTGTCGCCCCTGAAAATTGACGAGTGGAAATTGGATGTGGTGGCTACAGGCTCCCAAAAAGCTTTCATGATCCCGCCGGGATTAGCTTTTATCAGTGTGAGTCCTAGAGCTTGGGCAATATGTGAAAAAGTTACTACACCCAGATTTTACTTTGATTTACGGGCGGCTAAGAAAGCCTATACGGAAAAGTTCAATACTCCCTATACTCCTGCAACCAATTTAATCGTAGCCCTTCAGGAATCCCTGAAAATGATGGAGGAAGAAGGGTTACCCAGTATTTGGGCAAGGCATGAAAAATATAAAACCCTGGTGAGAGCCGCCATCAAAGAATTAGGTCTGGAACCTTTAGCCGGCGATGAGGCCGCTTCCGGTGCTGTCACTGCCATCAAGAAACCCGGCAACATCGACGTCAAAAAGATCTCCAAACTCATGCGGGAAAAACATAACATCATCATTGCCGCAGGGCAGGGCAAGCTGGAGACGGAGATTTTCCGGATTGGCCATTTGGGTTATGTTCATGTCAATGATATTATCGTGACCATTGCCGCCCTGGAAATGACCCTAAAAGAACTGGGCATGGATATTGTCTTAGGACGGGGCGTCGCTGCCGTACTAAACTTACTTGTGAAGGGAGAATAAAGAGGATGAAAGTTTTAGTCTGTGACCCTATTTCTGAAAAAGGTGTAGCCCTGTTAAATGAAGCTCCTGGTGTACAGGTAGATGTTAGACTGAAGCTTACTGAAGACCAGCTTTGCGAACTGGTACCGGAGTATCATGGGATCGTAGTAAGAAGTGAGACCAAAATTACCAGACGTGTTTTAGAGCACGCAGCCCAGCTTAAGGTTGTGGGCAGAGCCGGTGTGGGTGTAGATAATATAGATGTGGAAGCCGCCACTTTATTAGGCGTAGTTGTAGTGAATACGCCCGATGGTAACACCATCGCCGCTGCTGAACATACTATGGGTATGATGCTGGCCCTGGCCCGTCATATTCCCCAGGCCGACCAGTCACTAAGGCAGGGTCAGTGGAACCGTTCAAAGTACATGGGTGTGGAACTACGTAATAAAACCATGGGTATTATTGGCTTAGGAAAAATAGGTTCGGAAGTGGCCAAGCGGTGCAAGGCCTTTGGTATGAATGTCCTGGCCTATGATCCTTATGTGCCCCAGGAAATTGCCAAAAGGGCCGGGGTAGAGCTGATGAATCTGGAAACGGTTCTCAAGGAAAGCGACTTTATTACTGTGCACATGCCTTTGACTAAGGAAACAAAGTATATGATCAGCGGTCCCCAATTTGCGATGATGAAAGATGGTGTAAGAATCTTAAACGTAGCCCGCGGCGGCATCATCGATGAGAATGCCCTCTATGACGCCATTGTCAACAAAAAAGTGGCCGGCGCCGCCTTAGACGTTTATGAAAAAGAACCTCAAACCCAGAGTCCCCTCTTTACCTTACCGGAAGTGGTGGCTACACCCCACCTGGGAGCATCCACCGAAGAGGCCCAGGTTAACGTGGCCATTGATGTGGTAAAAGAAATTATTCGTGTCCTAAACGGGGAGCCTGTGCAAAACGCCGTAAATATTCCTTTTATCAAGCCTGAACTGCTGGGCGTGGTACGTCCTTATATGGAGCTTACGGAAAAACTGGGTAAACTGGCAGGCCACCTGGCCCGTGGACCCGTGGATGACATTGAGATCAAATACCTGGGAGATATCGCTGCCCTGGATCTCAGTTCTCTGACTAATACCTTCCTCAAAGGCTTGTTAAGACCTTTTCTCCATGAAGCCGTTAACTATGTCAATGCGCCGCTGGTAGCCAAGCAGCGGGGTATCAAAGTAAGAGAAATAAAAAGTACACAAACAGAGGACTATACCAACCAAATTTGTGTTACAATTAAAGGAAACGGAACCTGGCAGCGCTCCATTGCCGGTACCGTCTTTAAGAAAAACGAGCTGCGTATCCTGCGCATTGATGATTTCTCCCTGGATATCCAGCCTACGGGCCATCTCCTAATCATCAAGCATACCGACAAGCCCAAAATGATAGGACAAGTAGGTATGATCCTGGGGGATTATGATATCAATATCGCCAGCATGCAGGTAGACAGAAAAGAAATCGGCGGTCATGCCATGATGATTCTACCCATTGACCAGCAAATCAATGCAGAGGTCATGGAGAAGATAAAAAATTTAGATGGTATTATAGAGGCCAGTTATGTAGCGTTGTAAGGCCTCCCCAACCAGAAGGAGGAACCTGGAAGATGTTGGATATCAAGTTTGTTCGCAATAATCCGGAGGTAGTCAAAGAAGCCTTGAACCGGCGTAACAGCAGTACGAACGTTGTGGATGAGTTTCTGAAGATCGATGAGGAAAGACGTCAAAAACTGGTTATCACGGAACAGCTAAAGAACAAGCGCAATGTAGTTTCGGAGGAGATCGGGCGCTTAAAGAAAACAGGACAGCCGGCAGAGGAGCTAGTACTGGAGATGCGGGAGGTTTCCCAAAAAATCAAAGATTTGGATGAGGAAGTACGGCTCATTGAGGAAAAACTAAATTCAATCATTTTAACCATTCCCAATATACCTCATGCTACTGTACCTACCGGTCCAGATGACAGTGCTAACCGGGAAGAAAGAAAGTGGGGCGCGCCCAGGCAGTTTAATTTTGACGCCAAACCTCACTGGGATATTGGTGAGCAGCTTGATATTCTTGACTTTGAACGGGCGGCTAAGGTAACCGGCGCCAGGTTTACCTTTTACAAAGGGCTGGGTGCCCGCCTGGAAAGGGCTCTTATTAACTTTATGCTGGATTTGCATATCACTGAGCATGGTTATGTGGAGCTGATTCCTCCCTTCATGGTTAACCGGGACAGCATGATCGGTACCGGTCAGCTTCCTAAATTTGAACAGGATATGTTCCACCTGGAGAATCTTGATTATTTCTTAATTCCCACAGCAGAAGTTCCGGTGACCAATATCTACCGGGACGAAATTCTTCCTGAAGAAATGCTGCCCATTTATCACGTGGCTTACAGTCCCTGCTTCCGGGCCGAGGCAGGAGCCCACGGCCGGGATACCCGGGGATTAATCCGTCAGCACCAGTTCAATAAGGTGGAACTGGTGAAGTTCAGTCACCCCAGTACTTCTTACGAAGAACTTGAGAAATTGACCAATAACGCGGAAAGAGTCCTGCAACTTTTGGAACTGCCTTATCGTGTAATGTGTTTGAGCAGCGGTGATATGGGATTCTCTTCGGCCAAGACTTATGACCTGGAGGTATGGCTGCCCAGTTTCAATACGTACCGGGAAATCTCATCCTGCAGTAACTTTGAGGACTTCCAGGCTCGCCGGGCTAACATCCGTTTCCGTCCTGCCGGCAGGGGCGGCAAACCCGAATTTGTCCACACCCTGAACGGATCAGGCCTGGCCATTGGACGTACCACTTCGGCTATTCTGGAGAATTATCAGGAAGAAGACGGCAGTGTGGTGATTCCCAAAGTACTGCGTCCTTATATGGGTGGACTAGAGAGAATAACGCCCCTTAAGAAAAAAGTATCATGTTGACACACATGTAAGTAAATGTTATAGTAGTATCTGCTCATTTATGGTGGTGAAGGATTTTTCTTCACCATTTAAGGAGGGGTGTCCGAGTGGTTTAAGGAGGCGGTCTTGAAAACCGTTGAATCCTTACGGGTTCCGTGGGTTCGAATCCCACCCCCTCCGCCATAATGAAAATTACCAACAATTGAATTTGACTTTTCCTACTATCTGCGTGTATAATATTAAGAGTCGTGGAGAGATGGCCGAGTAGGTCGAAGGCGGTCGCCTGCTAAGCGATTATACGGGCTAAAACCCGTATCGAGGGTTCGAATCCCTCTCTCTCCGCCACTTCAATTAAACATGTGCCCGTAGCTCAGCTGGATAGAGTATTTGACTACGAATCAAAGGGTCGCAGGTTCGAATCCTGCCGGGCACGCCACTTAATGTAAACTTAAATGGTCGGTTGCTAGTTACTAGTTTTAGTCACTAGTAAGTGACCATTTTTTATCAAATTAATTTGTTATCAGTAACTAGTAACTAGTAACTAAAGGACATGCGCCCGTAGCTCAGGTGGATAGAGCGGCGGATTCCTAATCCGCGTCTGCCGGAGGTTCGAGTCCTCCCGGGCGCACCACCCTAAAACCGACTTCCGTTTACCGACCTCGATTTCCGACTACTGTTAGCGGTTTGCGGGAAGCTGGTATCGGGAAGCGAAAGCCGCCGGATGCGGCATTTTTTTATAGGTGATTTAATGAATCACGAATTTTTTATGCGTGAAGCCTTAACTGAAGCCAAAAAGGCTTTAGAGAAAGGCGAAGTGCCCATCGGCGCTGTTGTGGTCCTGGATGGGGAGATCATCGGACGGGGACATAATCTTAGAGAGACCGAAGACGACCCAACGGCCCATGCGGAAATTGTGGCCCTGCGTGAGGCAGGAAAAAACAAAAAAGGCTGGCGCCTCACAGGCGCAACTCTTTATGTGACCCTGGAGCCCTGTCCCATGTGTGCCGGGGCCATGCTCTTAAGCCGCATTCACCGTGTAGTCTATGGGGCTGATGACCCCAAAGCCGGTGCGGCGGGTAGCCTTTTAAACATCCTCCAGTTTCCCGGTTTTAATCACGAAGTAAAAATCACCGGCGGTGTCCTGGCTGAAGAATGTGCCGAATTGCTCCAGGAATTTTTCAAAAACCGCCGTAGTTAGTTGCTAGTGGAATATAATGACATATAGCTGGTAGGTACAAAAACAGAATAATCTAGTTGCACTAGGAACTAAGAACTAGTAACTAGTAACTGACGTGGAGAGATGGCCGAGTTGGTTTAAGGCGCACGACTCGAAATCGTGTGTAGGCTGACCCCTACCGTGGGTTCGAATCCCACTCTCTCCGCCATACAGACCGTGCAAACCCGCATGAACACTGAGTTTATGCGGTTTTTTTCAACGTATAGGAAAGTATAAAAATTTTTGTGGTTCTCAGCCCTTGCTAAGCAAGGGTTTTTTCAACGTATAGGAAAGTATAAAAATTTTTGTGGTTCTCAGCCCTTGCTAAGCAAGGGTTTTTTCAACGTATAGGAAAGTATAAAAATTTTTGTGGTTCTCAGCCCTTGCTAAGCAAGGGTTTTTTCATTTTTTAACGAAAGCAGGAAGTAGTTGTTAGAAAGGTGAGAACATATGGGCCAGGATAATATCTTAAGAGAGATATTTTTTGATGAGAACAAGCATTGGGAAAAGTTTGTTAATAAATACGAAGACAGAATACGTCCTGTTGTGATAAAGGAAATCAATAAATTTAATCGATGTGGACAAAAAGAAGCAGGATTTACTCTGTTCGCATGTCCGGTATGTGGAGAAATGAAAATAGTTCCTCACACGTGTAAGGGACGTTTTTGTACATCGTGCGCAACCGGATACACCCAAGAATGGAGTCGAGAAACCAGTAAAAGAATGTATCCGGTTCCTCATCGCCACATCATGTTTACAGTGGACGAACGTTTGTGGGAAATATTTACCCGTCATAGAGAACTCTTGAAAGATCTAATGGACCTGGCAGTAAAAATACTATTAGAATGGCTGAAGAAAAGAGGAAAAGTCAAATCCGGCGCCATGGTAGGAATACATACCTTTGGAGCAAGAATGAACTTCAATCCCCATGTACATATCCTAGTAACTGAAGGTGGTTTTGACGGAGCGGGGAAATGGGTTGTTAAAGACTTTATCCCATATGTAATGCTGAGGAAAAGGTGGCAGGCGGCAGTAATGGAGATGTTGAAGAAAAAACTGCCGGAACAAGAAGTTAAACGATATAAGAAGTTGTTTCAAAAGATATGGGATGATAACCCTGAAGGATTTGTAATCTATGGTCCGCCCAATAAAAAAGGACAAGGGTCAGTAGAAGCCCAAGTAGGATATATAGGGCGGTACATGAGAAGACCTGCCATGGCGTTAAGCAGAATTGTAGACTATGACGGGGAAAATGTAACCTTTAAATACTTTGATAAAACAGAGCAAAAAGAAAAACAAGAAACCATCACCGTAGAAGAATTCATATCACGGATAATAAGGCATATACCGGATGAGCAATTTAAAACAATCCGGTATTATGGAATTTACTCCAGAAGGAGTAAAAGATTGGCTGACAAATTAATGGAAGCATACCTGGGAAGGCAGAAAAGAAGGAAAAACGGCCAAAGAGGAAAGCAACGGATAGGCTGGAGAAATAAAATAGAAGAATTCACAGGAAAAGACCCGTTAGAATGTATGAGATGTAAAGAGATAATGGAATACAAGGGGAAAGTGTGTCTAAAATCAGGGATATTGAAAGTTGTTGATGCCGTAGATGACTTTGCTAAAAAAAGACTAAAGGAGTTGGCAGGAATAGATGAGCCCAGTAAGCAGAAAAAGAAAGAAACACGCAAAGAAAAAGCCGCCTAAAGTAGGCGGCAAGGCAACCATCAAATTTGTTTGTTTGCAGTGTAACATAGAAGAAGACATTCCGAAGGAAGTGGTGGATTACTGCGATATGATGGATGACGGAGATATTTCAGTTCCACCAAGGTTTAGTTGTGAGGTTTGTGGCGGTGAGATGCGCCCAAAAGAATACTTAGGTGTGCATGGTATTAAATATGAGTTATAGGAACCAAAGAGCGCGCGACCTTGGTCGCGCTTTTTTTATTCATCACAACGGAAGGAGGCATAGAACAGTTTGAAGATACTGAAAAACCGTATATTTCTAAGCGCCCTCTGCATCATTGCTGCAGCAGTTGTTTCCTTTGTGCTTCTGCCAGGGTTTTACGAGAATAAGGACGCAACCGTCATGGTGCTGCGGGCAGCGGAGGACATCCCTGCAGGAACCAGGATAGAGGATAAGCATCTTGCCAAGGTGGAAATCGGAAAACCCGGCCTGCCGGAAGGTGTCATCAACGACAGGACCCAGATTGTCGGGAAAATCGCACAGACGGACATTTCCAAGGGGGATTATTTTTTTCCCAAAAAGCTCGGTGAATATCTTGCCAATGAAAAGCTGGACCGCATCGCAGCGGAGAATAAGCGCCTTGTCACCGTGAGCGTTTTGAGCATCGCAGCGGGGCTTTCCTCCCATCTGCAAAGCGGCGATATTGTGACGGTGGCTGTGTTTTTGAATAAGACATCCGACAATCAAAGCGCCACACCACAGGTTATCCTCTATCCGGAACTGAAAGGACTGGAGGTTTACAGCGTAGAGAATTCCCGCACACAAAGCACCGCCGAAGTCCGGAAGCAGCAGGCGGGCGGCCAGCCATCCTCCGGTGATCCTATCCCCAAGGCCGTCACCCTGGTTGTCACCGAAGCACAGGCAGAAAAGCTCATTGAAGCCGAATACACCGGCAAGCTGCACCTGATTTTTGAGAAAAGGGGTGTGAGCCGTGAGCAGTAAAATCATTGCTGTATGGGGCGGAAGCAACAGCGGGAAAACCACCTTTGCGGTGAATCTGGCCTGTGCCCTGTCTACACGCGATCGCCTGGTGGGCCTCATATCCTCCAACCTGACCCATGGGGACCTGCAAGTCTTTTTCGGCCAGAGCGTTCCTCCCCAAAAGGGCCTGTTTCACGCCATAAATGAGGATAATCCCAACATTGGAGAAAAATTTACGGAATATACGGAAAGCAAAAACTTGTTTTTCCTGTCCGTACCCACCCATTATACCGGGCTTCTCTGCGATGCCGTGACCCTCCGGGAAGCGGAACGGATGATGAATGCCGCAGCTTTTGTTTTCGACATTCTCATCGTGGACGGAGCCGCGGAGGTGACCAATCCGGTATCCAGTGTGGGACTGTGGCTGGCTGAAAGGATATATACCCTGCATAAGCCGTCCATAGCGGCGCAAATGTGGCATGAGGGCGTTTCGGATTTTGTGCGGGAGCTGCATATTTCGGAGAAGCAGATTCATATCCTGCAGCTCCCCAACGGCGAGTTTGACGACAAGACCTATCGGAGCATGACGGGACTTCCCTTTGCCTATGAGTTGCCCTATATAAAACGGGCGGGCGAGCTGGAAAACGCCGGGACACCCATCTATTTCTTCCGGGACAGAACCTACAGGCGCTACGGCAAGGTGTTGGAGCAAATAGCAAAGGGGATCTGCGGAGGTGAAGCATAGTGAACGACAGGTTTTCTGTTAATGAGCTGATTTACCGGGCCAACAAGCGGCGCTCCGAAAGTGGGGAAAGCAACCTGGAAGCCCAGGACTACGGCGAAATACTGGATAAGCTGCAACGGATCATCGCCAAAAACCACTCCGCGGAACTGGCTCAAGTGCTGTATTCGGAGGAAGCCGAGGGAAAGCTTAAAGACCTCATCATGCGCTACCTGAACAGTGAACGGATGGTGGCAAAGGGCATCCAGAACATCTCTGAGCTGGTGGATATGGTCTACGACGATATGGCCGGCTTGGGACTTTTATCCCCCTATCTCCAGGACAGTGACGTGGAGGAAATCAACGTCAACGGCTATAACGGCATCTGGGTGCTGTACAGGGACAAAAAGGTGCGGCTGTCAAACACCTTCGGCAGCCCGGAGGCTTGCGCCAACATCGCAAAAAAAATGAGTCGGTTCGGAAATGTCATCCTGGACGGCTCCAAGCCCATCGGAGACAGCTTTATTGCGCGGGGTATCCGCATGTCGGGAGCCATTGAACCCTGTGTTGACCCTGATGCCGGGGCCATCGCTTCGGTCAGAAAGCAGAAGCCCTCCTACATCACAAGAGAAAACCTCATCGGATGGAACACGGCCACGGCGGAGGAACTGGACTTTCTCACCCTCTGCGTCAACAACGGCGTATCGGTGGCCATTGCCGGAGCCACCGGCAGCGGAAAAACCTCCGATATGGGATACATTTTAAGCTGCGTATCCCAGGACAAGCGAATAGTCACCATTGAGGACACCCGTGAATTATCCCTGGCACAGTTCGACGAAAACGGCGTAATGGTCAACGACGTGATTCACCTGCTCACAAAGGAAGAACCCAATCCCGTCACCATGCTGGATTTGTTGAAGCTCTCCCTGCGGCTGCATCCCACCGTCCTTGTCCCTGCCGAAATGCGCGGCAAGGAGGCATTGACGGTGCAGGAAGCCGGGCGGACGGGGCACACCATCGTCAGCACGCTGCACGCCAACAGCGCCAGATCCGCTTATGACAGAATCCTGACCATGTGCCTGGAAGCAGGGACTTCCCTGTCGGAGGAAAGGCTCCTGAAAAATATTGTGGAAGCCTTCCCCATCATGCTTTTCAAAATGCAGCTCCCCGACAAATCCCGCAAGTACATGGAAATCTTTGAAGCCACCGGGGTAAAAGACGGCGAAGTTGCAGGCAATACCCTTTTCAAATATGAGGTTGACCATTATGAAAGGGATGAGGCCGGAAGGATTGCAAAGGTCGTGGGAAGCCACCGGCGTGTGGGAAACATCTCCCCCGCCCTTGCCGAGCGGCTGCTGGTTAATGGCGTTGAACTGACAGAAATCCGCCGTTTTGCAGGCAGTGGGTACAGGCCGGAAGGAGGTTAGAAATGAGCATTCAAATATCTCTTATCGTTGTGTTTATGCTCATCAGCCTTGCCCTGTTCCTCCTGTTGGGACTGAACCCTTTTGCAGCGGAGCAAAACCCGCTGAAAAAGCGCCGCCTGTACCTGACGGGGACAAAGCTGAAAATTACCGAGCGGATCGCCATCCGGTTTCAAACCTTGTTCCGGCAGACCGGATGCACGCAGAAGAAATACTTTGCCATGACAGGTGCGTCAGTAGCAGGCGGATTTCTGGCAGGGCTTATGCTGTTTAACAGTGCCGAACTGGCGGCAGTGATGTCGGTGTGCCTGACCCCCGCCCCATTTTTCTACCTGACCATAAAAAGCGCCACAGCCGCGCGGGAGGAAATCGAGGGATTGGAAAACACCATGTCCATCATCACCAATGCCTATGCAGGGTGCGACGACATCATCAAAGCCGTGGAAACCTATGTGGAAGAAAAAAACCGGTACATTCCGGCTCACCTGAGAAATCCGACGCCCTTTGACGAATTTATCTCTGAAATCAGGCTCATCAACCCCAATGTGGAGCACGGACTGTACCGCCTATCGGCAAAGATAAAAAACCGGTATTTTGCCGAGTGGGTGAAAATGCTCATCCAATCCCTTTTGAAAAGGAGCAGGAGCTGCAGACCAAATCTGCGCAGCTGGCGGAGCTGAACATTTTGCTCAATATGTATAAACATGAAAATGAGGTGTTCGACAGTGAACCGGATGAGAATATGGACATTCCTGAAAAGAAAGCCGTGGGCTATGAAAGATGAGGTGAAAAAACATGCCCTATGTAACACCGGAGCAGATTGAGCGCGCAAAGCAAATGGACCTGCTGACCTATTTGCAATATTATGAACCCCAGGAGCTGGTGCGTTTCTCCGGCAACGTCTATACCACCCGCACCCATGACAGCCTGAAAATCAGCAACCGGGAAATGGTGCTGGTGGTCGCGCAACATCGGCGGGCGCTCTGCCCTGGACTATCTCATCAAGGTGAGGGGCATGACGCTCCCGGAAGCGGTGCTTCAGATAGACGGACAGGCGGCTGTCATGCCGCCTGTTTCGCCAAGGCAACAGAAACCCGCTGAGCACAAAAAACTGCTATAACCGGAGAAAAACGAAAACAACGACCGCGTGATTGCCTACCTCATGGGGCGCGGCATTCACCGGGAGATTATAGACTACTGCATCCGGACCAAACGGCTATATGAAAGCCGCGATTATCACAACGCCGTCTTTATCGGCTTTGACCGGCATGGCGTTCCCAAATACGCTACTCTCCGTGGAACGTTTGGCAAACGGTTTATGGGGGAAGTCAACGGAAGCGACAAACACTTCTCCTTCTCTATCCCGGCCAGGAACGAATGTAGTAAACTGCACCTATTTGAAAGCGCCATTGATTTATTGTCATACGGCACTTTGGAATTGCTGTCCGGTAGGGACTGGCGGCAGGATTTCTGCCTGTCCCTTGCGGGAATTTATATGCCGAAAAAGATTATTGAGGAAAGCACCCCGCCTGCCGCACTCATGCAATACTTAAAAGACTTCCCCCAAATCAAGGAAATTGCTTTGCATCTGGACAACGACACGGCCGGACGGCTGGCGGCAAAGGCCATTCAAACCATCCTCACGCCCGCCTACGCCGTGTCCGATGAGCCACCCGAACGCGGAAAGGATTATAACGGCTATCTGAAAATCACCTTAAAGATACGGCAGCCGCGAGAACGCGAATAAGCTGCAAGTTTTATTTACGGAATGTTATCGCTGAAATTAAGGTGATAGCGGGAGAAAAATAAAATAATGGCAACAATGTCCTATACGATGACCTTTAGCAATTTACGCAGACAAGCATCCTCAAGATAAATAGTTTGCGGTTTTTTCTCAATCGAATTGTATTATATGTGGAAATTGGCCATAATATAGGTAATGAATTACGGAATTATAGCAAATTTTAAGGAGGATGTTATATGCTGATAAAATATGTATTCCAAAATTTCCGCTCCTTCAAGGGCAAGACCCAACTGAATATGGGAGCAGGAGCACAGCGGACTTTGGATGAAAATCTCATCCGCGAAAATGGACTGCGTATCCTTCCCTCCGTTGTCATATATGGTGCAAACGCCAGCGGAAAATCCAATATTATTATGTCCCTGGCACTGATGCGGGAGATCGTCTTACAAGGTTCTCTTGAGGCTTCGTCTCCGGATTTGAATAATCTTGAATTATACCCCTTTGCCCACAGTCCGGAGCAAAACCCCATGTTATTTGAAGCAGAGTTTACAAACGAAGGCTCTCATCTTCTATATTCCTTTGAAGTCATGACCAAGCTGTTTGACAAGGAAAAACGTCAGATTACATCGGAACAGCTATGGATAAACAGCAACAAGGGAATGATACAGATTTTTGAGCGGGACCTGCAACGGGTTGCTATCAAACGGGATAAGAAGGTGCTTTCCCTTATACAGTATAACGAAAAGTTGCTGGCAGAATTTGAAAACAAAATCAATAAAAACCTTGACCCGGCCGAACTGTTTTTGACACATGCGTTCAAAACGGTTGTCAGCAGCGAAATTGCCGATAAAGTAATTGATTTTTTCAAAAACAAGCTGATTGTAGTAAGTGATTTTACCCTTAAGAAAACGAACCTGACATTATCTGCGACCGACATGCCGGATAAAGATTTTCTGGCGTGGAACAAAACGCTTGACGGCTTTGTAAAAAACGCGGATTTTGGCCCTCAGCGAATCCTGTTCAAATCAAAAAAATCGGAGGATGAGCATTCTGCCGACATGCAGCTTGTTTCCATATACAAGTCCGGCAATCGGGACGTAATGGTTCCCGCAGAATTGATGGAATCGAGAGGGACTTTGAAGCTGTTGGATTTTGCCATTCCCTTTGAAACCTTGTTCACGAAGGGAGGCGTATTCGTACTGGACGAATTTGATGCGGCAATCCATCCTGAATTGATTAAAGGCATTATTGCTCTTTTCAACGATCAATCGGCAAATAAACAAGGGGCGCAGCTTATCTTTACTACGCATAACCCGATTTATCTGAGCAACAAGATATTCCGGCGCGATCAAATCAAATTTGTCGAAAAGGATAAGGACACTTTTGAGAGCACTATTTATTCGCTGGCTGATTTCGGTTCCACAGATGTTAGAAATGACCAGAACTATCTGTTAAATTATTTTAAAGGGAAATACGGTACACTTCCGTATATTGACTTTTCCAAGCTTTTCACCAAAGAAGCAAAGGAGGAAGTATGATATATCGTAAAACCTACTTTTGCGTTTGTGAAGGGTAACAGGAAGAAATGTATTTAAAGCGAGTGGCTTTTCTGTTGAAAAAATTCCCGGAACGTGTTGTTACTTTCAATACGACATACGGTCTGCCCGAAAGGCTGAAGAAAAACTATACAGAGTATGATAATGCCGCTCTGTTTGATTATGATTTTAAGGACACGGAGTTTCGTCAAAACATAAATATCTGTGAACAACTTCAGCGAAAAAGCCGGAGAGAAAACGGGAAAAATGTTTATCACGCATACAGCAATGCAAACATAGACTTGTGGTTTATTCTTCATAAGGAGGATTTCAACAGGCCGGTTGCTTCAAATGACGCTTATGTTGCCGATGTACGCAGAATCTATGGATTGAACCGGGAGGCGGACATTAAAGAAAAAGCTAATCTTGAAAGGATACTAAAGCAGATTACCCTTGAAGATGTAAGACATGCCATCAGGCGAGCAGATCAAATCCGGGCCGGGAAATTGCAATCCGACTGCTTTATGGTAGGCACTGTCGCTTGCTATAGCAATCCGGACTTTTCCATTCATAATTTTCTAAAAATTGTCTTCCATGATTGCGGAGAACTATATAGATGAAATAATAATGGCATGTGCAAATAGAGAATAACGTGATATATTTAAAGAAATGATAAAACTATTTATATTTAAAATTTGGCTGAAAATCTTTAGAATTAAAGAAAATATTACTGGATTTAAAGAGATGATTACATGGTCGGACATACAGAGCTTTCAAAAATAGATACTTTTACTGACTTTTACTTTGAATTAGGAGGAAGCAAAGGAGGGGTAAAAGTGAGCAAAGCAGGCGTAAAACATTCCGAAGTGAAGGAGCTTTTAATGAAAGATAAGGAATTCAAAAAAGAATACGAAAAGCTGAAGCTACGGGAGGAACTGCTGGCTGTGGAGCAGGACCGCCTGGCCGGCCGCGAGGGCTGCACACCGGAGGATTTGGACAAATATCTGGATGATATTATCAAAGAGACAGAACACGGAAAAGATAGCGCAGCAACATAAGTAAAAAATAAGCTTCAAAATAATGTGTTAAAGGTGCTGAAAGAATCAGTGCCTTTTTCTTTTGTCCAAAAATCAAGAAAGGAGGCTTTGCTTTTATGAAAACCTATCAGGTGGAAATCAAAGAAACCCTTGGCATGACCGTCGAGATCGAAGCAGAAAACTCAGAAAAAGCGGAAGCGATGGTGCGGGAAGCGTACAGCAACGAAGAATACATCCTCGACGCGGAACATTTTGCCGGGGTGGAGTTTGCCGCGCGGGAAAAAGAAATCGAAGCACGAAGCAGAAACCAAAAGCGCCGCGAGTATGAACGATGACCTCCTGCTCTTTCTTTTCGGCTGGTGGTATCTGAAACCAATCGTAACTTTCATGACAACACAAGACCGCTGTCTTGTGTTGCAGTAAGCACTGAATTTGGTCTCCCAAATTCGCTTGTTAGGGGCTTTACGCCCCTAATACCCCCAATGGATGATAAGCTGTTTGAGATAAGTGGAAAATCATATAAAATGGTATTGAACGCATTTTGAAATTTGATTGATGATAAGGTGATGCCTATGGATAAGCAAAACATTACGGGTCTGATACATAACGCCATGTATCAGAATATAAAGAAGAAGGGCTATGTCGCACCAGTTGACGTCTTAATGGACATTGGTGTATTGTCGAAAAAAGATTATGAGGATTGGCGTTTCGGCAAGGTGGATTTTCTTGAAAGGGTGTGCCAAGCCAATCTCCGAGTATTATCGGGAATTATGAAGGAAATGCGGGCCTATGCCGCGAAAAACCATCTGAAGCCCTCATGGACTTGCTACCATCAATGGGGCAAGCAAAAGGATAGAAAGCTGCGGTTCAGCAAATCAAAGGATGAAAAGATAGAACACAGTTATGCCACCCACTTCAGACCTATGGTCATCGAAGAATAAAGAAAGTGCTTAAAAGAAAAGGGATAAAATGTAGTAACCGGCGTTTAGCACGGCTGATGAAAGAAAACGGGTTAATCAGCCGCCTGAAAAGAAAATACAAGGCTACTACCAACTCAAACCATGTCTACCCCGTAGCACCTAACCTTTTAGAGAAAGACTTTAAAGCTGAAAGGCCTAACCAGAAATGGGTTGGTGATATTACATATATTCCGACAGACGAAGGCTGGCTATATTTAGCAGCCGTAGAAGACCTCTTTCACAAAAAGGTTATCGGCTGGGCACTAGACAGTCGTATGACAAAACAGCTAACCATTGATGCCATTGAACAGGCAATTATTAAGGAAAAACCTAACAAAGGACTTATCTTTCACTCCGACAGGGGATCCCAATATGCAGCCTATGCCTATCAGGATAAGCTTGTTGCCCATGGTATACGGCAAAGCATGAGCGCCAAAGGTGATTGTTATGACAACGCTTGTATGGAATCCTTCTTTGCCACACTAAAAAAAGAACTTATCCATGGCCGTCGTTTCCCAACACGGGATGAGGCTAAGCTAATGATCATAGACTATATTGAGACATTCTACAATGCAAAACGACTGCACAGTGCCTTGGGATATATGTCTCCCATAGAGTTTGAAAGGCATTACAAAAAATCTCTGGCGGCCTAGCTTACACAAAGAAAAACTAGTAAAAAGCTGGGATAGGTCTCTGTCGGCCCTATGAATGGAAATACATGGATAATTATCTAAGATTCATTCAGAATATTATGCTTATTACCCCGGCAAAGCAAAAGTGAAAATACAAAGAATACCTTTTTATGAAATAATGAGTAATTCTAAGAAAAGAGGAGAAAAGCACCGTTCTGCGTGTCCAGTTTAGTTAGATCACTCCATTTTTGTTTGTATGGAAATTTATACGTACAAACATTTATAAGAGGATATAAGAGTATAATAAATATTAACAAACACAGTATAATTAAAAATGATAAAGTTTTAAAAAAAGAGATAAAAATATTCATTATTTTTATTGATCCTAGATTTGGCAAAACCGATCTCAATAAAATTGATGAGCAACAAGACCAAACAATAATGGAAATATTGGATTTCATAATTCATTGGATTGACCGGCATGTTTTAGTTGAAGATAAGAAAATAGTATCAGCGGTTTTATAAGAACACCAGAAATTCCTATCTTTAGTAAGTGTATCCAGTATGATTAATGAATAGCCCGTTTGCGGAAATTACCACCCATTACTTCGTGGACTTCGCTAATCGTAACGAAAGCATTTGGGTCTACATCATCTATTATTGTTTTTAGCTTTGCAATTTCTAACCGAGTAATAACACAATAGAGGACGCTTTTCATATGCTTGGAGTAACCCCCTTTACCCTCAAGCACTGTTAATCCTCTACCTAATCGAGATAATAAAGCATCGGATATTTCCTCTGCTTTATCGGTTACAATTATTACGGATTTGGATTCATTCAATCCTTCAATGGTTACATCAATAACCTTAAAGGCGATAAAATACGCTATTAGGGAATACATCGCTTTATCCCAGCCAAAAACTAAACCTGCACTTCCCAAAATAAAAACATTGGTAAACATTACAATTTCACCAACTGAGAAGCCCGATTTTCTATCAATAATTATCGCTATAATCTCAGTACCGTCCAAAGAACCTCCGTATCTAATTATTAAACCTACACCTATTCCCAGAATGATGCCGCCGAATATTGAGGCTAAAAGAATATCTTGTGTTATTGTGGGAACTGGGTGAAATATAGTTACCCAAAATGATAACGAAGAAATCGCAAATAAAGTAGAAATTGCAAAAGTTTTTCCTATTTGTTTATATCCCACAAATAGGAAAGGAAGATTTAAAATAAAGATAAAAAGCCCGAGGGGAAGTCTTAATAAGTGGCTTAGTATAATAGAAATACCAACTATACCACCGTCAATTACGTTATTAGGAACTAGAAATATCTCTAATGCGACTGCGGCTAAGAATGAACCAATAAAAAGAAAAAGGTAAGTAAAAAAGTATTGGCGCAAATTTTTCTTACCCAAGCATTTTTCCCCCCTTTAATGGATTTTGGGCGTTTTTGGCTATGTTTATTCAAAGGTTCTAGATTTGTCATCTAGAACCTTTCTTTTTACAATAAATTTTTTATAAAATAAAATATTGAACTGGGAGGATTTTATAAAAAATTAGCGAAACTTATATCTACAACAAAATGTAACCGGTTACATACATAAAATCTCAGATTACATTGGCATATTCGGGAAAACAGCTATATTTAAAATTGAAACCGGTTACAGAAAAAAGGAGGAGTAAATCATGCAGGAACCGCAAGTAACGACTCATGACGATTATGCTCTAGAACCGGTGCCGGAGAGTGCACGAAGGGGACTCATCTCCATGTCCACGGTAATGTTGGGTTTTACCTTTTTCGCTGCCAGCATGTGGACGGGAGGAACGTTAGGAAAAGGTTTTCATTTGTGGCCGGATTTAATCTTGGTCATCCTCTTTGGTAACCTTATTTTGGGTATCTATGGGGCATTTTTAGGATATGCAGCGGCCAAGACCAATCTTTCCACCCACATCTTAGCCAGATATGCCTTTGGTCGCGTAGGTTCTAAGTTACCTTCCTTTATGCTGGCCTTTACCCAGATCGGCTGGTTCGGTGTAGGTGTGGCCATGTTTGCCTACCCCATTAATAAGTTTATTGGTATCCCTATTATTCCTTTAATCATAATTGGCGGTTTTCTTATGACGGCCACGGTAGTTATTGGCTTTAAAGCCATCGAGTGGATCAGTATTATTGCTGTCCCTGCCATTCTTCTTTTAGGGTTCATGTCTGTAGGCAAGGCCATTGGGGACAGTGGCGGTATGTCGGCTTTATTACAGGTGGAGCCCACGCAAGCTTTAACTGTGGCAGTAGGAGTGGCTTTAGCTGTAGGATCCTTTATTAGCGGAGCCACTTTAACTCCTGACTTTGTACGCTTCGCCAAGACTAAATCAATAGGGGTAACCGCTACTATCATCGGGTTTACTTTTGGCAACAGCTTGATGTTTGTTTTCGGTGCAATTGGGGCTATCGCCACTGGGCAAGCAGATATCGCAGAAGTGTTAGCTATCCAGGGCTTACTGGGGGGAGGCATAGCCCTGTTAGCTTTAAATATCTGGACCACCAATGACAATGCTCTTTATGCCTCAGGCTTAGGTTTGGCCAATATTACAGGACTCAAAAGAAAGTACCTGACATTGGCTGCGGGAATTATCGGCACAGTCTTCTCCGTATTTTTATACAACAACTTCGTGGGGTGGCTGACTTTCTTGAGCGTTTCCCTGCCACCCATCGGGGGTATTATTATCGGTGACTTTTATCTGCGCTCCAAAGGTGAATATGCTTCTCCTAAAGAGCATCAATTTAAAGAGGTTAATTGGGCTGCCATGATAGCCTGGGCAGTTGCTATTATTGTTTCCAAAATTTCGCCGGAGACCGGCATTTTAAGTATAGCCCCTCTCAATTCCATTATTACTGCGGCAGTAATCCATGTCATAGCGGACAGCGTTATCTATGGCAAAAAATTGCAGAGCATAAAACAGTAAGCATAGTTACACCATTTACATAAGGAGGCATGTGCTCATGGATTTAATTATCAGAAACGCTAAGCTAAGAAAACAGAAAGACCCGGTGGATATCGGCATTAGGGAGGGAAAGATAGCTGCCGTTGAAACTAAAATAGAGGCCCAAGGGACTAAAGAAATTGATGTTGGCGGAAAGTTGGTTACCCCACCTTTTATCGACCCCCATCTTCACCTGGACGCAGTCTTAAGTGTGGGAGACCCTCGCTACAATATGTCCGGAACTTTGCTGGAGGGTATCCAGATTTGGGGGGAAAGAAAGCCCGGACTGACCAAGGAAATCATTAAGAAAAACGCCATCGAAGCGATAAAATGGGAAGTAGCCAACGGTACTCTGAAAATCAGAACTCACGCTGACGTTTGTGATCCAAGGCTTATAACAGTGGAAGCCCTTCTGGAAGTAAAGGAAGAGGTTAAGGAAATAGCCGATCTGCAGGTTGTAGCTTTCCCTCAGGACGGTGTCTATGCCTATAAAAATGGTGACAAATTAATGGAAGAGGCTCTCAAAATGGGAGCAGATGTGGTGGGTGGCATTCCCCACAATGAATTAACCCGTGAAGATGGCGTGAAAAGCATTGAATATGTTTTTGAATTAGCCAAAAAATATGACCGGTTAATCGATGTGCACTGTGACGAGACGGGGGATGACCAGTCACGCTTTATCGAGGTAATGGCTAAGTATACCATTATCAATGAGATGCAAGGCTTAGTGACAGCCAGTCATACTACATCCATGCACAACTTTAATAACGATTATGCTTTTAAACTCATTGGCATTTTAAAACGTGCCGAAATGAATATGATTACGAATCCTTTCGACAATTCAGTGTTGCAAAACCGCACTGACGGTTATCCCCGGCGCAGGGGCCATACCAGGGTAGACGAAATGTCGGCAAGAGGGGTAAATGTTAGTATTGGCCATGACTCCATTATGGACCCCTGGTATCCCTTAGGGAAGGGCAGTATGCTCCAGGCCGCCAATTTACTGCTCCATATGGCTCATTTAAGCGGTTATGATCAGATTTACCAGTTGTATGACATGATTACGGACAATTCCGCCAAAACCCTGAATATTCAGGAGAAATACGGGATTGAAGCAGGAAAGCCGGCTGATATGATCGTATTAAACGCCAGTGACGAAATGGATGCTATCAGGTTAATGAGCGAATGCCTGTATGTGATAAAAAATGGCAGAATTGTAGCCAGTACACAGCCCGCTAAAAGTGAAGTTACTTTGCATGGAGTTTGCGAACATATCGACTTTCTTATCAAGAAGTAAAAGACGACAGTTTCTTTTATAGAGAAAAGCCACCTGCACTACCAGGTGGTTTTTCTATCTGTTCAATCCAAAAACAGTGCTATAATAAGAGATATCAGGGCTTTGTGTACAGGGGGTGAAACAAAAATGGTGAATATCCGGCAGGTTGCCAAGAAAGCGGGAGTTTCAGTGGCTACGGTATCCAGAGTATTAAACCATCCCGATACAGTTTCTCCCAGAACCATGGAACAGGTACTGGAGACCATTAAGGAACTTCGTTATACTCCCAACGGTCTTGCCAGGAGTTTAGCCTTAAAAAAGACCAGTACTATTGCCTTGCTCATACCTAACATATTAAATCCCCTGTATCCTCAAGTCGCTAAAGGCGTGGAAGATGTAGCCCATCAAAAAGGTTATAATGTTCTTTTGTGTAATACGGAAGAAAAAGAACACAAAGAAAGAGATTATCTGGAAATGTTAATCGAGAAACGGGTAGACGGCTTAATCTTGACCTCAAGTTTATTACGCAAGGTAGACTTCGATCAAATAAAAGAAAAACAAATCCCCTTTGTCATGATTGGTAAGAACGAGGGGAATATTGAGGCCAACAGGGTATTTACTGACTATATTCTAGGAGGATATTTGGCCACCCAGCATTTAATAGAAATAGGTTATACAGCTATAGCCCACATCAGCGGTCCTAAATCCCAATTGGCAAGCAGGGAAAAACTGCAGGGATATAAAAAGGCTTTACAGGAAGCAAATATATCACTGGATGAAAGATATATTGTGGAGGGTGATAATGAAATTGAAGGCGGCTATTTGGGAGTTAAGAAGCTTTTAAAATTACCTGAGCCTCCCCAGGCTATTTTTGCCGCTAATGATTTAATGGCCATAGGCGCTATTGATGCCATCAAATCGGAAGGGTTAAGGATACCGGAGGATGTAGCCATCGTCGGTTTTGACGACATTAAAATATCATCCCTTATTGAGCCTAAACTCACTACCATCTCACAGCCTGTCTATAAGATGGGTTTGATTGCCGCCCGGCTTCTATTTGATTGCATTGAAAATAATCTGGAAGAAGATGATTTTCAGCAGAATATTTTCATACAGCCCAAACTCATGGTAAGAAAATCGTGTGGATGCGAAGAACGGGTTCGGGAGATTTTCAATTAAAAGGGGGGCATTTCATGGATTTATCTGTGTGCTTTATGGGATTGAAACTAAGAAATCCTATTATTATTGCAGCCGGTCCCCTGACTGCCAGTGGAGAAATGATGAGAAGGGCTATGGAAGCAGGGGCGGGAGCCGTTGTGACAAAAACAATTGTCAATGAGATAAGGCCTAATGTCCGTCCTCGTTTAGTGAAACAACAGGACGGGATGCAGAATATAGAACTGTACAGCGAATTCACTTTAGAAGAATGGGAAGAGGAAATAGCTTATGCCAAAGAGTACGGGGCTACAGTCATCGCCAGCATATTAGCCCATACTCCCTCGGAAATGGCCTATATTGCCAGGAGAGTAGAAAAGTTTGGGGCTGATGCCATTGAATTGGGCATGTCGTCTCCCAACGGCGAGGGGCTTGAGGTACTGGCAGCGGACCCTGCCAAACTCTATGAGTTAACGAGTAGTGCCACAAAGAGAGTGAATATTCCCGTAATGGTGAAATTGTCACCCAATGTAACCAATATGGCCAAATTGGCAAAGGCGGCGGAAAAGGCAGGTGCTTCTGCTATTAGTGCTATTGATACCGTTCGTTCAATTATTGGTGTTGATATTGAAAGGGGAAAAGCACTTCTACCTACTTACGGGGGTTATTCCGGTTCACCTATTCGGCCTATCGGTCTAGCAGCGGTGGCCACTGTTTCGCAGGCTGTGAATATCCCCGTGTGTGGTATTGGGGGTATCGGTAACTATCATCATGTCATTGAATATATGATGTTAGGCGCCAGCTCTGTCCAGTTATGTACATCTATTATGCTAAATGGATTTGCATATATAAACAAAATACTGGAAGATTTGGAACAATGGATGACAGCCCGGGGCTATGCAAATTTCGAACAAGTCAGAGGCATGGCTTTATCTTCCCTGAAGTCTTTTGAAGAGATCAAGGTAGAGCCATATGTAATACAAGCTCCCGTAAAATGTAATAATAATAGTTGTAATATGTGTAGTAGCTCCTGTATATATAACGCTATTAAAAAAGAACAAAATGTTATGATAACCGATACAAATAGATGCACGGGATGCGGGCTGTGTATCAGTGCATGTCCAAACCGTATTTTAAGATTGGTGTGGAAGGAATAGTACAGCTCACATTTTTGATATAGTATGATGATTCTAAGAAGGAAAGGGTGTTTACAAAATGAAAAGGCCGGTTAGCAGGGTTGCCGCCATTCACGACCTCTCAGGCTTTGGCAGGTCATCACTGGCTGTCATTATACCGATCTTGTCCACTATGGGGGTACAGGTCTGCTCCCTTCCCACGGCAGTATTATCTACCCATACCGAGTTTGAAGGGTACAGCTTTGTAGACCTCACTGAACATATGGAGGATTTTATTGACCACTGGCATAAGCTGGGCATTGAATTTGACTGTATCTACAGCGGCTTTCTCGGTTCACCCAGGCAGATAGAGATCATCTCCCGCTTCATCGACAAGTTTTCCGGCAATAATCCTTTGGTGGTCATTGACCCGGTGATGGGTGACAACGGCCGGCTATACGACACCATGGACCGGGAAATGGTGGAGAATATGCGTAATTTAGTGAAAAAGGCTGATATCATTACGCCCAACTTTACCGAGGCTGCCTATCTCCTGGGAGAACAATATGATTTGAGTATCCCGGAAAAAGAAATCAAAAGCTGGTTAGTGCGTTTATCGGACATGGGTCCTCGCATCACCATCATTACCAGTGTGCCCGAATCTAATTTGAGTAAAAATACCAGCGTCATTGCTTATAACCGGGAAGACGGCTGTTTCTGGAAAGTTAGCTGTGTCTATATACCTGCTCATTATCCAGGCACCGGGGATGCTTTTACCAGCGTCATCGTGGGGAGCATTCTGCAGGGCGACAGTTTGCCCATTGCCCTGGACAGGGGGGTACAATTTATTACGGCAGCTATCCGGGCCAGTTACGGAAACCACTACCCGGAAAGGGAGGGAGTCCTTTTAGAGAGGGTGCTGGGAAATTTAACGATGCCTGTCCTGGTCAGCAGTTATGAGATCCTTTGATGCATAAAAATATTTCTTTTGCCTGGCAAGCTTTTTATTCTTGCGGTTTTATAAAGAAATTGCTATAATATAAATAAGCACCATCCCTACAGTGATCTCGGTTTTAAAGGCCTTGCAAGTTCCTCAGAATTGCAGTTGACTTAACCGGTCCGTGGATAGTGTTTTTTCTTTAGGTTCCTTTAGTTTCTTTGTTCTTTAGGTGATTTGGTAGGTCTAGGATGGATCAATTTCAGACTTGTGGTGTAACCCTAACTCAGTTGTCCAAAGGGAAATTTGTTTTCAGGGTATTCACTAGTTCCCATGCAAATTTGTCTTGGTTTTACAAAACTGTAGGGATGGTTGCTTTACAGGGGGAGACAAAAAGTCTCCCCTCTTGTTGTGGGGCTGCTTTACGAACCACAAGATTAAAGTTTTGCTTAATTTACCACAGGATATTGCTTGACAAGGCCAGTCGATTTACAGTATTATCATCTAGTAGACCACGGAGAGATGACCGAGTGGTTGAAGGTGCACGCCTGGAAAGCGTGTGTAGGGGCAACTCTACCGAGGGTTCGAATCCCTCTCTCTCCGCCAGTAAAGTAAAAGAACGGGGCCCGTCCCCGTTTTATGTGTCTTTTTTGTAACTAACAACTAGCAACTAAATTTTGACCGTGCTAGACGGGGAGGTAGCGGCGCCCTGTACCCGCAATCCGCTATAGCGGGGTTGAATTCCTGTTTTGAGGAATAATCTTGTGAGGTCTGGCTTTAGCAAGTAGTGATGAAAACCGGGTCCTGCGCAACGGAAATTTGTGAACCCCGTCAGGTCCGGAAGGAAGCAGCGGTAAGCAAAACCTTTCGTGTGCCGCAGGGCGGCCTGGTTCGAGCCAACTACTAGAGTAACGCTTGGAAGGTTATATTCGACAACAGGTGCACGGTCAGTAATTTTAAAAGCAGCTTGCTTAGCAAGTTGCTTTTTGTGTATACTGAGAACAAATAATGCGTGCAATAGACCATTCGCTTTTGCACGCATTTCTTATGAAGCAAGGTAGGTACAATTTTTTAGATATAGCAAGAAAGGAGGCGGCCTCGTTGAGTTACCGGGCCCTTTACCGGGAGTGGCGGCCCCAGGACTTTGCCAGTCTTGTGGGACAAAATCATATCAGCCGGACCTTACAAAACGCTGTCAGCAAGGGAAGAATCGGCCATGCTTATCTCTTCAGCGGCCCCCGGGGCACAGGGAAAACCAGCACGGCAAAAATACTGGCCAAGGCTGTTAACTGCCTTGCTTTACAAGACGGGCAGCCTTGTAATCGCTGTGCAAACTGTGATGACATAAACAGCAGTCGTTCCCTGGATGTCTTGGAGATTGACGCAGCCTCTAACCGCGGCATCGAAGAGATCAGAGACATTAAAGAACGGGTAAATTTTGCCCCCAGCCAGGGGAAATTCAAGGTTTATATTATAGATGAAGTGCATATGCTCACTACCGAAGCTTTCAATGCCCTCTTGAAAACACTGGAAGAACCGCCGCCTCACGTCATTTTTATCCTGGCCACCACAGAACCCCAAAAAATTCCCCTTACTATCTTATCCCGCTGCCAGCGTTATGATTTCCATAAGATAGCACCGCGAGATATGGAGCTGCGCCTGAAAGAGATTTTGGATGCATCAAATGTTACGGTGGAAGAAGGTGTGCTTCCTATTATTGTCAAGAAGGCTGAGGGCGGTTTGCGTGATGCCATCAGCATCCTGGATCAGTGTATGTCCTTTGGTGGGGACACCATTTCTTTGGAAACTGCGCAGCTTGTCCTAGGTATGGTAAAAAGCCAGGCTCTTTTTAACCTTACAGAGGCCTTTGTAGAAAAAGACGCGGTTAAGCTATTGACGGAAGTGAACACCCTTTTACGGGAAGGTATTGAACCGGGACAAATCATCAAAGATTTGTTGGAACACCTTCGCAACATGGTCTTACTCCAGGTCTGCGGTGCTGATTCTCAGCTGGTGGCAGTAACCGGGGAAGAAAAGGAAGTTCTGACCAGACAAGGACAAAGTTTAGGTCTAGCCTGGTTATCCCAGGCCATCGGTGTTTTAGCCAGGCTGGAAAGCGAAAGCAGGTGGAGAGCCAATACCCGCATCCTATTAGAAACTGCTTTAATCGGTCTTATTTTACAGGGAGAAAAAAGGGATCAGGCTGTTCTTGCCGTTAGCGAAAAGAAAAATGTAGAGCCTGTTGTTGCAAAGAAAAGTGAGGAGCCCGCTAAGGTGACCACCCCTGCAGAAAATAAAATAGAGAAGCCTTCTTCTTCGGTGCAAAACGGGGTCACCCTGGCCCAGGTTAGAGAAAAATGGCCCCAGGTTATGGAGACAGTAAAGAATTTGAAGAAAACCGTCCATGCTTTTCTTATGGTGAGTGTACCTCTGGAAGTCCGGGGCCAGGATTTGACAATTGTCTTCAAAGACGGGTATTCTTTTCATAAGGAAAAAGTAGAACAGATGGAGAATAAAAAAATTGTGGAGGGGGCCTTAGAAAAAATACTGGGCCAGCGCTTTAATCTGGTCTGTTTGCTGGAGGAAGAGCCGGGCCAGGGTTCCTCAGACGATCCCGTAGAAAAGGCAAGGAATATTTTCGGCTCTGATATAGTCATCATTAAAAATTAATAGATTAGGAGGTATCTCATCATGGGTTTTGGCGGAATGGGAAACATGCAGAAAATGATGAAACAGGTGCAAAAAATGCAGGCCGATATGGCCAAGCTCCAGGAGGAATTAGGAGAAAAGACGGTGGAAACCAGCGCAGGCGGCGGAGCTGTCAAAATAGTTATGAATGGCAAGCAGGAGGTAAAAGAAATTACGATTGACCCTGAAATCTTACAGCCGGAAGAGGTAGAGATGGTTCAGGACTTGTTGATGGCGGCCTTTAATGAAGCTCTGCGTAAATCGCAGGATATGGTTTCCCAGGAAATGAGCAAAATTACCGGTGGAATGAAAATCCCGGGAATGTTCTAAATATGTATTACTACGCCAGTTCTTTAACCAGGCTCATTGAACTCTTCGCCCGTCTGCCGGGCATCGGACCAAAATCAGCCCAGCGTTTAGCTTTTCATATCCTGAGTCTGTCCCGGGAGCAAGTGGAAGATTTTGCGCAAGCCCTGTTGGAAGTAAAAAACAATATTGTTACTTGCCCAATTTGCTGTAATCTCACGGACATATCTCCCTGCAGGATTTGTGGCGATGAAAACCGGGACCCCTCGGTAATTTGTGTGGTGGAAGATGCCCAGGATGTGATTGCCATTGAGAAAACCCGGGAATATAAAGGCCAGTATCATGTTTTACAGGGGTCTATCTCTCCCATGGAAGGGAAAGGACCTGACGAACTGCGTATTAAAGAACTGCTGCAGCGTTTGGCGCAAGGCGAGGTTACGGAAGTAATCTTAGCCACCAATCCCGATGTGGAGGGGGAGACCACGGCCCTTTACATTGCTAAACTCTTGAAACCCTTAGGGATAAAAGTCACGCGCATTGCCCATGGTTTACCGGTGGGCGGAGATTTGGAATATGCGGATACGGCTACTCTCTCCCGCTCCCTCCTTGGCCGCCGGGAAATGGGTTGATAGAAGAGGTGCAAGTGTAACTAAGGCTTCCGCCCGCGCCTTCGTCTTGCCGTAAGCCAAGTTTTCTTTGTTTCGCTTTATTCCCAATTGGCAATACTATTGGTAAAAAGACCAAGGGGCGAGACGGATGGGAGAGATTACAAAAGGCCTGAAACGGGTAGAAAATATCTGGCAGCAAATGATGCGGTATGTTAATGACGAGCTTATCTTAAAGGGAAACACACCGGAGGAAGACTCGCGGGAAATGTCTCTGGTGACCCTGGTGGATAAGGCTCACCGTGAATGGATGCAGGCTAAAGCCTATTTTGAAGAGGTAGATGACCCTGATCTGGTGGATCACGCTATCTATGCTATGGAAGCCGCGGAAAAGAAATATATTTATCTTTTAAAATTAGCACGGAAAGAAAATGTAATAGATGAAAAAACTTATCAGGCACAGCAAAGCGGGCTGGTATAACCGGCGCGCTTTGTTCATTTAAGCCGCCCTAAATCATGGTTCTAAAAAAAAGAGGTGGACAATAAAATAGGTTAGAAGGAAAAAAAGGAGGGTTTTCGATGGAAGTGGGCGTCATATTAGCGACTCTTTTGTTGCTCGTCATGTTGTTTTTTATAATACGCCTGGTTGTAGGGCCTTTAAAGGTGTTAAGCCGGCTTTTTGTGAATTGCGCAATAGCCCTTGTGGCGCTTATTGTCATTAATTTTATAGGCAGTTACATAGGCATTCATTTGCCTATCAATCCTGTCAGTGTAATTGGTATCGGTATTTTGGGAATTCCGGGCCTTTTACTGTTCGCTTTTCTAAGTTATCTCTTTATTTGAGTTTTCTCTACAGGCATGATGTATTTATGTATACAATTTTTTACTAATACAAAAAGACAGTTAGTCCTTGACGTAAATGGGAAAATTAAATATACTTTATTCTGTACATAATAAATAAGAATGCTTCTCAGCTTCTCTCGGGTTGCTGGAAATTGGCATCCCTTTTTTTATGTGCAAAAGAGGTCCTCATCAAAATAATTACCCTCTGCTTGCGGGATAATATTTCCAATAGTCCTGTGTTTTTTTGGAAGATGTGGTGTTTATTTGAAGGGGGTGTTAAGCATCACCAGTAAAATAGCAGAGGCCTTTATTGGCGAATACGCCAGCGGTAAAAGTGAAGTAGCCCTGAACCGTGCTTTATCCCTGCTCAATGAAGGGAGGAAACCCGTGACCCTGGTTGACCTGGATTTGGTGGAACCTTTCTACACTTTGCGGCCCATCAAAAAGAAGCTGGAGGAGAAAGGTTTAGAAGTGATCGCCTGGGAAACGAGCAAAACCATGGGATTGGGTGAAGCGGGGACCCTGCTGAAGCCGGAAATGCGCTGGGCTTTAAAAAGACCGGGTGACGTTATCCTGGACATTGGCTACGGTGTTGAAGGGGCAAAAAAAATCAGGCTTGTAGAGGATGCAAGAGAAAGCGGACTGAAGATCTACGTTGTTACTAACATAGCCCGTCCTATTACCGGGGATGTGGAGAACATTGTGGAATATGTGAAAACCCTGGGACATGTGGATGGAGTAATTAATAATTCTCATCTTGGAGATGATACAGATGTCGAAATTATCCAGGAGGGAGCAAAGGTTGTAACGGAAGCGGCCCGAGTGCTGGGGCTGCCGGTCATTTGGACAACCGTGGAAGCCAGGTTCGTTCCTCTCATTGGTGTTAAAGACATTATGGGAAATCCTGTTTTCCCCTTGGTTCGTTACATGAACCGCAGTTTTTGGTGATATAGGCTTTTGCCTATCCAATAGATAAAAATACCAGGAGGTGTTTCTTTTTATGGCAGACAAGCCTGTTCAAGGTGAAAAGAGAGTGTTTATGACTGGAAATGAGGTAGTAGCTTGGGCAGCTCTGGCAGCAGAGGCTGATATTATGTATGGCTACCCCATTACCCCACAAAACGAGGTAATGCATTATTGGACACGTTTAGCTCCTAAATACGGAAGAAAGTTCTTGCAGACCGAAGATGAAATCTCCGCAGGATTTACTACAGTAGGTGGTGTACTGTCCGGCAAGAGAGCCTTTACCGCTACAGCCGGTCCTGGAAACACCCTGATGCAGGAATCCATGTCCATGGCAGAAATGATGAGAATTCCCACTGTGCTCGTGGTACAGCAGCGTGGGGGGCCATCCACCGCTACCGTTATTTATTCCCAGCAGGAAGTGACTATGACCTGTTACGGCGGTAACGGTGAAGGTTTGCGTATCGTCTATTCCACCGGTTCTCACCAGGAACTCTATGATTACACTATTAAAGCCTTCAACACTGCCTGGAAGTATCGTTTCCCCACTTTCGTACTGGGTGACGGATATCAGGCTAAAATGAGAGAATCTCTCTATATCTATGATCCCGCCATTAAAGGTATTGAAATGGTTAAAACCTATCCTTTCTTAGGCTCTGAGGGAATGCCCGGTACGGACCGTGACCCCAACCACCTGAGAAACACATACAATACCGAAGAAGAACTTTACGAAGTAGTTAAAGAACTGGTAGCCGAATATGAAAAAGTTGCTCCTGAAATTGTAGAATACCAAGAATTTAATACCGATGATGCTGATGTACTTATTGTAGCCCATGGTGTGGTTACACGGGCTGCTCAAGCGGCTGTTAAACTTTTGCGCAGTCAAGGCATTAAGGCAGGGCACTTCCGTCCCGTAACTCTGCGTCCTTTTGCCGCGAAAGAGCTGAAGGCAGCCGCCGACAGTGCTAAAAAGCTGATTGTTGTTGAATCTGCTCAAGGACAGTTACAAAAACTAGTTAAGGATGCTATCTATGGTTCTACCACACCTATGGAAGGTTATTTCAAACCCGGCCAAGGTATTACTGCCGAAGAGATAGTTGACTACGTTAAAAAGGGAATGTAATTTGAGGAAGGGGGTTTTCTTATGAGTATGGTACCTAATATGCCAAAATCTTGGCGCGCCGAAACAAAACCGCATAAGTTTTGCCCTGGCTGCGGCCACGGTTTAGTTTTAAAAGCATTGGGTGAAGCGATCGATGAATTAGGAATTCAGGATAGAGTGGTTTTTGGTTGTGATATAGGCTGCTCCCTCTTAGCCTGGGACTTCTTTAACTGTGATACTGTACAAACCCACCATGGCAGAACTACTCCGGTGGTAACCGGTGTAAAGCGGGCACGTCCCGACAGAATTTGTATTGCTTACATGGGTGACGGCGGCGGCTATGCCATCGGTTCTCAGCACTTAGTAAACGCTGCTGCCAGGAACGAAAAGGTTACAGCTATCCTGGTCAACAACTGTAACTATGGTATGACCGGCGGACAAATGGCGCCTACCACCTTACCTGAAATGAAAACGGAAACAAGCCCTTATGGTCGTGATCCTGAAGAGACAGGTTATCCTACCCAGGGGCCCGAAATGGTAGCCGCTATTACCAGGGAAGGGGCTTATGTAGCCCGCGGTACCGTAGCCAACCTGCGCCAGCTCAAGGGTTATATCAAAAAGGCACTGCAGAATCAGATCGATGGCAATGGATTTTCTTTCGTAGAAGCACTTTCCGGTTGTCCTACCAACTGGAGTACTAATGCCAAAGAAACATGGGCTTTCATTGAAGAAACTATGCCCAAGTACTTTAAAGTGGGCGAATTGAAAGTTCCTGCGAAAAAGGAGGAATAGTAAATGGCTAAAACCGTTAAACTAGCGCTGGCCGGTGAAGGTGGCCAAGGTGTTCAGTCCGTAGCAGGAATTATTGTAGAAGCTGCCAATGACGCAGGGCGTGAAGCCCTCTACATCCCAAACTTCGGGGTAGAGCAGCGCGGTGGCGTATCCGTAGCATTCTGCCAGATCTCCGATGAAAAAGTCGGCTCCCCCAAATTTGTGCACGCCGACCTGGTCATTGCCCTTTCCGACCGGGCCGTACGCCGCACCAAGCAATATGTTAACGAAAATACTGTTTTTGTGTACGATGCTTCCATCGAAGGCATAGAGAATGATTTACCTACTAATGCCAAGAAGGTTCTGGCTATTCCCGCTTTGGAAGTAGCCAAAAAAGAACTGCATCCTCGGGTCTTTAACGTGATCATCATGGGTGCTGCCATTGGCGCTACAAACGTTATCGAAATGGATCAAGCCAAAAAGGCCATTGAAAAGAAATTAGGGTACAAATTTGAACAAGATCCTAAATTAAGAGAAATGAACTTTAAGGCCTTGGAAAGAGGAGCCGAACTGGTTAAAGGATTACTGTAAGTGGTAAGGAGGAGATAAGATGACTACCAGTGCCTATAAAATGCTGCAGGTAGATACAAACAAAGCCCTGTTCACCATTTTTACCGGCCTGTGTAAGGGCTGTGGGCTCTGCATGCAGAAGTGCCCCGTAAAAACTCTTGAGTGGTCAGATGCCCTTGGTGTTTATGGTACACCGGCAGTACAGCCTAGAAATGCAGAAGAATGTACAGGATGCGGTATGTGTTCTATCGTGTGCCCTGACTGTGCCATCGTGATCGAGCGCAAGAAAAAAGCATAACAAGAGGCCGGGGAATTCCCCGGCCTCTTGAGTTAATTCATTTACCAAAACATAACATTGACAATGGGTTTAAGCCTGTGATACTATATAAAAGTCGCTGTGACAACGTGAAAAACTTGTTAAAGCGACCAGGATTTAGTTGGTAGTGGGAGACCACAAAAACCAGCTGAATCTAACAACCAACAACTGACAACTGGGGTTACCAAAAAGTGGACGGTTGACAAAAGTCGACTGGACATGATAGAATGAGATTCCGCTCGCAAGAGCGGAAAATAAGTTGCTAGTTCACAGTTACTAGTCACTGGTGAAAAGAGATGACCAGAGAGGTCAGCTAAACACTAGGAACTAATAACTAATAACTAATAACTAATAACTAGTAACTAATAACCAAAACAACTCGCGGACGTTGTCCGCGGAGGTCCTTGAAAACTGAACAGTTGAGAGCGAGCGTCTTGTTCAATTCAAATGAAGTAATTAGTGATTCAAGAGCTAATCAAACGCCAAAGAGTAAGTGCCTGGTTACTAATGACTAGTAACCGGTAACTAATAACTTTTATTGGAGAGTTTGATCCTGGCTCAGGACGAACGCTGGCGGCGTGCCTAACACATGCAAGTCGAACGGTCCGGCACTCAACTTTTAGTTGAGAGCCGGATAGTGGCGGACGGGTGAGTAACACGTGGATAATCTGCCTGTGACCCTGGGATAACACCGTGAAAATGGTGCTAATACCGGACAGCTTCGTTGGAGCGCATGCTTAGATGAAGAAAGGAGAAATCCGGTCACAGATGAGTCCGCGGCTGATTAGCTAGTTGGTGAGGTAAAGGCTCACCAAGGCGACGATCAGTAGCCGGCCTGAGAGGGTGGACGGCCACACTGGGACTGAGACACGGCCCAGACTCCTACGGGAGGCAGCAGTGGGGAATCTTCCGCAATGGGCGAAAGCCTGACGGAGCAACGCCGCGTGGGTGAAGAAGGCCTTCGGGTTGTAAAGCCCTGTCTTATGGGAAGAAGAAAGTGACGGTACCATAGGAGGAAGCCACGGCTAACTACGTGCCAGCAGCCGCGGTAATACGTAGGTGGCAAGCGTTGTCCGGAATCACTGGGCGTAAAGGGCGCGTAGGCGGTTAATTAAGTCAGATGTGAAATATCCGGGCTTAACCTGGAGGGTGCATCTGATACTGGATAACTTGAGTGCAGGAGAGGGCAGTGGAATTCCTAGTGTAGCGGTGAAATGCGTAGATATTAGGAGGAACACCAGTGGCGAAGGCGGCTGCCTGGACTGTAACTGACGCTGAGGCGCGAAAGCGTGGGGAGCAAACAGGATTAGATACCCTGGTAGTCCACGCCGTAAACGATGGGTACTAGGTGTAGGAGGTATCGACCCCTTCTGTGCCGGAGTTAACACAATAAGTACCCCGCCTGGGGAGTACGGCCGCAAGGTTGAAACTCAAAGGAATTGACGGGGGCCCGCACAAGCGGTGGAGCATGTGGTTTAATTCGACGCAACGCGAAGAACCTTACCAGGTCTTGACATCCCCTGATAGTCTAAGAGATTAGATGTTCTGTCTTCGGACAGACAGGGAGACAGGTGGTGCATGGTTGTCGTCAGCTCGTGTCGTGAGATGTTGGGTTAAGTCCCGCAACGAGCGCAACCCTTATCTTTAGTTGCCAGCACTTAAAGGTGGGCACTCTAGAGAGACTGCCGGTGACAAACCGGAGGAAGGTGGGGATGACGTCAAATCATCATGCCCTTTATGACCTGGGCTACACACGTGCTACAATGGCCTGTACAAAGGGTAGCGAAGCCGTGAGGCGGAGCCAATCCCAAAAAGCAGGTCTCAGTTCGGATTGCAGGCTGCAACTCGCCTGCATGAAGTCGGAATCGCTAGTAATCGCGGATCAGCACGCCGCGGTGAATACGTTCCCGGGCCTTGTACACACCGCCCGTCACACCACGAAAGTCTGCAACACCCGAAGCCGATGGAGCAACCCGGCACTCAATTGGATAAAAAGCGTAGAAGGAGAAGCCATAAAAGGGCAAAGCAACAACCTTCGAAAGAGATTTATCCAGTTGAGTGCCGGGAGCAAGTCGTCGAAGGTGGGGCCGATGATTGGGGTGAAGTCGTAACAAGGTAGCCGTATCGGAAGGTGCGGCTGGATCACCTCCTTTCTAAGGAGCATCTCAAAACGACATCCGAAAGCCGACATCCGACATCCGGAAGGAGAGGGAACGGCACGTGGATGACGAGAGCATCCTAGGTCGATGACGCAAGACTCAACTGTTTAGTTTTCAGGGACCAAGCGCCCTAAGGGCGCAGTTCCCGTTAGTTACCAGTTCCTAGTTACTAGTGCAAAGGGACCCGAAAGGGAAACTTGGAACTAATAACTAGTAACTAATAACTCACCAGCAAAGCTGGTGTGTGCCGTTCTTTGAAAACTACACAGAGGAGAAAGCAGTAAAGACACCGAGAACAAAAATCTCAGGTAGGAAACTGAGGATTCGACTACCGACATCCGACAGCCGACTAAACATTGGAAGGCGGAAATCGGAAAGCGGAAGTCGTGACCGAAGAGGAATACTAGAGAGCAAAAAGAAGTAGGTCAAGCTACTAAGGGCATACGGTGGATGCCTGGGCGCTAAGAGACGAAGAAGGGCGTGGTAAGCTGCGAAAAGCTACGGTGAGCCGCAAGCAGGCGTAGACCCGTAGATACCCGAATGGGGCAACCCGGCCGGAGTAATATCCGGCTATCGTACACCGAATAAATAAGTGTACGAGGACAACCCAGGGAACTGAAACATCTAAGTACCTGGAGGAGAAGAAAGAAACATCGATTCCCCGAGTAGCGGCGAGCGAAAAGGGAAGAGCCTAAACCCGGCACTCAACTGAGTGCAAACAAAAACTGGTGAGACTGGACAAAGAAACAGCATAAAAAACATTTCCAGTCTGGAACCGAAGTTGGCATTGAGTTGAGTGCCGGGGGTCGTGGGACTTCCGCAAAGCATGGGGAGTCTAGCCGAAGCGGTCTGGAAAGGCCCATCAGAGAAGGTAACAATCCTGTAGGCGAAAGACAGAACATGTGGGAAGGATCCCGAGTACCGCGAAGCACGTGAAATTTCGCGGGAATCAGCGAGGACCATCTCGTAAGGCTAAATACTCCTTAGCGACCGATAGCGCATAGTACCGTGAGGGAAAGGTGAAAAGAACCCCGGGAGGGGAGTGAAAAAGAACCTGAAACCGTATGCTTACAAGCAATCAGAGCCCGGCACTCAACTCTGCTTATCAGGAGTGAGAGAATGTACTACGTGTACTAATCAAAAATGAGCGAGATGAAACCTACATTGGATTCAGCTCAAACCTAAGAAAAAGATTAGAATACCACAATAAGGGTATGAACCAATCAACACGTGGACATAAATGGGAACTCATCTATTACGAGGCATACAAATCAGAACAAGATGCACGTGATAGAGAAACGACTCTAAAAGAATCGAGTCAAGCAAAGCGATGGTTAAAAGAAAGACTAAAGCGAAGTATGACTCTTGGTAAATAGAGTTGAGTGCCGGGTGATGGTGTGCCTTTTGTAGAATGAACTGGCGAGTTGCGGCAGCAAGCGAGGTTAAAGTGAGAAGCTGGAGCCGAAGCGAAAGCGAGTCTGAAAAGGGCGAGATAGTTTGTTGTCGCAGACCCGAAACCGGGTGATCTACCCATGTCCAGGGTGAAGCGTAAGTAAAATTACGTGGAGGCCCGAACCAACCGTCGTTGAAAAGGCGGTGGATGAGGTGTGGGTAGGGGTGAAATGCCAATCGAACTCGGAGATAGCTGGTTCTCCCCGAAATAGCTTTAGGGCTAGCCTCAAGGGAGAGATTTATGGAGGTAGAGCACTGAATAGGCTAGGGGCCTTCACCGGTTACCGAACCTTCTCAAACTCCGAATGCCATAAATCGTTACTTGGGAGTCAGACTGTGGGTGCTAAGATTCATAGTCGAGAGGGAAACAGCCCAGACCAACAGCTAAGGTCCCTGAGTGTGAACTAAGTGGAAAAGGATGTGGAATCGCAGAGACAACCAGGATGTTGGCTTAGAAGCAGCCACCATTTAAAGAGTGCGTAATAGCTCACTGGTCCAGGGGTTCTGCGCCGAAAATGTACCGGGGCTCAAGTTCACCACCGAAGCTTTGGATGTCTTAGGACATGGTAGGGGAGCATTGTATTCTCGTAGAAGCAGTACTGGGAGGTATTGTGGAGGGAATACAAGAGAGAATGCCAGTATGAGTAAACGAAAAGACAAGTGAGAATCTTGTCCGCCGAAAACCTAAGGATTCCTGGGGAAGGCTCGTCCGCCCAGGGTAAGTCGGGACCTAAGTCGAGGCCGAAAGGCGTAGATGATGGGAAATCGGTTGAAATTCCGATACCACCGTAGGTTCGTTTGAGTGAAGCAGTGACACAGGAGGATAAGTCGAGCGCACGGCTGGAAGAGTGCGTCCAAGCTGTAAGGGTGTAAGATAGGCAAATCCGTCTTACGGGAAGCCTGAGCAGTGACGGGGAGGGAAATTTAGTACCGAAGCGACTGATTTCACACTGTCGAGAAAAGCTGCTGGCGAGAATCTAAGGTGCCCGTACCGCAAACCGACACAGGTAGGTGGGGTGAGAAACCTAAGGCGCGCGAGAGAACCCTCGTTAAGGAACTCGGCAAAATGACTCCGTAACTTCGGGAGAAGGAGTGCCCGGCACTCAACCTAGTGTTTGAAAATGGGAAGAAGAGGTTAAAATCCAAAGAGAAACAACCTGGATAGACCAAAGTCAAGCATTGGGTTGAGTGCCGGGTCGCAGAGAAGAGGCCCAGGCGACTGTTTAACAAAAACACAGGTGCTTGCGAAAAAGAAATTTGACGTATAAGTGCTGACGCCTGCCCGGTGCTGGAAGGTTAAGGGGAGAGGTTAGTGCGATAAGTGCGAAGCTTTGAACTGAAGCCCCAGTAAACGGCGGCCGTAACTATAACGGTCCTAAGGTAGCGAAATTCCTTGTCGGGTAAGTTCCGACCCGCACGAAAGGCGTAACGATCTGGGCACTGTCTCAACGAGGGACTCGGTGAAATTGTAATACCCGTGAAGATGCGGGTTACCTGCGATAGGACAGAAAGACCCCATGGAGCTTTACTGTAGCCTGATATTGGATTTTGGTACGTCATGTACAGGATAGGTGGGAGACGGGGAAGCCAGTTCGCCAGGATTGGTGGAGTCGACCTTGGGATACCACTCTTGAAGTACTGAAGTTCTAACCTGGGCCCCTGAGCGGGGTTGGGGACAGTGTCAGGTGGGCAGTTTGACTGGGGCGGTCGCCTCCCAAAGAGTAACGGAGGCGCCCCAAGGTTCCCTCAGCGCGGACGGAAATCGCGCGAAGAGTGTAAAGGCAGAAGGGAGCTTGACTGCGAGACAAACAAGTCGAGCAGGGACGAAAGTCGGGCTTAGTGATCCGGTGGTTCCGCATGGAAGGGCCATCGCTCAACGGATAAAAGCTACCCTGGGGATAACAGGCTTATCTCCCCCAAGAGTCCACATCGACGGGGAGGTTTGGCACCTCGATGTCGGCTCATCGCATCCTGGAGCTGTAGTAGGTTCCAAGGGTTGGGCTGTTCGCCCATTAAAGCGGTACGTGAGCTGGGTTCAGAACGTCGTGAGACAGTTCGGTCCCTATCCATCGCAGGCGTAGGAAATTTGAGAGGAGCTGACCCTAGTACGAGAGGACCGGGTTGGACAGACCGCTGGTGTACCAGTTGTCTCGCCAGAGGCACCGCTGGGTAGCTATGTCTGGAAGGGATAAGCGCTGAAAGCATCTAAGCGCGAAGCCCCCCTCAAGATGAGATTTCCCACCCGGCACTCAACCTGATACTTGAAAGTGGAAAGAAAGGTTAATATCAAAGAGAGAAGAACCTGGACAAACCAAGGTCAAGTGTTGGGTTGAGTGCCGGGGTAAGGCCCCTGAGAGAAGATCAGGTAGATAGGCCAGGTGTGTAAGTACAGTAATGTATTGAGCTGACTGGTACTAATAGGCCGAGGGCTTGACCTACACCGCCGTAGGCGGTGAGTTGCTGGTTACTGGTTAATAGTTGCTGGTGAAATCGGTGTGCAAAACCTCTGTGTAGTTTTGAGAGAATTAATGTATTAAAGATAAAATAACTAATAACTAGTAACTAATAACTGAAAACGAAGTTTTCCTGGTGACAATAGCGAAGGGGTCACACCCGTTCCCATCCCGAACACGGCAGTTAAGCCCTTCAGCGCAGATGGTACTTGGCCACGAGGCCTGGGAGAGTATGTCGTTGCCAGGATTATTTAAAAGAGAGTCGATTTTTATTCGAGTCTCTTTTTTTTTTATACTCAGACTGCCTTGCCTTTAAAGGCCATTGCCGGGATTCACCTTTTCAAGTAACCCAATCCGCCACCAGGTCCACCAGAGAAACATTAGATACAGGTGTCCAAACAGCGCAATGTGGTACACCTAAAATTTACCTTTAGGCAGACAGGGTTATGATTAGAACCAAGACAAGTGGCTAAGAATATGTATAGATAAAGACGTAATTTTTTGGGGGCAGCGATATGAATCAAAACGTGGAAAATGCAGAGAAGATAAGACAACAAAACCCTGTGCCCGCCGGACATAAGGTGCTGCCAGTTTGCTATCTTTGTAACCAGGTACCAAAAGAAGGTATTAAGAGCGGTTTTTTTCTTAAAGGAATCTTTATTTGTGAAGAATGTGAAAAAGAGTTGATCAATATTAAACCGGAGAAGCATGATGAATATATGCTTACCATTGCCAAATTGCGGCACATACTCTTTAAAAATAAAACCTGGTAGTTTCCTACCAGGTTTTATGCGTGATGGTGAAGTTTCCTGTGCGACTCTTCTTTAAATGTCGGTGTCTCTCTTTTTCATGGAGATAGGATATTTCCTGCCTGATTTGTAAAATTTTTAGCATATCGATACCTAAGGCCTGAGAGATTTCAAGATCATTTTTTTCTTTTTTCCAGGATTGAATAATTTTCTTTACATCACACTTATACTTTTTGGAGAGAGCAGCTGCATTTACTACAGGATCATTCTTTTTCGATGTCATCTTAGCATTGCTCCTTTCTCTGTCTCTAGTTTTCCCTGGAGCAGGATTATGATTAATGTTTGTTCCTAGAAGATTATAGGAACTTATGATAAAATTGATTAATAGTAATAATTTTGATTTAACGGGTTGAGATTTTTTGAAGATTGCACCGTTATTAGAAAAAATAAAAAAACATATAGAGCAATCCTATACAGGTTTTCATACACCCGGCCACCGGCAAGGAAAGGGTATTTATACCGGCTTTAAAGAATTAGCCAAAGACATTTGTAAAATGGATTTAACAGAGCTGCCCGGCCTGGATAATTTAAAAAATCCTACCGGATGCATTAAAGCTGCTCAGGAACTGGCGGCTAAACTTTTCGCCTCTGAACAGACCTTTTTTTTAGTTAACGGCTCCACAGTCGGTCTTCAGGCTGCCCTTCTGACCCTCACTCCAGGGAAGAGGGTTATTGTGCCGAGAAACGCCCATATTTCCGTGGCAAATGGTCTTGTTTTGAGCGGCTCCGTGCCTCTCGTGGCCCCGGTGGTCATCAATGTAGAATGGGGAATCCCTTTAGGGATGGAATATGAAAGCATAGCCCATCTTTTAGCGGAATATCCCGATATAGAAGCTTTTGTTAGTGTTCAGCCTACGTATGAGGGCTTTGGATGCAATATTTATGAATTGCTAGATTTTCTCCGGAAAAAAGAGGTGCTTTCCATCGTTGATGAAGCTCACGGAGCCCATTTATATTTTCAGGATGATTTACCCCTTTCCGCCCAAAGGGCCAAGGCGGATGTGGTTATCCAGAGTACCCACAAAACCCTGGGAGCCCTTACCCAGGCCAGCATGCTTCACGTGAACAACAGTAAACTGGCTGCCGGGGTGGCGGCCGCTTTAAATGTGCTGCAAACCTCCAGTCCTTCCTATTTATTGATGGCTTCCCTGGATAGTGTACAGGCTCAGATGTCCCAGGAAGGAAGAGCCCTTGTCAAGAGAACCTGGGAAATGGCATTGGAGTTGCGCGCCAGCTTACGAAAACTGTCAGGCTTTCGCTTAATTGACGAGGAAGTAAATCCGGCCTGGTATCATGATCCCACCAAAATCCTCCTGTCTTCGAGAGAGTTAGGCCTGACAGGCTGGGAATTGGCCCGGATCTTGCAGGAAGATTACGGCATTGTGGTGGAACTGTCCAGTTATTACTATGTTCTCTTTTTGCTTACCATCGGCCATGAGCCGCAAGATACCGGAAAGGTTGTAACAGCCCTAAAAGAGATGGCCCATAGGTATGGTAAAACCCAGGCCTTGACTCCCTGGGAGCATCCCGGGAAAATATTAGAGGGAGAAATAGAATTACAATTAACGCCACGTCAGGTTTACTGGGCGCCTAAAGAAGACCTGCCCTTGAGGGAAGCTTTAGGGAGAATTGCCGGAGTTCCCCTTGCGGTGTATCCGCCCGGTATTCCGCTTATTTGGCCCGGACAGGTTATTGGTAAAGACTTGTTGAATTACTTGGAATGGGTGATTAAAAATAAATTCCCCGTGCAGGGATTGACGGCCGATTATAAGATCCCGGTGGTCCGGGAAGAGGGGTCACGGGAGGAAAAAAGGAAGGGAATAAGATGAAACTGGTTATTGCTGTGGTTAGCGATAAAGATGCCTCTCTCCTGCTGGATCAGCTCATAGAGCAAGGTTACCGTGCCACCAAACTGGCCAGCACCGGAGGGTTCCTCAAAGAAGGAAATACAACCTTGTTTATGGGCATTGAAGAAGAGAAGGTTGAGAATGTGCTGGCCATCATTAAGAGCGTTTGCCGTTCCCGCCCAAAGATTATGACACCTATTGCCCCTTTATCCGGGCCTGGAGAAGCCTATGTGCCATATAGCGTGGAAGTCCCTCACGGTGGAGCTACCATTTTTGTGCTTGATGTAGAGAAGTATCTTAAGGTGTAATAAGATGCGGATTAGAAATGAGCAAAAGCCCAAAAACCTTATAGCTTCGCCCCACATTGCAGGGAGGAGGGAAACCAGAGGACTTCACAGTCCTGAATTTCCCGATTTATTAAACCACTACAGCGGCCCTGACTGGCAGCTCGCTCTCGATGAAATCCTCAAGAAATTGGACGAGGCAGGGCAGCGCCTGGCCAAGAATTTTTCCGTTTATGACATGAAGCTCTATAAAGAAACTTTGAAAAAATTTCTTTATAATACCCTTGGCAGGGTCTATGACTTAAAAGAGGAAACGGGCTGGACCAGGCAGGGACGTCCTAAAGTCTACCAGAGAATCGAGATGATAAATGGGGAATTAGAGGAGTTATCCCGTCTGGTTTTGGCGGAGCAGAAGGACTCCCTGAAAATACTGGAAAAAATGGACCATATTCGTGGTCTTTTAGTGGATTTATATTCTTAGAAACGGAGTTAGAGCATGGGTTTTAAGGAAATCAAAGGACAAGAAAGAGCAGTTGCCCAGTTAAAAGCCGCGCTTACTTCGGGACGCATTTCCCATGCCTATTTGTTTTATGGACCGGAGGGGATAGGCAAAGCCAAAACAGCCCGTATCTTTGCCAGGGCTCTCACCTGTGAAAATCCCCTGGAGGGAGAACCTTGCGAAGTCTGCAGCAACTGCCGCAAAGCTAATTCCGGTAATCATCCGGATATCCGGGAGGTTTCCCCGGACGGTACCTCGCTAAAAATTTCTCAGATCCGTAATTTACAAAGTGAGGTTTATCTCAAATGTTACGAAGGCAGGTTTAAGGTCATCATTGTTCATGATGCCCAGCTATTGACGATAGAAGCCGCTAACAGCCTTTTAAAAGTGCTGGAGGAACCGCCGGAAAGAACCATTTTTATTTTGCTGGCCCAGGATGTGCAAAATTTACCCGATACCATTCGTTCCAGGTGCCTGCATATTCAGTTCAGCCCTTTAGACCAAGGGGTTATCAGCGAAATTTTGGCCGAACAAGGAGTGGCTGCAAAAATTCCCTTAAGCCTGGGCCAGGGTTCCGTGGGGAAAACCCTTAAACTAATGGAAAGAATAGACTACCAGCAGTTGTTATTAAACATCAGCCATTTAATTGGTGATCTGAAAAGGGCCGGATACCGGGAGATTTTTGCCTGGGCTGAATCCCTGGAAAAAGACCGGGAACTGTTGAAGGTAACCTTAGAGCTCATTGCCAACATGTACCGGGACAAACTGGTCCGCTGCACCACGGGTAAAGAAGAGCTTTTATGGGGGACTGATGAGTTCGTGGAAAAAGAGGATAACCCGCAAATTTGTTTAGCTATTTTAGAAGAAATGAATAAGGTTCCTCTCTATTTGAAACATAACGTAAATTTACGTTTGGTTCTGGAAATGTTATTGATAAAATTAAAAAATATAGAACGTGAAGAAAGGCGGATTGACTCTATTGGTTAGAGTAGTTGGTATACGCTTCAAATCAGCTGGAAAAATATATTATTTTGATCCCGGTGAGTTCCAGGTTCCCGTTGGTGCCGATGTAGTAGTAGAAACAGCACGGGGACTGGAATTTGGTAAGTCTGTCATAGGCATACGTGATGTTCCTGAGGACCAGGTGGTCCTGCCTTTAAAAAAAGTTATCCGCCTGGCTACACCGGAAGATCGGGTGCAAATGGAAGTTAACAATAAAAAAGAAAAAGAAGCCATCCAGATATGTAACAGTAAAATCAAAGAGCACCAGCTGCCAATGAAGCTGGTGGATGTAGAATACACCTTTGACGGGAGTAAAGTTATTTTTTACTTTACGGCCGAAGGACGGGTGGATTTTAGGGAACTGGTCAAGGACCTGGCTGCCATCTTCCGAACCCGTATTGAGCTGCGGCAGATTGGGGTTCGCGATGAGGCCAAAATGTTAGGGGGGATTGGTTCCTGCGGCCGCGTTTTATGCTGTGCCTCTTTCCTGGGAGATTTTGAACCTGTTTCTATTCGCATGGCTAAGGACCAGAACTTATCCCTTAACCCCACCAAAATCTCGGGTATTTGCGGTCGTTTGATGTGCTGTCTAAAATTCGAAAGTGACGGGTATGAATGCGGTAAAAAATGCGGCAAGGAGGGCAATGTCCCAGTCCTGCCCGAGGTCATTCCCGGAGATGAATACGAGAATTATGATTTATTAGAGAATAAATTAAAAGCCGAGTGACCTCATTTTCAGGAGGTAATAGCAATGAAGATTACCGAACGGCTCATTGAACTGGAGCAGCAGTTGCAGAACCTGCTCAATGAAATAACCACCTTAAAGATGCATGCCTATGCCCTGGAAGAAGAAAATGAACGGCTGCGGCGAGAACTCTGCAGCTTCAGTGATGAGCATACGGCTCAGGTAGAAGCAAATGCCAAAAAGATACAGGGGGAAGGTTATGATAACCTGGCCAGACTTTATCATGAAGGTTTTCATATCTGCCATCTCCATTTTGGTCAGGCCCGCAAGGGTGATTGTCTCTTCTGTATGGGATTCTTACGTAAGATCTAGGAGTGTCTATGGATGAGGTAATTATTTATCCCGATGAAACCCTGGATGACCTCTTGATCCAGGGTTTACGCATTATTCAAAAAGCCAAGGGCTTCCGTTTTACCCTGGATTCTGTGCTGCTATCCCATTTTGCCACGGTTAAAGAAGGGGACCGGGTTGTGGACCTGGGCACAGGTACAGGTATCATTCCCTTGATTCTTAGTACCAGGGCCAAGAAGTTGAAGCTTATTGGGGTGGAACTTCAGGCCCATATGGCGGAAATGGCCCTCCGTTCTGTAAAACTGAATATGCTGGAAGGGATTATCGAGATACTGGAGGGAGATCTCCGCAATATTCATAAGATAATTGGGGGCGGTCAATATACCCTGGTGACGGCCAACCCTCCCTATTGGTCTGTGGCGGAAGGACGTCCCAGTCCCGCAGAAACCAAAGCCCTTTCCCGTCATGAGATTTCCTGCTCTTTGGAAGATTGTATAGCCAGTGCCAGTAAGCTTTTAAACTACCAGGGGCGTTTTGCTCTTATCCACCGCTCCGACAGGCTCATAGACATTATCGGTCTCTTGCGCCGGTACCAGCTGGAGCCCCGCAGGATGCGGCTTATTCATCCCTATCTGGGAAAGTGCGCCCAGCATGTGTTACTGGAAGCCCGGAAAAGCGCTCCTCCTGAATTAAAAGTGTTACCCCCCTTGATTATTTATGAGGCTCCGGGCAAATATAAACCGGAAATTTTAAGATGGTATGGTAAGGAGGAGGGGAAGGGTGGAGCGTAGTACCTGTGGTACACTTTTTATTGTCGGTACTCCCATTGGCAATTTAGGCGATATAACGCTGCGTGCCATGGAAACCCTGAAAAATGTGGATTTAATCGCGGCAGAAGATACCCGCCAGACAATTAAACTTTTAAATCACTACGGCATCAAAAAGCCCGTCACCAGTTATTTTGAACATAATAAACTGGTGAAGGGCCCCGTGCTTATCCAGGAGCTCTTAGAGGGCAAGAACGTTGCCCTGGTTTCCGATGCCGGCATGCCCGGCATTTCTGATCCCGGGGCGCAATTAATCAGAGAATGCATAGGTAAAGAGATACCTTTAACTGTTATCCCCGGTCCTTCAGCGGTGCTTACAGGGCTGGTAGCTTCGGGCTTAGATACGACAGGGTTTGTGTTCTGTGGATTTTTCCCCCGGGAAAAGAAAGAGAAAAAAAGGCTTTTAGATAGTTTGGGGCAGGAGACTCGTACCATGGTCTTTTATGAAAGCCCCCGCCGCCTGCGGGATACGCTAATAATTATTCAGGAAAGCTGGGGGGACAGGCGGTGCTGTGTGGCCCGGGAATTGACAAAGGTATTTGAGGAGTATCAGCGGGGAACCATCAGCCAGGTATTAGCGGGATTGGAAGATAAGCCCCTTAAGGGAGAAATAACTCTGATTGTCGAAGGAAATCAAGCAAGGGAGGCTAAGGAGCTTTCCTTTGAGGAAGCAGAGGCCTGTTTCAGAGAACTGGTTAATAAAGGAATGAGTAAGAAAGAGGCGGTAAAAGAAGCAGCACGTCTTTCCGGAATTCCGAAACGGGAGTTGTACCAGCGAGTAATGGTAGAGGACTAAAATAAAAGGCGCAGTTTGTGACTGCGCCTTACACCTGAGATTTAAGCGTTAGCTGCCATGGCCTGTGCACATTCCTTGCACACCAATTTACCGCGGAAATTCTGGACATCATCAGCACTGCCGCAGAAAACACAGGCGGGCTCATATTTCTTGAGGATGATTTTCTCCTGGTCTACATAAATTTCCAGAGCATCTTTTTCGTCTATACCTAGAGTTCTTCTTAATTCAATAGGTATAACAACTCTACCGAGCTCGTCCACTTTTCTGACAATACCCGTGGATTTCATACATACAACTCCTTTCTCTCCCAAGATTCGACAAATAATTACGACTAAATGATAACAATTATTCCATTATAAGTCAATACGTAATTTACATTTTTTTCATAATATTAGAAAGCATAGGGTTTCCAAATTTATGGGGGATGAGCGGAAGTATCATGTTATGTTCTATTTATGTCTGGCAGGTGTCGCATAAAAAACATAAAAAAGGCAGCACTTGACAATGAACCCTCAGATTCATATACTGTTTGGTATAGTCTTTCCTCTACTAGGAAATGTAAATTAATAAAGAGAAACGGGATGAAGGGAAGAGTAGGTGTTATACTTCCTTACAGCGAGTGGAGCAGGGTGGAAGTCCACAGGGAGTAATACTGAAGATGGGCCTGGAGCCGGCTTTCTGACGTGGGGCGTACGTTATAACGCCAAAGTCGTTGTGACTTGCTGAGGGCTAATTTTTAGCTGAAGCAGGGTGGTACCACGGTAGGCTAAGCCTCTCGTCCCTGGAAGGATGGAGGTTTTTTCATTTTTTTCAAGGAGGTTATGGTAATGGAGAAGAAGACCTTTTATATCACCACACCTATTTATTATCCCAGCGCCAAGCTGCATATAGGCCATGCTTTAACCACGGTGATGGCCGATGCCATGACCCGCTATAAGCGGATGCAGGGCTATGCTACTTATTTTTTAACGGGTTCTGACGAACATGGGCAGAAAATAGAGAGAACAGCCAAGAGTGTGGGTAAAGAGCCTCTCCAGTATGTAGATGAGATCGTAGCAGGCTTTAAACACCTCTGGCGGGCGCTTCATATCTCTAATGACGACTTTATCAGGACCACAGAAGAAAGGCATAAAAAAGCGGTCCAGAAGATTTTCCAAAAGATATACGACCAGGGAGACATTTATCGTTCCGAGTATGAAGGATGGTACTGTACACCCTGTGAAGCTTTCTATACGGAACGCCAGGTTGGGGAAGAAAGAGTATGTCCCGACTGCCAGCGTCCCGTAGAGCTGGTGAAGGAAGAAAGTTATTTCTTCCGGATGTCAAAATACCAGGACAGGCTGTTAAAGCATATTGAAGAAAACCCTAATTTCATCCAGCCTGCTTCCCGCCGCAATGAGATGATCAATTTTATTAAGAGTGGCCTGGAAGACCTCTGTGTTTCCCGCACCACCTTTAACTGGGGTATCCCGGTACCTATAAATGATAAACATGTTATCTATGTATGGTTTGATGCCCTGACCAACTATATCTCGGCTTTAGGCTGGGGCAGCGACAACAAAGAACTGTACCATAAGTACTGGCCTGCCGATATCCACCTGGTAGGTAAGGATATTGTCCGCTTCCATACCGTAATCTGGCCTACCATCCTCATGGCTGCCGGTTTACCCCTGCCCAAGCAGGTTTTCGGCCACGGCTGGCTCCTTTTGGAGTCGGGGAAAATGTCCAAATCCAAGGGCAATGTGGTTGACCCCCTGGTCTTAATCGATAAATACGGCGTCAATGCCATTCGCTACTTCCTCTTAAGGGAAATTCCCCTGGGAGCTGATGGTTACTACTCGGAGGATGCTCTTATTCAAAGAACCAACACGGATCTGGCTAATGATTATGGCAACCTGGTTTCCCGTACCGTGGCCATGATCGAAAAATATTTTGGAGGAGTAATTCCCGCGCCTCTTCAGGAGGGGGATTATGATCAGGAGCTTATTCAGACAGTCAAGCAGGCCATTGAGGATACAACGGCTTACCTGGATAAGATGGATTTTGCCAATGCCCTTGCCAGTATCTGGCGGGCGGTAAACAGGGCCAACAAATACATTGACGAGACCATGCCCTGGGCTCTGGCCAAAGATCCCGCCAAGAAAGAGCGTCTGGGGACAGTGCTCTATAACCTGGTAGAAACCATCCGTATTGTAACGGTAATGGTAACTCCTGTAATGCCTACCCTGCCTGAGAAGGTCTGGGTTCAGTTAGGAGTAGACTCTGTAGAAAACACCGCCTGGACTGATTTAGTCTGGGGCAAGACCAGACCGGGCTTAAAAGTAACCAGGGGTGAAGCCCTCTTCCCACGTATTGAGATAAAGGAGAGTAATGACATGGAACAAGTGAAAAATTCTGGGCCCGAAGAAAAACCGGCAGCGGCCCCACAGCCTGCTCCTGTTGAGGAAATTTCCATCGAGGATTTCGCCAGAATAGACTTAAGGGTGGCCGAAGTCCTGGCAGCGGAAAAAGTAGAGAAGGCTGATAAACTTCTAAAATTAGAGATTAAATTAGGGGAAGAAACCCGTACCATCGTGTCCGGTATTGCCAAGCATTACGCTCCTGAGGAACTGGTAGGCAAAAAAGTCATTATTGTAGCTAACCTGAAGCCGGCCAAACTGCGGGGCATCGTCTCCCAGGGGATGATCCTGGCAGCTTCCCATGAAGATACCCTGGAAGTCCTAACCGTTGCCAAGGACCTGCCCAGCGGCAGCAAGGTGAAATAACTCCAGTTACTAGTTATTAGTTCCTAGTTACTAGTCATTTTTTTTCAGTCGGATTTCGGAAGGCGGACATCGGATGTCGGAAATTGAAGTCTACTTAGGAGGCTCTCATGTTATTTGATACTCATGCCCATTTAGACGATAAACAGTTTGCACAAGACAGGGAAGAAGTCATTCAACGGGCGAAAGACGGCGGGGTGGAATTAATCGTCAATGTGGGTTATAATCTGGCTTCTGCCAAACGCACCTTAGCCTTAGTGGAGAAATATGATTTTATTTACGGTTCGGTGGGGCTCCATCCTCATGATGCCAAGGATGGGGATGACCGTACCCTGGCTGAACTGAAGAGGATGGCCCAGCATCCCAAAATCGTAGCCTTAGGAGAAATGGGTTTAGATTATTACTGGAACCATTCCCCTCACGAGGTACAGAAAGAGGTGTTCCGGAAGCAGATTGCCCTGGCCAAGGAACTTAAACTCCCCATTATTATCCACGACCGGGATGCCCACCAGGACATCCTGAACATTGTCAAGGAAGAAGGCGCTAAAGAAGTGGGAGGGATCTTCCACTGTTATTCGGGGTCCTGGCCCATGGCCCGGGAAGTTATGAAACTGGGCTTTTATATCTCCCTGGCCGGCCCTGTAACTTTCCATAATGCCCAGAAGCCCAAAGAGGTGGTTAAAGAGGTGCCCCTGGATTATCTCCTGATCGAGACGGACTGCCCCTACCTGGCGCCTGTACCATACCGGGGGAGGCGGAATGAACCTCTTTATGTGGCCAAGGTGGCGGAAATGATTGCCGAAGTCAAAGGGATACCCGTGGAGAAAGTAGCCGAAGCTACGAAAGAAAACGGTAAAAGAGTGTTTAGAATCAAGTAGTGAAGAGCCCTTCCTGAGTGGAGGGGTTCTTTTTTAAAGGGACAAGGTCCGCCTCCCGGATACATGTAGTATCATTTGTGTCTATTCTGAATAAATTAATAGTAACACTGGCAATAATACTACTAGTATTATCCAGCGGAGGTATATATATGGAAACAGAGATACGACGACCCCTGCGCAAGTGGGGGGCTATTACAGTTACTATAATAGCTGTAGTACTTTTTAGTGTGTTTTTTTATATAACAATTACCCACCATACTTTAAGCATACCCGAAATCATGAATAAGGCGGGCATAAAATTAAACCCCATGGATAAAGTGGTGGGGGAATTCTCCAAAAAGAAACTTCCCGTTCATTTGGCGGTGGTAAGAGTGGAAGAATCCTTTTATGAACAGGAGGAAATTGTCCCCTTTCCCAAAGAGCGCCAGTTAGACCCGAGCTTGAAGAAAGGCGAAATAAAAGTAGTGCAGAAAGGGGAAGACGGCTTAGTCCGCAAGAAATATCTTATACATACGGAAAATGGGCTGGAAACAGATCGTAAGGTTGTGGAAACAGAGGTATTGAAGGAAGTAAAGCCGGAAATTATCACCATGGGAACTAAAGGCACGATCATGATTGCCTCCCGCAGCCTGGTGAATCCTAAGAAAGTGCTGACTTTACAGGCTACCGCCTATACTCATACCGGCAACAATACTTATACAGGTGTTTACCCCCGTATCGGCACAATAGCCGTGGATCCCAGGGTCATCCCTCTGGGGACGAGAATGTGGGTCGAAGGCTACGGCTATGGGATTGCCCAAGATACCGGCGGTTTGATTAAAGGGAATATTATTGACCTTTTTATGGACACGAAAGAAGATTGTTTACGCTGGGGACGCCGCAACGTAAAGGTGTATATTTTAGAATAAATCAATGCAAGCAGGGACATCATCTTAATGATGTCCCTGCCTCATTTCCTTTTGCTATGAGCTTGAAGATAAGAAGAGAACAGGCAGGAAAGACTTGCTAAAGGTGCGTGAAAATAATAGTATAAGGATATGTTAGCTCGAAAAAAGGTGAGGAGTAATTGTTTAAAGAGGTTATCGTTGTTGAGGGAAAAGATGATATGGCTGCCGTTAAACGGGCCTGCCAGGCTGAGGTCCTTATTACAAACGGTCTGGGGATTACCAAAGAGACGCTGGATTTAATTGCCGAGGCCCAGAAACGCTGTGGTGTCATTATTCTTACCGATCCTGATTTTCCCGGCGAGAAGATTAGGAGAATCATCGATGAGGCCGTACCGGGCTGCCGGCATGCCTATCTGGAACAGAAGAAATCCGGGACGAAACGGGGAAAAGTGGGGGTCGAGTATGCCAAGCCCCAGGAGATACTATATTCTTTACAGCGGGCCCGTGCTACGGAAGTAAGCACCCAAAGGAACTTTTCCATGGAAGATTTGTACCTGGCCGGGCTTGTGGGCGACTTACAGGCCGGCCAACGGCGGGAGAAGCTGGGGTTTTACTTGGGGGTGGGACGCTGCAACGCTAAACAGTTTCTCAACCGTCTGAATGGATATGGCATAACCAAGTCGGAATTTGCCGAGGCCCTCAAGGCCCTGGAGGAAGGTAAAATATGACGGAAATTACAAAAAGTAAAGTCATGGAGCTTTTGAAAAAAAGGGGGTTTCATTTTAAGAAGGGGTTTGGACAAAATTTCCTTTTCGATAGGAATCTCCTTAAAAGGATTGTCCGGGGGGCTGAAATAACACCTGGCGACAGTGTGGTGGAAATAGGGCCGGGTGCGGGTACGCTAACCAGTATTTTAACCGAGGCCGGAGCCAGGGTGTTGGCCGTGGAAATTGATACCGCTCTCATTCCTATCCTCCGGGAAATATTACCGGAAGAAAAGGTGACAGTCATACAGGGGGATATTTTAAAAGTAGACCTGGACCAGCTTACCCGGGAAAAAGGACTAACCCATCCCTACAAAATTGTGGCCAATCTCCCTTATTACATTACTACACCGATTATCATGGATATTTTAGAAAAAGAATACCAGTTTGAGATAATGGTTATAATGGTGCAGTGGGAAGTTGCGGAAAGGTTAACCTCTTCTCCGGGAACAAAGGACTATGGTGCTATTACCCTGTCTGTCCAGTACTATTGTGAATCCAGTATCTTGTTTAAAGTGCCGCGGCACCTGTTTACTCCCGCTCCGGAAGTGGATTCTGCCGTTCTTTTATTGAAGAAAAGAGCCGAGCCAGCCGTGCAGGTAAAGAACCGGGAGTTTTTATTTAAAATCGTGAGAGCAGCTTTTGGCCAACGGCGCAAGACCCTGCTGAATGCTCTTGGTTCTGTCCAGCCGGGATTGCATAAAGAAGTGCTGCTTCAAGTGCTGGATGAGGCGGGAATCGATGGTCAAAGGCGGGGTGAAACCCTTTCCCTGGAAGAGTTTGCTGTGCTTGCGAATGCCTGGGAGGAAAGAAAAAGTACCCTCTAAAAAGAAGAGGGAAAACTTACCCTAGATATATATGGTGCTGCTGCCTGTGATTTCTTCTAGAATCCGGGACTCCTTTCCGCTATAATGTGAAGTATCCGACAACCTAAAACCATATACAATAACCAAGTTGTCGGATGGAAAGGAGGACGCCGATGTATAAGAACCGTTTTGTGGTGGGGTTTGTACTGGTTTTCACCATGCTATTGACGGTCGTTACACCCCTATGGGCGGCGGTTACGCATACAGTGCGATCCGGGGAATCTCTCTTTATACTCAGTAAAAAGTATGGAGTTCCGGTGGAGCGTATCAAAAAGGATAACAATCTTAAAAGTAATACCATTGTAGTTGGACAGAAACTGCAGATTGAAACAGGTACCTATGTGGTAAAAAAAGGTGATACCTTAGCCAGGATAGCGGAAATGTTTGGTGTCAGCGTAACACAATTAAAGAGTGCCAACGGTTTAAAGAGTGATTACATTGCAGCGGGGCAGCAGTTAAGAATACCCGGCCAATACACAGCGTCCCGTAGCAGCACTCGGCCTTTTACCGAGGAAGACCTGTACTGGCTGTCTCGTGCGGTATACGGTGAAGCCCGGGGAGAACCTTATGTAGGACAGGTAGCTGTTGCGGCTGTTATTCTTAACCGGGTTGAAAATAAAAACTTCCCTAATACCATTAAGGAAGTAATTTTTGAACCACTGGCCTTTACGGCGGTAGCTGACGGCCAGATTTATCTCAAGCCCGATTCATTGGCTTTGCGGGCCGCCCGGGAAGCCTTGGCCGGTTCAGATCCTTCGGGAGGGGCCCTCTATTACTGGAACCCGGCCAAGGCTACCAGCAAATGGATTTGGTCCCGCCCCATTATTAAAAGAATCGGAAACCATGTTTTTGCCAGGTAAACAGAAATGAAAAAACATCCTGTACTCAAGACGGTACAGGATGTTTTTTTAGAGATTATCAAGGAAGGTTTGCAGCAAGTCGAAGCGGCGGGAGGCCTGGTAGCCAGTGCTATATTTTTCTTGCGAAAGGATAGTATCCAGGGGTTGGCCTTCGACAAAGGAGAGGGCCAGCTGGCAGTCGCCAATGATGGTTTCGGCGATCAACTTGGCGTGTTCGGTGTTACGGTAACTGGAGCCAAGAAGGTTGTGAGAGATGGCGGCGGCAACACCGATGCGTAAGGATTTTTGGGCTGCAAAAGCCAGGGCCAAAGGAGGAATAGCCAGCAGTTCTACAGGGACTCTCTGCAAAAATGTGGCGGAGACGGCGTGGGGACCATGACTGGGAGTGGCTAGTCCAAGCTGGTTAAATAAGCCGAGCCGGCGGTTTAGCAGTTCCCGGTGTTTTAAAACAGTATTGGCCAGGGACGAACGAAGATAAATAAAGGGATAACAGTTAGTCAGGGCTAAGTCAAGGCCTCTTTCAATACCCATAAGGAGTTCGCTTACTACATAACTGATCTCACCTTTCATATCACCATCTACGAAGACTATACCCTTAGGATGGTAGGAACGAGCATAGGCAGCTCCGGCTGCCCTGGGTACGTCAATACCTAATTGTTCCGGGAAAGAAAGGATCTCTATAGGCTTCCCTACAGAAGAACGGATAGCCTGTTCGCAGGTATTATCGGAGCAGCCGTTGGCAACCAGGACTATTTTATCTATGCTGCTTCTGACAAGGTTTTCCATGACTCTCGCGATGGAGTTTTCCTCATTATGAGCGGGTATTACAGCAATCCACAATTACCTCTTCTCCTTTCCCCTCTCTTAAGTAATTTTATGATATGATTCGTCGACAGAGGGTGTGTCTAGGATAACACCAGCCCTGTGTTAAACATAGAATGAGTAGAGAGATATTTTGTAGGGAGTTGTAAAAATGAGTAAGATTGCTGTAGGAGATATCGTGGGTCGCATTTCCCATGGGAGCGATGTACTCTTTAAGGTAATGGATATTATTGAAGGACCGGACGGATCCACTGCTTTATTACGGGGGCTGGATATTCGCCTTTATGCCGATGCCCCGGTTGCTGACCTGGAGAAGAAGAACCCCTCTGATATAAGTAAAAGCAGGCAGGAATTTATTAAAAAGAACAGTGAGTGTATGCGGCGTATTTTTGAACGGCGGGTCGTAGATAAATCCCGGAGTTTTTTACGGGGAGGAGTGACGGTAAAAAACCCTACGAAAGCTGATGACCCTGAGTATTTCGAAATACCTGGGTCAGTGCTTCATCTGGATGGGGATAAAGATTACCTGGATCTTTGTATGACCACCTATTCCCAGCTCGGCATCCCGGCCCACGGTTTTCATGTCCCTGAAGAAAAACAGCCCCAGGTGGTAGTAGACTATTTAAAAGAATATACACCGGATATTTTGGTAATGACCGGGCATGACGGTCTCATCAGAAACAACGGCGATTTTAAAGAGTTAAAGAATTACCGCAATTCCCCCTATTTTGTGGAAGCTGTACGCAAGGCCAGGGCCTTTGATCCAGGCCGGGATGACTTAATCATTTTCGCCGGTGCCTGCCAGTCCCATTATGAGGCCTTAATCGCGGCCGGGGCCAACTTCGCCAGTTCTCCCCTGCGCGTATTGATTCATGCCTTTGATCCGGTATTTATCGTGGAGAAATTAGCCTATAGTTCTATTTATGATACGCTGACCGTCAAGGACATCATCAGCAATACCATAACTGGGATGGATGGTGTAGGCGGGATCGAAACCCGGGGATGCTTCCGCCTGGGGTATCCCAAATCCCCTTATTAAGGAAAGTGGACACACCTGCTTATCTGAGAAGTTACTAGTTACTAGTTACTAGTGATTTTTGTCGGAGATCGGAAGTCGGAAGTCGGAAAATGGACGGGAATGTCCCCATCGGTATAAGGGGACACACCTGCTTATCTAAGAAGTTACTAGTTATTAGTTACTAGTTACTAGTGATTTTTGTCGGAGATCGGAAGTCGGAAGTCGGAAAATGGACGGGAATGTCCCCATCGGCATTAAAAAGATGAAAATAAGAATTAACATAAACTTAACAAAGATAAGTAAGAGATACTTCCTAAAAACTTCTCTACCGCTTGATTTTTATGTATTGACAGAAAAGGGCCCTCTCGAGTATAATGTTTGGTTAATTTGACAGGGCTTGCAAGAGATGTTATAATAAAGACGTTGAAGTAGAAAGAGGGTGATTTTTTGTCTGCGAAAAAAGTTTTGGCGGATATAAAGCGGGATTTGGAACCTTTTGTGGGGAACAAGATTAGACTTAGGGCTAACCGGGGCAGAAAAAAGGTCATTGAAAAAACCGGCGTTCTTGAAAGCACTTATCCGAATATTTTTGTCGTACGCCTCGATGAAAAGCAGATAGAACGTCGCGTTTCCTTTAGTTATGCTGACATACTGACAGATGCTGTCCAGCTTACCGTTTACCAGGGTGAAGAAGACATCAAAATACAGGCTCGAAGCTGCTGAGAAATCAGCAGCTTTCTTTCTCTTATAAAACTTAAATTTCCTTTGGTGCTCTATTTTACCATTACCTCGAAAAGCGGCCTAAAGATGCCTATGATACGAGAAGTACCTGTAGAAAAATGCTAAAGTGACAACGATGGAAAAATTTTAAGTTTGCAGACCGGGGCGGTCTTGTATAAAATAAGGAGTAGACTTTATGATAAGGAGGTTTTATATGCGTTTATCTTCAAGACTGGTTACCTGGCTCCTTTTGTGTATATTTGTCATAGGTGTAAGTACCACAGTTTCCACTGCACCAGTACAGGCCCAGACCATTACATATACCGTGGGCATGCAGGCTATGGAAGGGCATCCCGAAATTTATGAGCTGCTAATCAACGGTGAGGTAGTGTTACGTTACCGTTCCATGTATGAGGGCTTTACGGCCCAAGAACGCGCCAAGATTATACTGGAGCGCATTCGCAATATGGGCAGTGACCTGGTAAAAGCCCCGGTGGTAACAGGCCGCATCAATGGTTCACCTGTCGTTCTCGTTAAAGAGAGGCTTCTCATCACCGTTACCGAAGCCGACTGGGAAAGCAACAACTCCACAGGTGACGGTTTGGCCAAAGTTTGGGCGGAAAACCTCAATAAAGCCCTGAAAAATGATATCTCGCGCGGGAATTCCGTCCCTCAATCCCAGGAACCCCAGAACCCTGCAGATAATGGAGGGACGGGAGATACAGGTGCCTCTCAACCCGGTGATACGACACAACCTGGTACAGGGGAAAACACGGGTGCACAGATTAATGCTACAGCCGAGGAAATTAAGATGCTGGAACTGATCAACAAAGAAAGAGCGGCGGCAGGTGTGGCACCTCTTAAGATGGATAACGAACTGGTGAGGATTGCCCGTCTCAAATCCCAGGACATGATTGACAAGAATTATTTCGATCACAACTCTCCTACATATGGCGACCCCTTCACCATGATGAAGAATTTCGGGGTTAAGTACGGTTATGCTGGAGAAAATTTAGCCGGTAACCAAACGGTGGACAATGCCCATGTGTCTTTAATGAATTCCCCCGGACACCGGAAGAACATCCTTAACCCCAACTACACCCATGTGGGCATTGGAATCAGAGAAGGCGGTCCTTATGGTAAGATGTTTACACAGATGTTTATAAGTAAAAATTAGTCGGTATCCAGCAAGAGAGAGCCGGACCTCAACCCGCCTCTCCTTTTTTCTGTCTTTTTTCTGCATCCCTGCTTGGGCCTTTTTGAGTGTCCAGACACAATCCTCTGCCGCAATTCATACCATAAACTAACAGTAAGTATAGGTAATTTTAAGCACACATTTTCGTCTGTTGCATATACTTAACTGAATCTATATGAAGGCTGAAAGGAGGATTTGTGGACTATGGCTCTTAATGTGACCACCAGGAAATTAAAGGTGGAAAATGTTGTAGGCGAGGCCATGCGACAGGTTAATGTAGTAAGAAATATTACCTTGCCCGTCCTTGCCAAAAAAATTGAGAGTGTTGATACCAAAATCAGAAATGTAAAGTTTAAGATTATCGAGGATAAGATAATTGTTGAGGCAACACTCCACAAGCAAATTTATTATGTAGAATGCATTACCGGTGATGTTCAAGAATTTACGGTTCCTGACGAGAGAATTACAGAATTTGTCCATATCGAAGGTGCGCGGCCCGGAATGGATGCAAGGGTTAGCGTGGAAGTTGAATACTGTGATGTGGAAGCTGTCGATATGGCAGGAGACCAGGGCTGTCATCGTGTCTTCCAGCAAACTTGCATCCTCAAGATTAAGGCGAAAGTCATTGAAATGGTAGAAATCGATGTTGTCACCAATGTTTCCGGCGAGGGCGTTACTCCCACCTTCCGTACCATTACTATTGACAATGTGATTGGCTCCGGGTGTGAGCAGTTCACGGTAAGTGACAGCTTAATACCACTACCCGCCAATACGAAAAAAATTAAAAGTATTGATGCAGAGATAAGAGATGTTGAGAAGAAAGTTATTCCTAATAAAGTAGTAGTAAAAGGTACAATTCACAAGCAAATCTTCTATGTCATCGAACCCTCCGGTGAAGTAAAAGAAACTTCGGCCAATGTGCCCTTTAATGTCTTTGTGCCCATCCAAGGGGCAAAAGAAGGGCAGACTGTGATAACTGATATTAGAATTGAATTTATCGATAGTGAACTGGTGACACGGAATCATGAGAAATTTGTCAAAGAAACAATCGTCCTCGAGGTTTGTGCCAAGATTATTGATAGAGTAACCATCAATATTGTAACGGCAGTAGCCGGTGCCGAGGTAGAAACCCGCAGGATTAAGGTGGAAAGGATAATCGGTGAGGGCTGCCGTCAGGTAAACATCCTGGCCGATATTATTACACCTATGCCCGCCCGTAAAGTGGCTAGAGTAGATGCACGCCTCAGGGATTTACAGGGAGAAGCAATTCCAGACAAAGTAATCGTGAAGGGTACTTTACACAAGCAGGTTTACTATGTCTCGGCCGTAGATGACCAGCTCCGCGAGCTTTCCGTCGATGAACCATTTACGGAATTTGTTCATGTGGAAGGTGCTGAGAAAGGCGATATGGTTGATGTGACGGGCCGCATCGAATTCGTAAATGTAGAAGCTGCCGCTGCCACACCTACCACCCACTGGCGTCAGACTGCCGTGCTGGAGATCTGCGCTAAAGTAACGGAAACCGAAGAAATTACGGTAGTTACTGCTGTTAAGGGGGCTGTAACACCACCTCCGCCGCCTGCCCCGCCCTGCCCTCCCGGAACCACATTTGATTATGTAATTCAGAAGGGCGATACTTTAACGAGTATTGCCAGAAGGTTTGGTGTAACCGTTCAGGCGATCCTGGCTGTTAACCCGCAAATTACCAATCCCAATCTGATCTTTGCCGGACGTACCATCAAGATTCCCTGCCCGCCGGGTATGGGTTAAACCACATACGTGAACCGTTAACCGTGAACCGATTATCAAGGGGCCGTAAATTCGGCCCCTTGTACTATTATTACCGGTTAGCGGGGGGCGGGTAGCGGGAAGCAAATTTTGATATTTTGAATTGTAAGATGATTAAAAACGCCTCTTCCCGTTAATACTGGTAATGTAGAGATTGAAGGAGGCGGTAATGATGCGGCAGCGTGTCACTTTTCTTATACTGGTATTATTAATGCTTTTTTGTTTAACCAGCTCTCTTACCATTGAAGAACAGGTACCGGCTTTAATCAGGCTGCACATCCTGGCTAACAGTGACAGTCCGGAGGACCAAATTCTTAAATATAAAGTCAGAGATCAGATCGTAAAGGCCATGCAGGAGAAATTTGCTTATTCTCAAAATCTCTCCGAGTCCCGGGAGATTCTTTTAGAAAACCTTCCGGAATTGGAACATGAAGCTGAAGTTGTGCTGCGTGAGGCAGGTAGTACATATAATGTAAAAGCTGTCTATGGACAGTTTAGTTTTCCCACCAAATATTATGGCAATTTTACCCTTCCCGCCGGACGTTACGAAGCTGTCAGGCTGGTGATGGGAGAAGGGGCAGGGGCTAACTGGTGGTGTGTTCTCTTTCCCCCGCTCTGTTTTGTGGATGGTGGCAACAATGCCGCCTACTTAGAGGAGAATATAGCTAAAGAACTGAAGACAGTAAAACATCAGAGTAAAATCGTAAAGATTAAGCCAGCCTTTAAGGTAGTAGAAATGTGGCAGGATACCCTGGCGAAAATCGCTAATAAATAAATACCTACTATGTACTGATTGGTGTTTAAAGCATAAGCTTGCCATGGAGGCAAACTTATGCTTTATTCTTTTGTAGGGGGTGAAGAAAGATAAATAGCATCCTTGTGTTTATGAACAATAAAAATTACAATAAAGATGTTATCTTCTGGATAGATTTAGGAGGAAAGCATGTCAAACTCGCGTTTAAATGAATTACTCAGGCAGTTGCCCGCTGTGAATACGGTGTTAGTTTCAGAAAAAGGACGGGAACTCAGTGCCTTTTATGGACATGACCTGGTAGCGGAAGCAACAGGCCAGGTATTGGGGGTATGGCGGCAGAGAATCATCGCGCAGGCAGGAGAAGTAGAACCGCCTTCATTGGCCTTTCTCCTAAAGGAAATAGAGTCTTACCTGATTTCTTTTGCCATGCCCCGCCTTAGGCGTGTCATTAATGCCACGGGAATTATCCTGCATACGAATTTAGGAAGGGCCGTGTTATCAAAGAACGCGCAAACAGCTGTGGCCTTGGCTGCTTCCTGTTATTCTAATTTGGAGTATGACCTGGGAAAAGGTGAAAGGGGGACCCGGTATGCCCATGTGGAAGAACTCCTGATTCGCCTGACAGGTGCTGAGAGTGCCCTGGTTGTAAATAATAATGCTGCGGCGGTGCTTTTGGCCATGAATACCTTAGCTACAGGAAAGGAAGTTGTGGTTTCCCGTGGGGAACTGGTGGAAATAGGCGGGTCTTTCCGTATTCCGGAGGTGCTCAAACAGGGGGGAGCCACCCTGGTGGAAGTAGGTACGACCAATCGCACCCATCTTTATGATTATCAAAAAGCGCTAAACGAGAATACAGGACTGATCCTCAAGGTCCACACCAGTAATTACCGTATTATTGGTTTTACCAGGTCAGTGTCCCGCCATGAACTGCAAAAGTTAGCCAGGGCTAACGGTATCCCCCTGATGGAAGACCTGGGAAGCGGTTCTCTTTTGGATCTTTCGGCATGGGGATTCACCGGTGAACCTCCGGTGCCGCAGGTGGTAGCCGAGGGTGTGGACATTGTGACCTTTAGTGGCGACAAGCTCCTGGGAGGACCCCAGGCCGGAATTATTGTGGGCAAGAAAGAATATATCGATGCTATGAAGGCTAATCAACTAACCAGGGCCCTCCGGGTTGACAAATTTACCCTGGCTGCCCTGGAGGCCACCCTCAGGGAATATTTAAGACCGGAAGAAGCCGTAAGAAATATTCCTACCTACCGGATGCTGGCAGCACCTTTGGAAGAATTAAGGGAAAAAGTCGAAAAGATTATGCGATCCTTAACATTTATCCAGGATAAAATAGAGGTACAGGCCTTAACAACCCAGTCACAAATGGGTGGAGGCAGTTTGCCCGGCCAAACGATTCCTTCCTGGGGAATAGGGATAAAATTCAAAACCATTACCTTGGAAGAGGCAGAAAAAGCCCTTCGTCAACTGCCTGTCCCTGTCATTGGTTACATTGAGAGGGATACCTATATCCTGGATATGCGTACCCTCTTACCGGGTGATGACGAAGTGGTGATCAGGAGTATTTATGAAATTGTATCTTAAGGAGGTGTTTGACATGGAAAAAGAGGTTAAAAATGTTTATCTTACCGCGCTGTCTACCAAAGGCGGCTGAGCAGCAAAAATCGGTCCTGGTGACCTGGCACAGGTCCTGTGCCATTTGCCACAAACTGAAATAAAAGACCCCCGCCTTCTGGTAGGGCTGGAGACAGCCGATGATGCGGGGGTTTACCAGATAAACGAAGAGACAGCCTTAATCCAGACGGTAGACTTTTTTACACCTGTGGTGGATGACCCTTATATCTTTGGACAGATAGCGGCGGCTAATGCCTTAAGTGACATATATGCCATGGGGGGAACTCCGATTACAGCATTAAATATTATCGCTTTCCCCATGAATACCTTACCGGCTTCTGTTTTAGCCGAAATTTTACGGGGAGGGGCGGAAAAAATCAAAGAAGCAGGTGCCGTACTTTTGGGAGGTCACAGCATCCAGGATGCAGAACCTAAATATGGTTTGTCTGTGACGGGGGTTGCCCATCCCACTAAAATTTGGACCAATGCCGGTGCGCGGCCTGGCGATATTCTGATTCTCACCAAGCCTTTAGGTGTTGGTTTGATTACTTCTGCTTTGCGTAAGAAAAAAGACCGGGAAGGAAATTTAATTTTGCAATCCCCTGTGCCCCCGGAAGTAGAGGAAGCGGCCATTGATGTTATGACTAAACTCAATGACAAAGCTGCCTTGACCGGTCAAAAGGTGGGCATTAATGCTTGCACAGATATTACCGGTTTTGGACTTTTAGGGCATGCCTGGGAAATGGCTAAAGCAAGCCTGGTACAAATTGAGATTGACCTTCATGCGGTACCGGTCCTACCGGGTGCTAAGGAGTTGGGCCTTAAAGGGTATATTGCAGGTGGCAACTGGGCCAATCTTAAATACATGGAGGATAAGGTTGAGTTTTTCCCAGAAATAGAAGCTATTGAAAAAAATATCCTGGCTGATCCCATCACTTCAGGGGGACTTTTGCTGTCTGTAGCTGCAGATCGGGCAGAGGAACTTTTAAAGGCGCTTCATGAATCAGGTGTTACTGAAGCCCGTGTCATCGGCAGAGTCCTGGCAGGAGAGCCGAAAATAATTGTAGTGCCGTAAATACGGTTTTCCTGCTTTGCTTTCCGATACCCGCTTCCCGATTTCCGAAATAATTCTTTCTTTCCCGAGTAGTGGTAAAAATAGACAAGATTATTTAAGAGGGCTAAGGGCGGCCCTCTTTTCACTGGAAAAACAAATAGCAATAAATATCTTCCTACGGGTCACAGGTCACGGGGAGCGGGATACGTTCCCATAAGAGATTGGCTAAGGTAAATTGATTACCTGTCCGGGGTACAGTATGTCAGGATTAATACCGGGATTTGCCTTTATCAGGTCCTGTAAGGAAATACCCAGCTTTTTGGCGATTGCCCACAGGGTATTGCCTTTTTGAACGGTGTAAGTTCTGCCTCCTCCTTGGTTAGTGTTGGATGCAGGCGTAGTTGTGGGGTTGTAAGGAGGTAAGGGATAACCACTGCCATGGGCTCCGGAAATAATTTCTACTTCTGTCCCAATAGTGACAACCGGAAAGATGGCTTCGATATCGTGATTATACATACGAATGCAGCCAAGGGATACCGCTTTGCCTATAGAAGAAGGATTATTGGTCCCGTGAATACCGTAATTAGGCTTGCTAAGACCCAGCCAGCGTGTACCGTAGACCTGTTTGCCGTCCAGGATAACTTTATTGACAATAGTCCATTTTCCCACAGGGGAAGGATTGCTTGGTTTGCCGATGGCTATGGGATAGGAGTTATATAGTCTTTCTCCCTGATAGAGATACAAGCGCCGTTGGGTCAGATTAATGGTTATGGACATACCGCCTCTCATCATATTTTCACCTCTTCTGAATAAAATTTGAGATATTTTATGTTATGCGTAAGCGGTCAAGAGGTGAGAGGCCATGTCGAATGCCTTATTTTAACTATGTCTTGACGAAATAGATGATTTATGGGATTATACCCATAGGGGGTATAGGCAAGGAGGTGATCAGCATGGCTGTTTACGATTTTTTTTGTAAAGCGTGTCAGGAACAATTCAGCGTGTCCTGTTCCATCAGTGAACGGAAAAATGTGAAGTGCCCAAAATGCGGGACTGGGGAAGTACAGCGTATCTATAAACCATTAGGCGTAATGAACAGCAATTCCCAAGCCGGCAGTTCACCACTCCCCAGTACTGGTTTTGGCTGAGCTTCCTGTTAACAGGAACCGGAGGTTCTAAAGAACGGAGCAGCCCACCCTTAGAGGTGGGCTCCCTTTTTTAAAAACAAAATATCGAATGTATCATGTATACGGTTTGTTAAAATAGTGTTAAAACTCGTTTAAGACATCATTAAAAACATATTAAAGAAAGGCAAAATCAAGTAAAATATTTGGGGATAATATAGATAATGTAAAAAATTGGGGGAGTTGACAGCATGAAGTTCAATTATCAGGAAATTCTCTTTCTTTCTTTAGGTGGACTGGCCTTCTTCCTTTTCGGTATCAAATACATGTCCGACGGCTTACAGTCGGTAGCTGGGGACAAGATGCGCGCCTTTTTGGAAAAGGGGACAAAAACACCATTGCGGGGTGTACTTACCGGTACGCTGGTAACGGCCCTTATCCAGAGCAGTTCGGGAACGACAGTGTTAACAGTGGGTCTTGTTAACGCGGGGCTTCTCTCTTTACGCCAGGCTATTGGTATTATTATGGGGGCCAATATTGGGACAACTGTCACCGCTTATCTCATTGGTTTTAAATTAGGTGACTATGCTTTACCCATTGCGGTAGTGGGAACTATTCTCTTGTTTTTTTCCAAAAATAAAAGATTAAATACAATTGGACAAGTCTTATTCGGTTTTGCCCTCCTTTTTTATGGCATGGAAGTTATGGGTAAAGGTTTAAAGCCTCTAAAAAATATACCCTTTTTTATTAACGCCATGACGAATATTGAAAATATGCCTGTACTGGGTGTTTTGGTGGGTACCGTTTTTACGGGTATTGTGCAGAGCAGCAGCGCTACTATTGGTATACTTCAGGAGCTTGCCTATCAGGGAGCTGTTACTTACCACCAGGCTGTGCCAATACTTTTCGGGGATAATATAGGGACGACTATTACCGCCCTCCTTGCCTCCATTGGTACTTCCGTAACTGCCCGGCGTGCCGCTTTAACCCATTTTATGTTCAATCTTATTGGTACTATTATCTTCCTGCCTCTCTTTTTAGTAGGAATTTTCCCGGAAATCGTACGTTTGTTTACAGACTATATTTATATCTTGATACCGGGCTTTGAGGGAACCTGGGAAACCTTAAACATTAAGATGCAGATTGCCCAAACCCATGGTGTCTTTAATGTAAGCAACACCATTATTCACTTGCCTTTCGTTTCCCTATTAGCGGCTTTTGTGACGAAGTTAATCCCGGGTGAAGATAAAACCCTGGAGTTCGGTCCCAAATATCTGGAACCACGTCTCCTGGGCAACCCTTCTGTTGCCCTTTCCCAGGCGGGGAGAGAGGTACTGCGCATGGGTATGCTCGCTAAGGAATCCTTTTCCCACGCTGTAGCTTATTTCTTCACAGGATTGGAAAATGAAGCCAAGCAGTCCCTGCAGCTGGAGGAGATTATTGACGACCTGGAGAATAAAATTACGGAATACATTGTGAAGATTTCTGAGAAAAAGATGTCAACGGAAGAGTCAAATCAGGCCTATATTTATATTCAAGCTGTTAATGATATTGAACGGGTGGGCGACCACACAGAAAACATCGTAGAGTTAACCAAGGCCGGCATTGACCATGGGATAAGGTTTTCTATCGAGGCGATTGCTGACATGCGGAAAATGATTGACAAAACCCAGGAGACCTACGTTTGGGCTTTGGAGAGCCTGGAGAAAAATGATTTCGAGCTGGCGAAAAAAGTAGTAAAAAATGATGATTATATTGACGAGATGGAAAAAGAGTTTCGCCGGGCCCATATTACCCGTTTAAATGAAGGCGTATGTAACGGTAACGCCGGGGCTATCTATCTGGATATTCTTAGTAACTTAGAGCGGATCGGGGACCATTCCGTGAATATTGCCCAGTACGTTCTGGGGGAAAGATAGGGGATACGGGAAAGGTTAAGTTAAAGCAAGGAGGTAGTGAAAGAAAAATGGCTGTGGCGGAAATTGTAGTGGTTCCTCTGGGTACGGGGAGCCCCAGCATCAGTGAATATGTGGCACAATGCCTGGAAATCCTGGCAAAAAACGAAAGGATCAAGTACCAGTTAACCCCTATGGGCACCATCGTAGAAGGAGAGGTTAGCGACATCTTACGTCTTGTCCAGGAAATGCATGAGGTTCCCTTTAAAAATGGGGCTCTGCGGGTTTCCACTTCTCTGCGCCTGGATGAGAGAAGGGACAAGGAGCTTTCTATGGAAGGTAAGGTCAAAGCAGTTTTGGAGAAACTATAAAAGGCTCCCCTCACTCGGGGAGCCCCTTTATTCACCTTCACATCACAAAAGCCATGAGATAAGTTAAAAGGGAGATGAGAAGCACCATTCCGATACTGTGTTTTAGCGTATAGCGGAAAATGTCGGCTTCTTTTCCGACGAGACCGGTGGAAGCGGCGGCGACAGCCAGGGATTGGGGAGAAATCATCTTGCCGGCCACACCACCTGTGGCATTGGCGGCCACTGTGAGAACGGGGTTTACGCCAATCTGGGTGGCCGAAATTTTTTGCAGGTTACCAAAGAGGGCACAGGAAGAAGTATCGCTCCCTGTCAAGAATACGCCCAGCCAGCCCAGAATGGGGGCAAAGAAGGGGAATAGCTTGCCGGATTTGGCTGCGCCTAAGCCCAGTGTGGCACTCATGCCGGAGTAATTGGCGATATAGGCAAAGCCCAATACACAGGCGATGGTGATCAGGGGGAATTTCAATTCTTTGAGATTTTCGATATAGGTGGCAATCCAGGTTTTGAAACTCATGCCCACCAGGAACATGGTAACGAGAGCAGCCAGAAGAATACCGCTGCCTGCTGCGGCCAGCCAGTCAAAGGTATATACAGCTCCGTAGGGGCTGGGCTTGGTAACGATGGGAGCAGCCTTCAGGACCAGATTGTGCAAACCGGGCCACTCGAAGGCGATATTAGTAGTTTTTAAGATTGCTTTGAATGAAGGAATACCCCACAGGGTAATGAAACCAGTGAGGACGATGAAAGGAGACCAGGCTTTGATGATCTGGCCGCTGGTATATCTGGGAGAGGTACCTGCGCTGGTGGCGGCCGCTTCATCGGCAAAACGGAAAGTATGGGAGGGGTGCCATACTTTGAGGAAGAGGGCCAGAGCCAAGAGGGAGACCAGGGAAGCGGCAATGGCGGGCAGTTCGGGGCCGATAAAGCTTGCTGTAGCCCACATGGTGAGGCCAAAGGATCCTCCGGAAACTAAAATGGCGGGAAGGGTTTCTTTTACACCTTTCAGGCCTGACATGGCCAGAACAACCCAGAAGGGTACGATTAAAGCCAGAAGTCCTAATTGGAATCCCGCTGCCTGGCTGATGGCTAACGGCTATAAACCCGCAGTCTTGGCTGCAGTAATGACGGGAATACCGATAGCGCCAAAAGCAACAGGGGCTGTATTGGCAATCATACACAGACCTGCGGCATAGAGGGGGTTAAAGCCCAGGCCTACCAGCAGGGCGGCAGAAATGGCCACCGGGGTGCCAAAACCCGCTGCGCCTTCAATAAATCCGCTAAAAGAAAAACCGATCAAGAGTGCCTGTAAGCGGCGGTCATCAGTTAAGGAGGTGATGGACTGGCTGATTATTGCAAATTGGCCAGTTTTTACCGTGAGTTTGTATAAAAAAACGGCATTGATGACAATCCAGCCGATGGGCCAGAGCCCGACCAGGGCGCCGTAAATGGTGGAATTTACAGCCATGGTGGCGGGCATTCCATAGGCGAAAATGGAGATCAGTACTGCCATAACCACTGTTGTCAAACCGGCGATATAACCCTTCATTTTCTTTACAGCTAGGGCCCAAAAGAAATAAATAATGGGAAGAAGAGCTACCAGAGTGGAAAGAAAAATATTATTGAGAGGGTCATAAACTTGAGTCCAGTTCATTTGGCGGCCACCTTTCTTTTATTTAGTTTATGGAGGAAGCAAAAGTGGTAAGAAACTAATTGACGCAGACACCCCCTTTCCCGTAATATTTTATATATAATCGATTATCTATATTATAGACATTTCCTTAAATTCCTGCAATTTGGAAAAGGGATATGTACATTTTCGCATAAATAACCTGTTTCTTAACTTCCTTGTTAAGAGGTATAATTTTTATATTACTATATTGATTTATTTGAGGTGTAGTTATGCAGATATTCTCAAAGGGCAATATAAATCCTATTGAACGAAAGGTTCTGCGTCAGGATATTAAAAGGTTTTTATTGGACGCTATTGTCACTGGCCAGTTGAAACCTGGCGAGAGAATCGTGGAAACCAGAGTGGCTAAAGAATTGCAGGTGAGCCAGGCCCCCGTGCGGGAAGCCATCAGAGAATTGGAACAAATAGGTTTAATAGAGACCAAGCCCTTCCAGGGAGCTTTTGTTAAGGCTACATCGGTGAAAGAGCTTAGAGATGCTTATGCCTGCCGTGAGTTATTAGAAAGCTATGCAGCAAAGGAAGCTGCGCGGCTCATGACTGAAGAACAAATCAGGGAACTCCGGGAACTGGTGGAAAAAATGGTTGTCCTGGCCCAGGAAGGGGAACATGCGGCCTATGTAGAGCACGATACCGCTTTTCACCTGGCCCTGGTAAAGGCGGCAGATAATTCTATGCTGGAAAAACTTTGGTCCATCGTCAGGATGGGTAATCTTGTTTTTGTTTCTACCCGCTTTTCCCGAAAAAGTTTGCCTGAGATGGCGGCGCAGCACCAGGGCATCTTAGAGGCTTTGGAAGAGAGGAACCCTGAGAAGGCTGCCGTCCTGGTGAAATCCCATATTGAGGGGTTAGCTGCAGAGATATTAAAAAGTTTAGAGAGATAAAAACATTTAGAACCTTCCCATGAACCTACCAGACCGGTAGGTTATTTTTTGCTGTAAAGAATTAGTGGCATAAATAACCTTCTGCCATAGTATGTATAGTGGTGTCTTTGCTATATGACATGCGCGAAAGGTTGTTGATTCCTTTGAAAAAGTTGCTGAGCTTGCCCAAAAACAATATCGTGGCTGTCATTTTAGTGATGCTTTATGTGTTGGCAATCCTAAAAAATATTGGGGCAGGGGGGAGTATTGCCCTGGCCACCGAAAGGGAAGGAAGTAATTTTGCCAAAAAGATTGTATTCAGTGATGGGCTTACTAAATATCACTACACCTTGGCCGAATTAGCCCTCATGAGGGATAGGGAAGTTGAGGAAACAGCCCCTGAGGATACTGTACGCTGTATGGACCCGGCTTATCTAAGCTACCAGCTTCACAAACTGGCGGAGAAAGTGAATATCCCGACCCAGGATGCTAAACTTTACTTGGATGAGCAAGGTTGGTTTCAGGTAAAGCCTGAACAGGAAGGCAGGGAACTTGATTTATCCTTGCTGATTACAAAATTGGCCAATCCCGGACTTTATCAGGAGGTGTATGAGTTACCCTTTAAAAAAATCGTGCCCAAGGTGACGTCCCAATATATTGAGGAAAGACTGCCTGTAAACCTCTGGTCCCAGTTTACCACTACCCTGGTGAATAACCCCGACCGCACCGAAAATGTAAGAGTGGCTAGCAAACAGCTGGACGCACTGGTAATTCCTCCGGGGCAGGAAGTTTCTTTTAACAAAGTCGTAGGGCCCCGCATTAAAGAAAGGGGTTACCGCGAGGCCAAAGTTATTGTGGGTGGCAGGTTTGAACCCGGCCTCGGCGGGGGTGTATGCCAGGTTTCCAGCACCCTCTATAACACCCTTCTTTTAGCCGGTTTAGAGATTAAAGAGCGGCATAACCACTCTGTGAGGATAGCCTACGTTCCCCTGGGACGTGATGCTACCGTGGTGTATGGTTTAAAAGACTTAAAATTTATTAACAATACCGAAAGTTTCTTGCTGATCCGTACCCGCCTGGTGGGCCTGGAGTTGACCATCAGTCTTTATGGTGCAAAGAAGCCTTTCACCAGTGTAGAGATGGAAACAAAAGTAATCAAAACCCTTCCTTTTAAGGAAGTTCTCGTGGATGGAGATCTACAACAGGGGCAACAGCGCAAAGTCATTGAGAAGGGACAGCACGGTTACCTGGTAGAGACGTACCGCCTTTTGACTTTTAACCAGGAGAAGAAGAGAGAATTAGTCTCAAAAGATTACTACGCCCCTATGCATATGCTGGTAGCAGTTAGAAATACCCCTTAATTTAAAGGTTTGCGGAGAAAGTATAAAAATTTAAATAAAAATTCAGGACTAACCCCCAGAAAGAGACACTGCCTGGCGAAATATTCTTACGTAAGAAAAAATAGTCAAGGAGGTGTCTCCCTTTCGAGGGGAAAAGATGAAAAAATTGTCAACAAGTCTAATGATTGCTGTATTGTCTTTAGGGCTCATGACCACCAGCGCCCTGGCTAAAGGTAAGCCGGAATGGGCGGGACCGAAGGAAAAGAGCAAGGCTGCTGTCACTACAACTACTACTGCAACCACTACTATGACTACATCATCTAGTGAGGAGGATAGCACCGGCACTCCTGCCGTTCCTACCGAACCTACAAGGAATGAGACCAAAAACAAAGGAAAGGCTAAGAAATTGGAAGAGCGCATTAAAGTGAGAGGCATGAACCTGAAGTTTGATGTTCCTCCGGTCATTAAGGAAGGGCGTACCCTTATCCCTGTGAGAGCTATTATGAACGGGCTGGGCGCCAAAGTCGAATGGAACGGGGAAGCCAAAACAGTTATCATCATCCGTGGCGACAAGGTTATCGTCTTGAATCTGGGTACCGGTGAAACAACGGTTAACGGTCAGATTATCAGCCTTGATGTCCCCGCCCAGACCCTGAACAACAGGACCTTTGTTCCCCTTAGATTCATTGCCCAGACCTTAGGTGAACCAGTAAACTATGACGAGAATACAGGTGATATCAGTATCGGTGACGGAACAACCACTCCTGCTGAGGGGACAAACACAGAAACAGAGGAGACAACCCCAACCGGTATGAACAACCAAACTGATAACGGCACTCCAGCGGAAGGTACTACCACACCTACTGACAGCACAAACACTACCGGCGACGGGAACAACACTACTACAACCGGTGAAGCAGGAACGACAACGGACAATACTTCTACCGGGCAAACTGAAGAAGGGACAGCCCCGTAGAAAACCAAACGAATAGCTGAGCTTAGTTTAAGCATAAAAAAACGCAGCGCAAGCTGCGTTTTTCTCTTCCCATTATTTAGCTCGTCAGATCCTTTGTGACAGATTCCGGTTCCAGGGCTTTAACGGCATTGACTAATCCCTCGCCCTGGGTGTTGGCATCAACCGAAGTGACTCTAGAACAGCTGCTTTTCAATCTTAGTTTTACCTCTTCTGGTGTTAAGTAAGGCTGGGCTTCTAAAAGCTGGGCGATGATGCCGGCACAAACCGGTGTAGCCATAGAGGTGCCTGAAAGGCTAATATACCAGTCATCTATTACATTTTTATCTTTATTTGTCTTATCCAGGAAGGATCCTTTGGCCTTTGCGGAGATAATGTTTGTTCCGGGAGCCAGTACATCCGGTTTGGTTAGCCCGTCGATGGTGGGACCCCTGCTGGAGAAATCGGCTACCTTATCATCAAATAATTGAGGAGTATTGAGGTCGTCACTGGCCCCTACCGTGATGATGTCCTGGTGGATTCCCGGGGAATTGATGGTTTTTGTTTCCGGGCCGTCATTTCCGGCGGCGGCACAAACGACGATACCGCTCTGCCACAGTTTACCCACAGCCTGGCACACAGGGTCTTCCCGGTACGATTCTGTGGCTTTGTAGCCCAGGGAGAGGGAAACGATTTTAATATTATATTTTTCTTTGTTGTTAAGGCACCATTCTAAGCCTTTAATCACCTGGGAAGCCTTTCCCGAACCTATCTTGTTGAGAATTTTAATTCCGATAAGGTTAGCCTGGAAGGCCGGGCCCCGGTACTTCCCCGAGGAGGCATATCCATTACCGGCGGCGGCCCCTGCGCAGTGGGTACCGTGGCCATTATCGTCATAAGGTTTGGTATTTTTATTATTTATCAGGTCTACAAAGTCGATAATCCGGTTTACCGGTTCGAGAAAATCAGGATGTGGATATATTCCGGTATCCAGTACGGCGATGGTTACCCCTTTTCCCGTGTACCCTTGATTCCACAGTTGATTAGATTTTACTGTGGGGACAGCCACATCTAAGAGGGCCCGCACTTCCCGGTCCAGGTAAATCTTAGACACCAGGGAACTACCGGCCAGTTCTTTAATCGCTTTTACAGAGAGTCTGGCGGAATAGCCGTCAATCAGTTCCAGTGTCTCTATTCGTTTACTGTGTCTGGCAAGAAGGGATTCCAGCTGTGTTCGGGATTCTTCCCCGCGCAGGGGGGCCGATTTCACGATAACGTGAACTTTACGGAATTTGTTCTGATACCACTGGTAAATTTTTTGCAAGAAACAGGGTATTTTAGATACTGAGCGATAGAGATTCACTACTTCCCCGCGTAATTCCTTGTCTAATTTGTGGGAGTTTGACCTCAGCCAGTTTAATTCTTGGATGTCCATAGAGCGCCTCCTTTTCATGTCTTTGTTTCATACTACGAAAAAGACAGAAAAAGGGTGCACTGGAGGAGGATAAAAAGGTTATCACGGCTAATATAGAAAGGTAAATTGTTTTAGGGGGTAACCGGATGAAAAAGTTGATGGCCACCTTATTGATCGCCACAGCCGTACTAACCAGCTGCAGTAAAACGAATGAAGCGCCACCACTGCCTCAATCCCCACCACCTACCGTGGGAGTGAAGGAACCCCAGCCACTGCCCCAGGCACAACAAAAGCCCCGGCTACCCGGAACTTTGTGTGTCATGGTGGATAATTATTATAAAGCCCGTCCCCAGAGTGGATTGGACAAGGCCGAGCTTGTCTATGAGATTTTGGCGGAAGGCGGCATCACCAGGTATCTGGCTCTCTTCTATCAGGAACCTGCCGAGAAGATCGGGCCAATTCGCAGTGCCCGTTACTACTTTGTCCAGCTGGCCCGGGGCTACGACGCCCCCTTTGCCCACGCCGGGGGCAATGCTGATGCCTTGGCGCTCATTCCCAAGATTGGGGTCAAAGATTTGGATGAAATATATAATGCCGGGGGATACTTCTGGCGTGATAACAATCGGCAGATGCCCCATAACCTGTATTCCAGTACTGAAAAACTGCTGGCCGGGGCCCAGGCCAAAGGCTATAAGCTCATTCCTCCTTCCCTGCCGGTGGGCAGTACCTGGGAGGGCATTGCCCATAAACCGGAAATTACCTTCGATTATTCTTCGGGAAAATATACCTACCAGGCGTCCTGGGTCTATGAGAACCAGCGTTATACGAGGAAAATAAACGGCAAACCCCACCTGATGGAGGATGGGGCTACCATTGTTGCCGATAACCTTATCGCCATGGTGGCTCCAACCAGGGAAGTAGTCAAAGAAGAGTTAGAATCGGAAATAAAATTGATTGGCAAAGGAGAAGCCCGTTATTTTATCGACGGAAAAATGATGAAGGGGTCTTGGGAGAAGCCTTCTCCGGAAAGAAACATTCGCTTCTTAGACGAGAAAGGGCAGCCCGTAAAATTCAAACCCGGTAAAACCTGGGTACAGGTTCTACCGGGTTGGGGGAAGCTTACCTCGTAGATTGTCAATAGCGATTCATTTTATTGATAAAGCCCTGTAGCGCATCACTCTTATTAATCCGTATCCGGCTAAGATTATAAAGATTTTCTTGGAAGGTGGCCGCCCCGTACCTGGTGGTTACCGCTCCCAGGTAACCGGCTTTTCTCACTTCTTCCCTTACCCGGGCATTATGGCGCCCAGCGGGATAGCAGAAGGTTGTTACCTTTTTACCTGTTATCTTTTCCAGCTCTTTTTTGGAAAGCTGGATTTCCTTCTTTAACCTGGCGGGGCTTATTTTAGTTAAATCCGGGTGGGTCAGGCTGTGGGAACCTATTTCCAGTCCATACCCGGACATTTCTTTAATCATCTCTGTGGTCAAACCACCCGGTGTATTAATCTTGGCTGTATGTAAGTAGAGGGTGGCCCGGAAATTATAATCCTTGAGGATAGGGAAGGCTTCGGTATAGATGCTGCGGTAGCCGTCATCAAAGGTGAATATGACTGGCTTGGCCGGTAAAGGAGTTCCCTTCTGCCAGTGATTAAGGGCTTCAGCTACTGTAACAGCCGTATACCCCTGTTCTTTAAGATAGGCTATTTGCCGGCGTAAAACTGCAGGTTCGGTATAAAGCTGTTCATAAGGGCCGGAATAATCTTCAATTACATGATACATGAGGATAGGAATGGTGGTAATCTTCTTATTTTCTTCCGGCGGTGGCTGCTTGGCCGGCTCTTTTTCCAGAGCGCCCACAGGAGGGATGCTCACCAGATCAGGAGGCTCCTCTTTAGATGGTGTTCCTGTGAAGGCCAGGGTCGTTAGGAGGACAGTGGAAATAGTTATGGCTGATAGGGTTCTCCAGAACAAAGTCTCACCTCCTATTTGATAAGACCATTATACACTTTTTCCTGCAGGGGCTAAACATGGTAAAGTCAGGAGGAAGTGAAAAGGAAGGATGAAAAGTGCTGAAAAAACCTTTCGTAGAAATTTATACCGATGGAGCCTGCTCGGGTAATCCGGGTCCGGGAGGATGGGGGGCCATACTCATTTATGAGGGTAAAGAGAAAGAGCTACAAGGCAAAGATCCCCATACGACCAATAACCGCATGGAACTTATGGCGGCCATTCAGGCCCTCAAAGCTTTGAAATATCCCTGCAAGGTTCGTTTATACAGTGACAGCGCTTATCTGGTAAATGCTTTTAAAAACGGCTGGTTAGCCAAATGGCAGGCCAACGGGTGGAAAACTTCCCAGCGGCAGGCCGTGGAGAACCAGGACCTGTGGCAGGAATTACTGGAGCTTGCGAAAATCCATGACATAGAGTGGGTGAAGGTCAAAGGCCATGGGGATAACCCCTATAATAACCGCTGTGATAGACTGGCCGTGCAAGCCATCGAATACGTGAACCGTGAATCGTGAAAACGGCATAAACGTAGCAAAAGTATACAATAGAAAACAGCCAATTTGCTGCCGTGAAAAAGAAAGGGAGTACCACTGTGATTACCGTGGTTCTCCCTTTTTATATAGGAGGGCTATTGTTTTTCCTGGATTACTTCATACTCGAAGTCCAGCATACCTGCTACTCCATAAGTCTCCACCCTTTCTCCGGCACAGGAAGGGCAGGAACAACTGCTTTTGTTCTCATCAGGCTCTGCATAAACAAAGAGCTTCCCTTCATAGTTCCTAAGGATGACCTGGCGGTCCGACTGGGAGATGAGGTACTGGGGATTGACGGGTATTTTGCCGCCTCCGCCCGGAGCATCGATGACATAATGGGGAACAGCCAGGCCGGAGGTATGACCCCGTAAACTCTCCATAATCTGAATCCCTTTACCTACCGAGGTTCTAAAGTGTCCTATGCCGCGGGACAGGTCGCACTGGTAGATGTAGTAGGGGCGCACACGGATGGTTAAAAGTTTTCTCATTAACTCTTTCATGATGTGAGGACAATCGTTTACCCCTTTTAAAAGAACGCTCTGGTTCCCCACAGGTATACCGTGGTTAGCCATCCGTTCACAGGCAGCCTTGGACTCCGGGGTTATTTCTTTGGGATGATTGAAATGGGTATTGATCCACACCGGGTGGTATTTTTGGATCATCTGGCAAAGCTCTCTGGTGATGCGCTGGGGCAGGACCACGGGAGTACGTGTCCCGATGCGAATGATTTCCACGTGGGGAATAGCGCGGAGTTCTTTTAAGAGGAATTCGATTTCCGAGTCGGGCAGTGTAAGGGGATCACCACCGGAGATGATCACGTCCCGGATGACCGGGGTCTTCCTAATATATTCCAGGGCTATCTCTACCTGTTTACGGGGAAGAGCCCTGTCTTTTTGTCCTGCCATACGGCGGCGTGTGCAGTGACGGCAGTACATGGAGCACTGGTCTGTGACTAAGAGCAAGGCCCGGTCCGGATAACGATGGGTTAAACCGGGGACAGGTGAATCGCTTTCCTCATTAAGGGGGTCATCCATGTCACATTTATAAGAAACTAACTCCTGCACGGAAGGAATAGCCTGCTTTCTGATGGGACAATTAGGATTTGCCGGGTTCATTAAGGAGGCATAATAAGGGGTGATGGCCATGCGGAACTGTGTCAGGCAGGCGGAGATTCCCTTTACTTCTTCCGGTGTCAGGTCTATGTAGTTTTGCAGTTCCTCAGCATTGGTAATACGGTTTTTAATATGCCAGCGCCAGTCGTTCCACCGGGATTTGCTTTCTATAGACAATGATTGGGTCAGCACTTCCTGTATGTTCATTGCCATAGGCGATACCTCCTTTATCTAAAACCTACAACCCATTATAGCATTAATAGGTTGTCGATTGCAAGATATAGTAATTTTCTACCAGTGATTTTTTCACCATACAACTACAAAAAAACCTAAGGCTGGAGCCTTAGGTAAAAAGAGGGAACTAGTCTTCTTTTATCTGTTTTATCTCGGAGGCAAAAGGGTCAAAGACATCATCCACTGGACGCCCCATAGCTAAGAGAGCTAGTTTCTCCCGTAAACTGCTCTTCGTTCGCCAGGCACGGTCGCGTTTATAGAGCATTGACACCACCTCCTGTTATTTATTGTTTTACGAATTGTTAATTTGCATGCTCACCAGGGGTCAAAATATTTGCGGCTAAATTATTAATTTATTAATAAATAGGAATTGAATTTAATACTTTAACATGCTAAAATAGCGACATGAAAAATACAATAGTTTGAGAGGAGATAAACTAAATGTTAAGGAAATCCCTTCTGGTAACACTGATTCTTTTACTCGGGTTTAGTCTTATTTTTACGGGCTGTGGGAAGAAAGAAGAGCCCAAGCCTCAACCCCAGCCGGCGCCTGCTCCGGCACCCCAACCTGCTGCTGAAAACAGCCTGGAAAGGGTTAAAAAGGCAGGGAAGATTGTGGCAGGTTTAGACGATGCTTATCCTCCTATGGGTTTCAGAAACGAAAAAGGCGAACTGGTTGGTTTTGATATAGACATGGCTAAAGAAATCAGCAAGCGTATCGGTGTGGAGATTGTTTGGCAGCCCACTGTCTGGGATACGGTGGTTGCTTCCTTAAAAGCCAAAAAGTTTGACGTGATTATTTCCGGAATGAACATCACAGAAAAGAGACTGGCGGAAGTGAATTTTGCCGGTCCTTACGGAAAGGCCGGTCAGGCCCTGGTTGTGAAGGCAAGTAACAATACCATCAAAACCATTAGAGATGTAAAACCTGGTAAGTTAGGTACCCAGTCCGGCAGCACCGGTTACGAATATGCCAAGAATAACGGCTTTAAAGACGACCAGATGAGACTCTACAAGGAATTCCCCCTGGCTTTTAATGACTTGGCTATTGGACGGATAGATGCTATCATCATTGATGCCTTTGCCGTTAAGACTTACCTGGATAAAAAACCCGGTACTTTCAAGCAGGTTGGGGACATCATGGGTGATGAAAAGATCGGTATTGCTGTTCGGAAAGAAGACAAGGAACTTCTCGATGCTCTGAATAAAGCCATTGCTGATATGAAGAAAGACGGCACCCTGACTAAGATTTCCGAAAAGTGGTTAGGATTTGACATTACCAAAGATATTTAAGTATAATAAACACGTGGTTTATACCGTTAATAATTAATATTGCAAATATGAGGCTTCCGCCGTGGTTTTCAGGCGGAAGCCAGTCTTTCTGTGTTGGGGGATGAGTTGTGGATTCAATAAACTATATTTTTAACATTCTGCCGCTCCTCTTAAAGGGAGTTGTTACAACTGTAGAGCTTTCCGCCCTGGCCATTTTCTTTGGGACATTTATCGGGCTGGCCATAGCTTTGGCCAAAATATCCAAAAACCCCCTCTTAAATATGGCGGGCCGCTTTTATACATGGATTTTTAGGGGTATCCCCCTTTTGGTACAGCTCATTTTTATATATTATGCTTTACCGTCAGTAGGAATTGAATTCACAGAATTTGAATCGGCGGTAATAGGGCTTAGTCTCTGCGGCGGTGCCTACATCGCTGAAATCATACGTGCTGCCATTCTCTCCATTGATAAGGGTCAAATGGAAGCTGCTCTTTCCCTAGGGATGACTTATGCCCAGGCTATGCGCAGAATTATTATTCCCCAGACTTATCGCCGCTTGATTCCGCCCATGGGAAACGAGTTTATTACCCTTACGAAAGACACAGCTCTGGTTTCTGCGATTGCCATGACTGAAATCTTGCGTCATGCCCAGATACGGGCAGCTGCCGATTTCAGGCCCCTGGAAAATTATGCTGCGGCTGCCCTCCTTTATCTCGCCTTAACAACTATCTTTACCATAGTGTTCAATAAGGTGGAGAACAAGTTGGCCTTATCGGAATAAGGCATCTTGGGGAGGTTTTTGGATGATTAGTGTAAGAAATCTCAGTAAACGCTTTGGCAGCTTACAAGTTCTAAGGGATGTCAGTTTAGAGGTGGCCCCTGGTGAAGTTGTCGTAATCATAGGCCCCAGCGGTTCGGGTAAGAGTACTTTGCTGCGCTCCCTCAATTACCTGGAGAAACCGGAAGCGGGAGAAATCATTATCAACGGCGAGCGTTTAGGCCAAAATCCCCGTGATGTCATACGCATGCGGAGTCAAATTGGCATGGTGTTTCAAAGGTTTAGTCTTTTTCCCCACATGACTGCCCTGGAAAATGTTATTGAAGGACCTGTAACCGTGAAAAAAGTTCCCAAAGAAGAGGCTCTGGCCAAAGGGAAAACCCTTTTAGAAAAGGTGGGACTGGGGGATAAACTTACTTCCCGCCCCTCCCAGCTTTCCGGCGGCCAGCAGCAGCGGGTAGCTATCGCCCGGGCTTTAGCCATGGAACCCCTGATCATGCTTTTTGATGAACCTACTTCGGCCCTGGACCCGGAACTGGTAGGAGAAGTCCTTGCCGTTATGAAGGACTTGGCCAAAGAAGGTATGACCATGGTGGTGGTCACCCATGAAATGGGTTTTGCCCGTGAAGTGGCAGACCGGGTTCTCTTTATGGATGAGGGACGTATTATCGAAGAAGGGAAGCCGGAGGGGATCTTTAGTAACCCCCAAAATGAAAGGACCAGAGCTTTTTTAAGTAAGATACTCTAAAAGTTTGTGAAACGCTGCAAGCTGCGGCGTTTTGTTTTTTTTCTTTATAAGAAAAGGAAAAAGGGGGCGAGGATAGAATACTAAATAAGGTATAAACCAATCGTGGAGAGCTTTTACCCTGGCAAAAGCGACCTTATCTACATATCATATAATAAGGGGGTGCTTCCCATGCGGTTAATGAAAGGTGCTATTATCATACTCCTGGTATTTGTTACCCTTTCCATAGCTTACCTGGGGATTGCCGTTGCCGCCTCATCCTGGTATCCTGAACTGAACATGGAGACCCAGTTTAAGTTTTCTAATATTCAGAAAAGAATAAATGATTTACAGGCAAAGTTTAAGGCCAATCCCTTAGAACCGGTGAATATCACCCTGACTGATAATGAATGTGAGGGGATCTTTAAAAACCTGATAAAAAATGATACTAAATTTCAGTACATGATTAAAGGTGTAGGATTGAAAATAACCAATGGTTTACTGGATGTAAAAACCAACATAGAACTTTATACCTATAAAATCGGCCTTTCCGCTGTCCTCAAGCCTTATTACCAGGAGGGGACACAGAATTTTGTCTTGCGGCTGGATCAGTTTAAAATTGGGCCCATGCCCTTACCTCCCCGTTTGGTTTTATACTTTGTGAACAAAATAAATCCCGGCCAGATCCTGGTAATTCACAAAGATACCATGACCCTCAATCTCAAAGGGCTCCCCTTTGATTTGGCCTATTTAAAGTTGGATAATCATACTTTGCAAGCAGCTTTTGCCCTATCTACCGCTAAAGTCACTAAAATGGTGACGAAGGAGACGGTTCTCTTACAGGAAGTTACTCAATCGCTAAAAACGGTAGAAAAAAATCTAAACTCGCCTCAAGCTAAAGATTTTATATCCTCACTAAAGAATAAAGCCTCCCTGGCTCCTGCTGATGTGGAAAAAGCCAAACAAATATATGACCAGTTATCTTCTAAGGATAAGGAGCTTCTAAAACAAAATCTGGAGGGGCTTCTTAACAAACCCGAGGTTCAGGAGGCTCTTGCCAAATATGGTTATAAACTATAGAGGCAAGGGCCTCTTTTTTTGGTGCTATACAATAATTTGCAAATACCCTCAAAAATACATTACTGGAAATCGTACGCATATACCGGAATCCACAAGGAGGTAAGTAACAGTTACAGATTAATTGAACAAAAGTAAATAATTAGACAGTTTCAAAATCGTAGAATTTACCTACAATCATGGTACTAACCCCAATATTAATCTTAGTTCCCTTACCTTTTCCATTAAACTGGTTTCTTCCATGCTGGCAGAAAAAGTAGCCGAACAAGTCGAGGGATTGCTCGTTTTACCCCCGGTTAATGTGGGGGTAAGCCACAATCTAACCAGGGTTTTACCGTGGTTATTTTTTTGAATAAAAAGATTAAATAAAATCTGAATTTACTTACTTTAATTCTTGATTTTGGTAAATCTTCAGGGTAAAATTAAGTTAAACGTTTTAGTAAAACGTTTAACTAACAAAGGAGTAGGGAAGTATGACCGTAACGATTAAAGATATCGCACGTGCTGCTGATGTCTCAATAGCCACTGTTTCCAGGGTATTAAATAACAAGGCCGATGGTATTACCGAAGAGACCAAGGCAAAAATACGGAAGGCAGTTAAAGAGTTAAATTACCGTCCTAATGCTATTGCCCGAGGACTTATTACGAAAAAAACTCATACCATCGGTCTGGTCTTACCCGATATATCCAACCCCTTTTTTCCGGAGATTGCCCGGGGCGTAGAAGATGTAGCTAAAGAAGCAGGCTATAACGTTTTTTTATGTAATACCGATGACGACAGTAAGAAGGAAAGGGGATATGTCAAAGCTCTTAGGGAGAGGCAGGTGGACGGGATAATTTTTACGGCAAGCGCCTTAAAGAATTCTGAGGATATAACTGAACATGTGGGGAAAATGCCGTTTATTCTGGTAGACCGCAAACCTGACAATCTCCCTGACGCACCGGGAGTATTTCTGGATAACCTCAAAGGAGGATATCTAGCCGCCAAACATCTGATTGAGAAGGGGCACCGGGAGATTGCTTTAATATCAGGACCCCTGCAGTCCTATAATGCCCGGCAAAGGCTGGAGGGATTTAAGAAAGCCTTACAGGAAGCAGGTATCAGGTATAAAGATAAGCTGATCAGAGAGGGAGACTACAAACGTTCCGGCGGGTACCGGGCGATGGAAAAACTCCTCAGGGAAGGAGTTGAATTTACTGCTGTCTTCGCCAGTAATGACTTGATGGCCGTCGGGGTAATGGAAATGTTAAGGGAAAAAGGCATAGCCATACCTGAACAGGTGGCCGTTGTCGGCTTCGATAATATCTATTTGTCTACAGTTGTAGCTCCCAGGCTTACAACCATCAGCCAGCCGACATATCAAATGGGAGCCCAGGCAGCCCAAATGTTATTAACCTGTTTACAGGGGAGAGAGTTGGATGAAAAACAGAAAGTATTCTCTCCACAATTGATTATCAGGGAGAGCAGTTAGGGGGAGTTAGATGAAACCTAGAATTACAGTTATTGGCAGTCTTAATATGGACATGGTCATTCAGATTGATAGTTTCCCTCTCCCGGGGCAAACAGTATTGGGAGGAAACCTGGATTACATCCCGGGCGGTAAAGGCGCCAATCAGGCTGTAGCCGCGGCGAGGCTGAAAGGAGATGTGGCCCTGATCGGCAAGGTGGGAACGGACGCTTTTGGGCAGGTATTACTGGATAACCTGTTAAAAAACGGTGTAGACGTAAGTGCGGTAAAGCGTGAAAACGTGTCTTCGGGTGTAGCCTTAATCACAGTAACACCGTCGGGAGAAAATCAAATTGTTGTCTCACCGGGAGCCAATTCTTTAGTAAACGCCGATTTTGTGCAGGAGCATGAAAATACCATCAGGTCAGCACAGGTACTACTCCTGCAATTGGAAACCCCATTAGCTGCCGTTAAACGGGCTGTGGAACTGGCCAAAGAAGCAGGGGTGCTGGTTATTTTAAATCCTGCTCCGGCCCAGGCGTTACCCGAAAGTCTCTTAAATCAGGTTGATGTCCTGACCCCTAATGAGACGGAGTTATCAATTTTAAGCGGGGTGCCTGTGCAAAATATGGTGGAAGTGTACACAGCCAGCCGAATTCTTCTGGAGAAAGGGACAAAATGTGTCGTTACAACGTTAGGAGATAAAGGGGCCTTTTTGTGCAGTCCCAATATAAATGTCTTAATTCCAGGGTATTCCGTGAAGGCCATCGATACAACAGCGGCCGGAGATTCCTTTACAGCGGCTTTGGCCGTGGCTGTGGCTCAAGGAAAACCCCTGCCGAAAGCTGTTAAATTCGCAAATAAAGTTGGGGCCCTTACTGTAACTAAAAAAGGGGCTCAACCATCTTTACCCCTTTTAGATGAAGTAGAAAAATATCCGTTCAAGGAGGGTTCAGCGTGAAAAGAAGGGGGATCTTAAATCACCGGATTATGGATACAATTGCCCGGATGGGGCACGGGGATTTACTTGTTGTTGCGGATGCCGGTTTACCCATACCGGCAGAAGTGGAACGCATTGATATCGCCTTGATAAGAGGTGTGCCCGATTTCCTTACTGTTTTAGATGCCGTCCTGGATGAACTGGTTGTGGAAGAGGTTGTCCTTGCTCAGGAAATGTCAGCGGTAAGTCCAGAACTGGAAGATAAAGTCCGCCAAAGAATAAGTCAACCGATTACGAGGATAGCTCATGAAGAATTTAAACAATTGACCAAGAAGGCTATTGCCGTTATCAGAACAGGCGAGTGTACATCATACGCCAACATCATCTTGAAGTCGGGGGTTAATTTTAGGGAGGTTTAAATATGCCAAGACCTCTACTACAAATGAAGGGAATAGCAAAATCGTTTCCCGGGGTGAAGGCCTTGGATGATGTAGAGCTGGAACTGCAGGAAGGTGAAGTGCTAGCTCTACTCGGGGAGAATGGCGCCGGAAAATCATCCTTAATGAAAATCCTTAGCGGGGTCTACCAGGCCGATCAAGGGATGATAAAAATTTCGGACCAAGAGGTTAAGATCACTTCACCTAAAGACGCTCAGTACTTGGGGATTGCTACGATTCACCAAGAGTTAAATTTGATTCCCCAATTATCTGTGGCTGAAAACATTTTTTTAGGCAGGGAATTCACGAATAAGTTTGGTACGATCGATTGGCGGAAAATGGCAGAGGAAGCCGGCAAAATATTAGCTGAACTGGATTTGAATATTTCGGCCCAGGCCCTGGTAGGAGACCTGGGTATTGCTGAACAGCAAATGGTGGAAATAGCCAAAGCTCTATCTCTTAAGGCACGAATCATTATTATGGATGAACCCACAGCCACCCTAACAGAAAAAGAAACGAACAGATTGTTTAAGGCAATTAAGCGGTTACGCTCAGAAGGGAAATCAATAATCTACATATCCCATCGCTTGGAAGAAGTCTTTATGTTTTGCGATCGTTTAATGGTCCTTAGGGATGGGAGGTATATTGATAGCAGGGATGTTGACAAAACCGATATCGAAGAAGTTATCCAAATGATGGTAGGAAGAAATTTAGAAGAGAAGTATCCGAAGATCCAAGGGGTGCCCCAGGGTGAAACCCTGGCAGTCAAAGGTCTTTCCATAGAAAAAAAACTCTATGATATAAATTTTTCCTTACGGGCAGGGGAAGTTCTGGGTGTGGCAGGACTTGTCGGTTCTGGTAGAACAGAGTTGGCCAAAGCAATTTTCGGTTTTCTACCCATCACACAAGGCAAAATTTTGCTGGAAGGTAAGGAAGTGCAAATAAATAATCCCAGGACTGCTATCGGCAAGGGAATAGCCTATGTTCCGGAAAATCGCAAGGAGGAGGGCCTCATCCTCGGCCTTTCTGTGCGGGAAAATATCACCCTGGCCTCTTTAAATGCCCTATCGTATTTTTGGGGAAGTATTAAGAAGAAAGAGGAGGTTAACAAGGTAGATGATTATATCTCCCGTTTTAATATCAAAACACCCCACCGGGAACAGCCGATTAAGAATTTGAGCGGAGGAAACCAGCAAAAGGTGGTTTTAGCCAAATGGATGCTGACGAAGCCAAAAGTTTTGATTCTTGATGAACCGACCCGGGGAATTGATGTAGGCGCAAAAGTAGAAATATATCAATTAATCAACCAGTTAAAACAATGGGGTGTAGCCATTATGGTTATCTCCTCCGAACTGCCTGAAGTTTTGGGTGTGTCTGACCGGATTATGGTTATGTCTCAAGGAAGAGTCTCAGGTTTCTTCGACAGCAAAGAAGCCTCCCAGGAAAAAATAATGGTCAAGGCTTTAGGAGGGTGAAAATGAAAAACTGGCTGAACAAACAAAATTTTTATAAGTTACGGTCCCTGTTGGGCCTTATACTTCTTGCCATTATTTTAACCCTTCTAACGGATCGTTTTTTAACGCTAGCTAATTTAACCAATGTTTTGCGGCAAACTTCCATCAATGCCATTATTGCCGTAGGAATGACAGTAGTAGCGATAACAGGCGGGATCGATCTTTCCGTTGGCTCCATTCTGGCTTTTGCCGGGGCGTTTACTGCGGGCCTTTTAACTAAGGGGATGCCTGTAGGGCTTGCCGTTATGGCCGGATTATTAACCGGTGTGGCTGCGGGTCTGGTCAATGGTCTTTTGATAACACGGGGCAAGATTGCTCCTTTCATCGCAACCCTGGCGATGATGACGATGTTAAGGGGGGCTACTTACATATACACCGACAGCCGTCCTATCACCGGACTGGGAGACGGCTTCCGCTGGCTGGGTTGGGGGACTATTGGACCATTGCCTGTTCCCGTATTATTAACCGTATTGACTTTTTTAGCCGGTTATTATCTGTTGAAACACAATAAATTGGGCCGTTATTTGTATGCCGTTGGTAGTAATGAGGAAGCAGCGAGGCTTTCAGGGATTGATGTAGGTAAGACAAAAGTATTCGCTTATATGCTTTGTGGTTTTCTTGCCGCACTAAGCGCCATCATCTCCACCTCCAGGCTTGATTCAGCCCCGCCCAATGCCGGGATGCAAGCGGAAATGGATGCTATTGCTGCAGCTGTTTTGGGGGGTACAAGTTTATCGGGCGGTGTAGGTGGTGTGACAGGAACCTTTGTTGGCGCATTAATTATTGGTGTTTTAAATAACGGTTTGAATTTGCTGAATGTTTCTTCAAACTATCAGCTGGTAGCAAAAGGGCTTGTCATTCTTTTAGCCGTTTTACTGGACAGAAAAAGTAAGACAGCATAAAAAATAACCTTATTTATATGCAGGGAGGTGAGAATCCTGCTTACACTCTAACAAATAGTAAGAAATGTCAAAAAACAGGAGGTAGGTTGTAATGAGGAAAAAATTAACTGTTCTGTTGCTCTTAGTTTTTGTCCTGGGGATCGTAGCAGGCTGCGGCAGTACCAAGCCTGAACCTGCTAAAAAAGATGAAAAAACAAAAATGGGTTTGGTTATCTCCACCCTTAACAATCCCTTTTTTGTAACCCTGAAGGAAGGGGCGGAAGCCAAAGCCAAGGAACTTGGAGTTGAACTGATTGTATTGGATTCCCAGAACGACTCTACCAAGGAACTGGCCAACGTGGAAGATTTGGTGACCAAAGGGGTAAAACTTATTTTAATCAATCCTACTGATAGTAAAGCGGTGGCCAATGCCATTAAGGTGGCCAATGATAAAAAGATTCCTGTTATAACCCTCGACAGAGGTGCAGACGGCGGCGAGGTAAAGGCTCATATTGCTTCTGACAACGTGGCCGGAGGAAAGATGGCAGGAGAATTTATTATCGAAAAACTGGGTGGTAAAGGAAAAGTAGTGGAACTTGAAGGTATCCCCGGAACCTCCGCTGCCAGGGACAGGGGAAAAGGCTTTAATGATGCCATTGGCTCCAAGCCTGAAATTAAAGTAGTGGCGAAACAGGTCGCTGATTTTGACCGTCAAAAGGGTTTGGCTGTAATGGAAAATATTTTACAAGCGCAAAAGGAGATAAACGCCGTCTTTGCGCATAATGATGAAATGGCGTTAGGAGCGTTAAAAGCCATTGAAAGCGCCAAACGTACCGGTATTATTGTTGTAGGCTTTGACGCTACGGATGATGCGGTCAAAGCTGTCAATGAAGGGAAGTTGGCTGCAACTGTCGCTCAGCAGCCTTCGCAAATCGGCTCCCTTGGTGTGGAAACTGCTGCCAAAGTATTAAAGGGAGAAACGGTTCATAAGTTTATACCTGTTGGTTTAAAATTGGTAAAAAAATAATTGTAATAAAAACAAAAAGCGAGGCGCCTTTCCATCAGGGGCAGGTGCCTTAGTCTTTATGGGGACTGTAAACAGTATATTAAATATTATCCATGGAAGCTCCTTGCGGGGCTTCTCTTTTTTTACAAATGTACGGCTTGTATAGCAGGTACACCTGAGATAACCGGGGCATAGAATACAATATAAATGCGCAAAGGAGGGATTTTTTTGCGAAACTTTACCTTTAAAGTCATACCTGTGCCGCCTGAACCATCCAAGAAGAATGGTGGCAAGGTAGAAAATACAGAGGGGTGCCCTGCTCCTTACAAACCTTATCCACCCCCACCCCAGGCACCGATGCCCTGTCCTCCTCAAAAGCCTTGTCCCACACCACCTGAGCCGGTTTTACCAGCACCACCGGAGACACCTTTACCCTGTCCGCCTACTTATTCCCCATATCCCCAATATCCCCAATATCCCCAATATCCTTCCTCCGTTTTACCCTCTCCGCCTGAGATGTCTTTGCCCTATCCACCTACCTATCCCAGCTATCCTCCCCATGCTTATCCACCCCCTTATCCCCAGCCGCCCTTTAGGTTGGCCCATGCCTATGTACCCTGGCAGTACTACAATGTAGTCTATAGTCCTGCCGAGGCCCTCAGTAGGGGCACCCTGTTTCCTGACCTGTATCAGCCCCAAGGGGAGTACGGTCCGTGCGAAGGACCTCAACCCTGCTCTTTAGTATTCCCGCGGGGAGGTGCTTCCTATGGCAGTTGATATGATGAAGGAGTGTATGGACCTCTTAAGAAGAATCCAGGAGATGGAGTTTGTGGCACTGGAGCTGAATCTTTACCTGGATACCCATCCTGATGATACCAGGGCCTTGGAAGATTATAATCGTGCAGCGAAAGAACTGAAGGAACTAAAAGAAAGATACGATGAATTATGTGGACCCATCCTTAGCTATGGCCATTCCCGCAACAGGGGAAACACCTGGCTCTGGGTAGAAACCCCCTGGCCCTGGGAAATGTAGAAGGGAGGAAGCAGTATGTGGATTTATGAAAAGAAATTACAGTATCCTGTCAAAGTATCGGGCAAAAACCCCCGCCTGGCCAAATGGATTATTACCCAATATGGGGGGCCGGATGGGGAATTGGGTGCTTCCCTGCGTTATTTGAACCAGCGCTATTCCATGCCTACAGAGCAAACCCGGGCTTTACTTAACGACATTGGTACTGAAGAACTTGCCCATCTGGAGATTGTCGGAACCATAGTTTATAAGCTGACTAAAGATGCCAGCGTTGAAGAATTGAAAGCCGCCGGATTGGGCGGGCACTATGCCGACCACGACAGGGCCCTGTTCTATGTTGACGCTACGGGTAACCCCTGGACCGCTGCCTATATCCAGGCCAAGGGTGATCCTATTGCTGACCTGGTGGAAGATATGGCTGCCGAGGAGAAGGCCCGAGCCACTTACAACTGGCTGATCAACCTTTCCGATGATCCGTGTGTCACTGATGTTTTGCGTTTCCTAAGAGAACGTGAAGTAGTGCACTTCCAGCGTTTCGGCGAAGCCTTAAACCATGTCCAGGAGTATATGAAAGAAAAGAAATTCTTCTAAACAAGGAGGGGAGCCGGCTCCCCTTTCTTTTACGGATGTTGTGGGAATAATGGATATATAGTTCATTTTTTATACAAAGTAATGTGTCCATTGTCAAATATTACATAAAAAATTCTCCTTGACTAATATACCCCCATTAGGTATATTGGTAATAGAGCCAAATACCCAGGGAGGGTATATTGAACGGAGGTGTTGTTTATGTCAAAAGGTTGGCATTGGTTAAAAGCAGGTATGTTAATGGGTATCTTAAACGCGGTTTTATTAATTTTTTATGGTAAACTGTTGGGGGCATCAACGGCATATGTCAGTGTAATAGGAGGACTCTTGCGTTATGTAACACCAAGTTTTGTGGCCCAAAATCCCTATTTTAAGCAGACTCCTCTTGGAATGACATTTGAAGTTGCCCTACTCCTTGGTGTTGTATTGGGGGCACACTTAGCCTTTAGAAGTAACAATCATGTTAAAGAAGAATTTTCTTCTGTTTGGTTCCAACGCTTTGGCCCTAACAAGACCAAAAGGTATATTTTTGCCTTTTTCGGGGGTGTGCTCTTAATTTTCGGAGCACGCCTAGCAGGTGGCTGTACTTCAGGGCATGTATTAAGCGGTTGGTCTCAACTGTCAGTTAGCAGCTTATTGTTTGGTTTGGGTATGTTTGCAGCCGGCCTTCCTACAGCGAGGTTATTATTTAGAAGGCAGAAGCTGAGTTAAGGAGGTATCATAATGATTGAAATAATCATCGCCCTAATAGTGGGAAGTATCTGGGGTTACATTTTATACAAAGCCATGGTATGTGACCACGGCTGTATTATCGGAGGCCTTTCTTTGAAGAATCTGACTATGCTGCTGGTCATCATGACCTCAGTAGTAACAACGGCACTTATCATTTATCCACTAAGTGCAGTAGGTATTGTTAAGCTTATACCTAAACCTACCTATGTTTTAGGTAATGTCTTAGGTGGGGCTATCTTGGGGATAGGAATGGCTCTTGCCGGCTACTGTCCCGGCACCGCAATTGCTAGTTTAGGTTCCGGTAAGATAGATGCATTGGTAACAATTATGGGAGGTTTAGCGGGGGCAGTATTATATGCTGTTATGTTCCCTGTGCTTAAACCTTATCTGGTTGATCCTCTTTCTTACGGCAAGATTACCTTACCAGATCTATTGGCTGTAAAAATGGGGATCCCCACACTGCTTTCTGCATTTATCCTGATTGGATTATTTATTGTAGCTATTGTTTATATGGCCAAATTACAAGGTAAACTCATTCATGCCCCCCTGGATAAAGTAAGTAAAAAAGGAGAAACTTTATCTAAACGATTGGTAGGAACTAATCAATAGTTCTTTTTAAAGACGGTTGTCTAGAATATGCCACCTTTAAAGGATTACATGAAAGAGAAGAAGTTTTGCTCAATAGATATGGGGAGCGTTGGCTCCCCATTATCTTTATGGAATTGGATTTTTATTATATTTGCGTTAATGCTGGCTTTGTTTCGCCATGTTTACTATGGACTCAGCTAAAACTTCCATGGGATCCAGCAGCGGTACGGGAAAATCCTCTGGCTTTAAAACCAGGGGGATTTCTGTACAACCAGCTATTAGAGCTTGACTCCCTCTTTCGATTAATTCAAATCCGGCCTGTACCAGTAAGCATTTGGGATAAATGCCTGTATTGCCATTTTTGATGCCATTGATACCATAAATAGCTTTCATGATCTTTTCCTGGCTAGAATCATCAGGGTAAATAATCGTGTAAGATGAGAGATGTTTGTCGTACAATTTGGATTTTACAGTACCAGTAGTGGCGAGGACTCCGATTTTTTCCACGTGAGGATAAGATGTTTTAATTCTTTTATTCAGTTCTTCCAGGGCATTGACTAGAGGAAACGGCAATTCTTTTTGCACTTCATCGAAGAAATAATGTGCGGTTATACAGGGTATTGCCCCTATGTTAACCCCTAATGAGGCCAGATTTTTACCAGTTCTAACCATTGTTTCCACAGGGCTGGGTCCGTGGCCTAATATGGCTGATGTTCTATCTGGAATTTTGGGGTTTGAATCAATGATAATCCTCAAGTGATCCTGGTCTTTTTCAACTGGAGTGGCTTTGATAATCTTTAAAAAGAAATTTGCAGTAGCTTCAGGCCCCATACCGCCTAAAATACCGATTATTTTTTCGCTCATAATACTCACCCACAATGCTTATTATGGAGTCGTGGAAAGTAATTATTTTCCTTATTTCTTGACTCTATGTAAACGTCAATATCAAATGTACCAAAAACGCTAATATTTTTTGTACCACTTTGAGCTAATTTCTACCAATAAAATTCCCAGTAATTAATTTCCAAAAATGGTTCTTCGATTTTCTAGTCTGTAGCTTGGGCCATCCAGGGTAAATATCTCACACTGGTGGGCCAGACGGTCGAGGATTGCGGCGGTTATCATACTGTCACCTATGAACTCACTCCATTCCTCGAAGCTTTTGTTACTGGTCAAGATGATAGATGTTTTTAGATACAGTAAATTCACTAATTCATATAGCTTGTTCGCGTCCTGTTTAGAGATGGGCAAGAAGCCCACCTCGTCCAGGATGACCAGATCACTGTTCTTTATGGCCTTGACCCTTCTTGCGGCCCTAGGGCTGATTTCCGAAGTCTTTAGAATCCGCATCAACTCGTCAAGACTGATGAATGATACGTGATATCCGGCCTCTACCGCCTTCAACCCGAGTCCGATTGAAAGCCTCGTTTTGCCGAGCCCGGTAGGACCCAGGAACATGATGTTATAAGCCTTCTCCAGCCAGGCCAATTCAGCCAGTTGTTTGATGTGAGCTTTGCTTATCCCTGTAAAACCCTTACGGTTAAAATCAAAGCTGTCTAATCCTTCTACATAGGGGAAACAAGCAGCTTTCAGCCTTTTTGCTTTTCCTTTGGCGTTTCTGCCGTCAATTTCAAGGTTTAATAACTTATCCAATACATCAAGCGGTGTCTTGTTGGCCAAGGCCGCCTCCGCAACAACCGTCTCGAGACTGTGGGAAGCTTCGATAAGGTTCAGTTGTTTCAGCTTGGACGCCACAACAGTTAATTCAGCCATGTTCCGGCGCCCCCTTTCAGGCAGTTGATCATATCCTGCAGATTTCTTTTGGCCACTTTAAGGCTGGATAAGCTTGAATTGTTTGTGGTATGAATATCCGAGGGGACCGGCTTGTTCTCTGTTTCCTTTATGCCCTGGCTAAAATGGATGACCGCATCCCGAAAATCAACCGCACTGTTAAGTTCATTTGTCAGGCAATACTGAAGGGCCGCGTCCACAGCCTCGCTGCTGTATTGACTGATGGTCTTTTCGATTAACTGGAACTGATCCCTGACATATCTTTTCTTCCCTGCATGTATCCGGTCAAGATACTTTTCAGCTGTAGCAGGGTCTAAAAATCTGGCTTTTAAAGCCTCTTTCATGCCGGCAATCTTAATGTTCTTGTTTCTGATATGATTGTTGTTTTGGATTAATTTACCCTTTTCCAAGCATATCTTGTGCCTGGCCAGCAGTATATCGCAAAAACCGGCATATATAAGCAGTTCATCTTCCTGAATCTGCAATTGGACATCTTCATAAACTCCAAAACTTCCGGTGGGTACGGTATATCTGCTGCCCTCATACATGACGGTGTTGTCTTTTCTGATTTTTCGCAGTAATATATTACTATCAGGATTTTCTATTTTGTATGATACCGGAGTGAGGTAGCCACGTTCTATTTCAAACACCTCAGCCGGTATTTTCTTTGTAATTGAGTGTTTTTTGGCGTTACCGGTTCTGTGAAGCCATTTTTCAAATTCCTCATCCCATATCCATTGTTCGGAATATTGCCGATATCTTGCGAAATTGTACTTAAAGAATTTTACCACAGCTTCAATCCGGCCCTTACTTGGCGGATCGCCTTTCCGGCAGAGGTAGATATTCAGCTTCTCGTTTTGTCTGAACGCTTCAAACTCTTTTGTATAAAGTATATCGCCATAATTTTCATCCACTGCAATCAGCCTGTCCTGGTCAAATACCAGTTCTTTAGGCTTGCCGCCCATCCATTCAAAACAGCATTTAATGGCGTTTACCATATCCATAGCATCCGGTGGTTTTGAAAACCATACCCCGTACTTATATCTTGAAGTTGAAAGCACAAACCCAATACAGTAAAGTTTCTGATATCGCCTTGTCCGAACATTTTCGACTGATATGGTCCCAATATCAACCTGCATCTGCAATCCCATCGGAGGATCCAGGACTGCTTCATAGTTGCGGTCATCACCTTCCGGCTTGATATTGTAATCTATCCGTAACATTCGGACATATCTTCTGACACTGTTTTCTGCCAGAGTCGGGTTGTACTTTTCTTTTAACCAATCATAAATTTGGGCAGCGGTTATTTCACGATAAGTCCGCAACCATGAGATAATCAACTCTTTGTGTTGCTCAAGGCTGGATTTCTTAGCCGGTTCGAGGATTGTCTCCTGAAACTCATCAGGTGTCATATCCCAGTATTTCTTAACAGTATTACGATGAATCTGTAGCATTTTTGCCACCTTACGTTGTTTAAAACCTTCACTTTTCATTACCTGAATTTTACTGTACATGTGCCACCTCTTAATCATTTTTCGCCTCCCATAATATTACTTTTTTGGTTCCGCACCAATTAAGATAATACCATGAAAAGCCATAATATTTGCCATTACTGGCTTATTTTAGTGGCACACTTTTCATTAGCGTTTTTGGTACACTTTATTTTAGCATTTACACTCTATCATATACGAGACCGTAAACCTTGAGAAATAATGTTTGCTGATTAATTAATTAATAAATTCTATAATTTCAACTGAAAAAGCGAAAAAATAAACACAAGCAACGTAACTATCCCTCAATTTGCTTGTGTTTACGCTTTAAAGTAAATAATTTGGAATTTACCTTCAATTACTTTTTTTAAATTTTTTAGAATCGATAAATGCTTTTAATTTACTGTCTGCGGTCGGCAATTCTGAAAGAATTTCTAAAAACTTATATATAGATGGTGAGAAGACTGCGTTTCTCTTAAATAAAACATATATATCCAGGAATAATGGTGGTGTGTTTGTTATCTGGACAAGTGTACCATCCGCAATTTCTTCTTTAATGAGAGAAAAAGGTAAAATAGATATTCCGAGGCCATTTAATACTGCTTGTTTGACGGCCTGTGTATCACTGTATTCAATTGTTGAATTACAGCCAACTTCCTTAAAGAGATTGTTAAACTTGCTGCGAAAAACTGTATCCGTTGTATAGTTTATAAATGGATAATCACTGATGCAGTTTGAGGATTTATGTTTTGCCAAAAGATCATGATGCCCGGCCCAGATAACTTCTTCCGTAGTAATTTTGAATTGCTCAAATTGTTCGTGGGATATTTTATCATGGACCAGGCCAATATAAAACTGGTTTTCCAGCAGCCCGTTGAGCGTCTCTTTAGTACTCATGAAGAGACGGACACATACACTTCCATCAGGTACACGGCTCTGGTATTTCTTGAGAATTGGCGGGAGGAGATAGTTAATAATATGGGTGGATACGCCTAAAGTAAGAGCAGCGCTTTTTTTCCGGTAACTTGCCAAGGCCATCTGAGCTTCATTATATATGGCCAGCATGTGTTCGGCATATTTATATAGCTCGTTCCCGGCTTCGGTAATGATTAACTTCTTGCCCTGTCTTTCAAACAATAAAACTCCGAATATTTCTTCCAGGTTTTGTATTTGAGCCGTAATAGTTGGTTGGGAAAAATTCAGCTTTTCTGCAGCCTGAGTTATGTTTTGCAGTTGAGCAACCAGTAAAAACGTTTTTAGCAGGCGAGTATCCATGTACTCAACTCCATTCCCAGCTTAAGGATGTCCTCTGAGTATGAGTATATAAGAAAGTATGGTTCTGAATGTTATTAACTAAAACAAATAAATAAATCTAATTAACTCATTATTAACGTCTATTTTACCAGAGTAAATGTAGCAGATATGATTAAAATTGTTGCTATAAGTGATGGATCCGGCGGGTTATATAAAAAGGATGGCATAGATGTAGACTCAGCCATCAAATATATGGAAAAACACAGGACTTTAAGGGGATATGATGAGGAGGGCATAACTTCTATCACAACAGCAATTACTGACCCTGGATGTCCAAGGCTAAGAAAATCAGGGGCATTTTCCAATAAAGTTAATTATAAGATTAATGTATCTTACCAGTAGAATCAAGACTTTTTAACTGGTAAGAATACTATTGTTAATTCAGGTCATGGCAGTAGCTAAGAGGTGTTGTCGCAAAAAGTCATTGTTATATATATATCTGCGGAATTCCTACTTATAAATAGCGGGACTGGCTAAAAGAATAAAAGAAGTGCTGTAGACCTTTTACATTATGTGAAAGACAATAAAAGATTTCTATATAGTAATAAATATCATCTATTTCGATTTATTTAAATCACCTGATAATATTAAATTAGCAAAAATTATCAAAACAATTCGAATTAACCGAGCTTTAAAGATTAAATTGGTGCAACCTACGTACTGGTTTCCATCGGTACAGCAGGGGTCCCGGGTGCTGCTGTAACGAATTAATGCTATACCCATTTTTTGATAAGGAGGATTTTTAAGTGAAATTAACTACAAAAATTTTTATCGGTCTCCTTCTTGGTGTAATAGTGGGGCTTGTTTTCAGCAGTTCAACAGCATTTATCAATACCTGGATTAAACCCTTTGGTATCCTTTTCATTAATCTGATTAAGATGATCATTGTACCTATTGTCTTTGCTTCTTTAATTGTAGGATCTGCTTCAGTAGGAGATGTTAGAAAGCTAAGCAGGATGGGCGGCAAGACCTTAAGTTATTATCTGGTTACCACTGCCCTGGCTGTTACTATCGGTTTAATCATTGCCAACATTATTAATCCCGGCATGGGCTTAACCCTTCCAGCCAACGCTAAATACGCCGGGAAGGAAGCTATGCCCATATCCCAGGTGCTGCTGGACATCTTTCCCACTAATCCCGTCAAAGCCCTGGTAGATGCTAATATGCTGCAGATCATCGTATTTGCAATCTTTGGTGGCATTGGTATTACCCTCGTGGGGGAAAGGGGCAAGCCGGTGTTAAGTTTCTTCGACGGTTTTGCCGAAATAATGTACAAGATTACAGCCATAATCATGGAATTTGCTCCTTACGGCGTGTTTGCATTGATCACGCCCGTGGTGGCCGCTAACGGACCCAAGGTACTGCTCCCGCTGGCTGCAGTAATTACCGCTGTTTATCTGGCATGTATCTTGCATGCTGTAATTGTTTATTCAATTGTTGTGAAAATGCTGGCAGGCATGAGCCCCTTTAAGTTTTTTAAGGGTTTCTCGCCGGCTATGCTGATAGCCTTTTCTACATGCAGTAGTTCTGCTACCTTGCCTGTTTCCATGAAGTCCGTTGAAGAGAATCTTGGCGTCAGCAAGGAAGTTTCCAGTTTTGTCATGCCTTTGGGTGCGACTATTAACATGGATGGGACGGCCATTTACCAGGGTGTGTGTGCAGTCTTTGTAGCCCAGGTCTTTGGTATGGACCTGACTATTGGCCAGATGTTCACCGTTATCCTAACAGCAACCCTTGCTTCTATAGGTACAGCAGGAGTACCCGGGGCAGGTCTGATCATGTTAACCATGGTTCTTCAGTCTATCGGCTTGCCCCTGGAAGGGATTGCTCTTATTGCCGGAATTGACAGGATCCTGGATATGATCAGGACCACTGTCAATGTGACGGGCGACGCCAGTGCGGCTGTCATTATTAACCGCAGTGAAAGCAAGTACTTGAGCCAGGTCGAGAAGGTAACCGCTTAAAAATACATGCAAGTTTGTTAATTGAGAAAAATATGACTGCACACCAACAGAGGGGCCAAGCTGCTGACAAATATCGTCCCTGTGACTTTCTCGGGAAGCAGGAGTGGTCCAATACATGGGCTTCGGTAAAGCTTTAAACCATGTGCAGGATTTAAAGAAAATATACACAAACAGCAGACGCCGCCCGTTTGCTGTTTTTTTTTTATGCTCTAATTTAGTTATTAGTGTATTATGGACCATTGTTTATCTAAGTAAAAATTAATCTCCTTAAAACCCAGGGGAATGTCAGCGACCTCGGCCGTGAAGGGGTCTAAGGCGAACAAATCACTTTTATCAACTTGGTGGATGCTGGTTTTCCCCAGGGCTCTGACTGCTTCTTTTATTTCTTCATTACAGGCTTCAAGAAAATTAGCTAAGTTTTTTGCTCCCTTATTTACATTTAGTTTATGTTGAAACTTGCCTTTGTAAAAAACTACTCCTGTAGGAGGTTCCCAAGGTATGGATTTTAAGACTTGGGTATGACTCATGGCAAATAAAGCAATACTGCCAATATATACGGCATCCGCCCCCAGGGCTATAGCCTTAAGAAAATTACCCGGTGTCGCTAGGCCTCCTGCCATAATTAAACTAACTTTATCTTTAAGTCCATGTTTTTGAAAATAATTGGTGGCTCTAGTTAAAGCAAATAAGGTAGGTAAACCGAAGTCGTCCTGTAGTACAGGGGCTGTGCCTTTAGTGGCTGCTTCACTACCATCAAGTGCAATAACATCAATTCCTGCTTCTAAGGCAATTTCTAAATCTTCCTCTATGTATTTACTTGCTGCTAATTTTACGCCTATAGGAACACCTTCGGTGACCTCCCTTAAATATTTTACTAAGTGATATAAATAGTTTGGTTCTTTGATTCCGGGAAAATTAGCATGAATTATTGCCCGCTCGCCCCAACGCAAACCCAGCATTCTTTTAATTTTCCAATTAATTTGTTTATCTTCAATCTTGTGACCTACTCCAGCCCTTGCTCCCTGTCCAAGATGAATCTCAATCATATCAGCTTGTTTTAAAATTTTTTCAGATTTACTCCATTTACCCCTGTTATATTGGAGAATAAGCTTGGCTGCCGCTTTTCTTTCCGCAGGTAAAAAAGCGCCTTCACCGGTATTCGTAGCTGTACCGGCTATTGTACTTCCTTTGGCCAATGCTATTTTGGCTTTTGCCGACAAGGCCAGACCATAGGCCATGCCTGAAATAATAATGGGCATTTCTATTTTTAAAGGTTTTTTAGCACTGGGGCCGATAACCACCCTGGTGTCTATGTCGGTTCCTTCATCAGTTGGTAACCTGTGTAATTGGGCACAATTAAACATAATACCATCTAAATTGGGAAATGTTTTAGGACTTCCTAAAGGGCGATTAATCATTTTACCTTTCTGGGCCCTGAGATTAGTCTCGACAATGGTTTGGAGCCCAACTTTCCGGGATGCAGAAACAAATTCCCATAAATTTTCAGAATAAGAGTCCACCATTAATCTTTGAATAAAACTATTACTGACTTTTTTAATCGCCCTTCTACCAAGCCAAATAGTACCTAATGCACCTAAAATGCCTAAAGGGGTGGAAAATAATAATTTTCTGAGCCAATCATTATTTTTAGTCATATCCAACTTCCTTTGCTTGATGTTTACATTTATTTTTTCAATAAACTGCCCTTTCTATAAGTGTCCAGGGCCGGAGTTCGGCAGTTGATAGGCAAAAATGGGCCTTTTTCAAAACCCCGATCCTTATATATCAAGGCTTTCGGGATTCGGAAACTCGGGAAAATGCTCAAAATCATAGGCACACGTTTTGCCTTGTTGAGTACGTGTCAACTCAAATAAAAATCTAACCCAAAAGAATGAGTCAGGGGAATGAGTCAGGGGGACGGTTCCGGTGACTTGTTATGCGGGAGCGGGAAGGTATCTAGGTGCTGGCAGGGCTTTAGGAGGTATTTTGCTCTCGAATATAGGAAAGAACGGAAAACATATACAGGCGTAGCGATTAATAATAATAACAGTAAAATGAATAAGGAAAACAGAAGCTGTAAGTTTTAGTCTTACGGCTTCTGTTTTGGACTGGGTCATAATACTCCCGATAAGAAGGAGAAGGATATTTTATTTATTTGTTGAATAATGTCCTCGTAAGCAGTTTCTTTTAAAAAATGGAAAAAGTAATGCTGGCAAGGCATATATATTGCGGAAGAAGAATAAACACATACATATATTTCAGAATATTATATAAAATATTCAAGAAATAGAACGGAGGTGTACTTAAAATGAAATTACAATCCAATTCACAAGTATCGCCCTACAATACACAATCTATTTACGATAAGCTAATCGTTGATTCATGGAATAGGAGTTATGCGGCTAAAGTTGATCAAGCTGATGGTTGTTGTAACAATGTCTTGACTGCTCAGGATATCAAACAAGTTTTGGATAATAATTATGAGTTGATGCAAATAGCAAAACCACTTATGGAGAATATGTATGAGGTCATTAAGAATTCCGGTTTTATACTGGTATTAACTGATGAAAGTGGCCGTATAATTGAAAGTTTTGGAGACAGGGAAATTATTTATGATGCAAAGAAACTCAATTTTATACAAGGGGCCAGTTGGCTGGAAAATGAAGTAGGCACCAATGCCATCGGCACGGCATTGGTTATAGGGAAATCTATTCAGATTACAGGGGCAAAACATTACTGTAGAAAACATCATACATGGACCTGTTCTGCTGCGCCTATTTATAATAAAAACGGTCAAATTATGGGTGTAATAAATATTTCGGGGCATGCAAGCAGTGAACATCCCCATACCTTAGGGATGGTTACATCTCTGGCCAAAACAATTACTGTCCAATTTACTATTAAGCAAATGAACCAGGACTTATTGGCATCTCATAATAAATTAGCCAAAGTGTTTGATAAAATTTCTGATGGCTTGATAGAGATAGATAAAAATAACCGTATTATTAATATAAATCCTGTTGTAAGGAATATTTTGGGAAAGTCTGAACATGAAATAATGGGCAGGTGTGTTGCCGAAATTTTGGATGCTAATTTATTGTTTAATGATAACTCGAAAAATGATAAATATATAAACGAATCCATCCTGAAAAACGAAGTTTTGGGAGATAAATACCTAATTCTTGGTGAACAAATATTTGACAGAAGTGGTAAGAAAAACGGCGGATTAATTATTTTAAAAAAATTAAATGAGACCAGAAAATTGGTTAATAGTTTTAGCAATGAAATAAATTTATTTAATTTCGAAGATGTAATTGGCAACAGTGATCTCATGACGGAAGCTAAACGCAAGGCATCCCTGGCTGCCGAAAGTATGGTCAATGTGATACTACAGGGTGAGAGCGGTACTGGGAAGGAACTCTTTGCCCAATCTATTCATAGTAAAAGTTGGCGGAGAAAAGGTCCATTTATTGCTATAAACTGCGGTGCCATACCAAGGGATTTGATTGTCAGTGAATTATTTGGCTACGATGAGGGAGCTTTTACTGGTGCAAGAAAAGGGGGAAAACCCGGCAAATTTGAAGAGGCCAACGGGGGGACTCTTTTCCTGGATGAAATCGGAGAATTGCCTCTTGAACAGCAGGTGGCACTGTTGAGAGTTCTTCAGGAAAGAAAAGTCAGCCGCCTTGGGAGTCACAAGTTAATACCATTGGATGTTCGTATTATTTGTGCAACAAATAAAAATCTTGTGGAAGAAGTAGCAAAAGGAAAATTCAGACAGGATCTTTACTATCGCCTCAATGTTTTATGCATTAATATTCCACCCCTTAGGAGCCGCCGGGAAGATATTGTGCCGCTCTTTCAACACTTTTTAAAGAAACACGAAGATCAGTTGGGGAAAAAATTTATGTTTGAACCGGAAGTTTTAAGATGTTTGGAGCGTTATGACTGGCCCGGAAATGTCCGGGAATTACAAAATATCGTTGAAAGGATGGTCTGTTTGGCTCAGGATGGCATTATCAGTCTATCCGGACTGCCTGCGGAAATGATACCTGGACAGGGGACAGAATTACAACCGGAATCTTTGTTCACTAACAGGTTTGATCACATTTCCCACAACAGAGAGGAGAGAAAACTTATGGCTGCGGAAAATGAGCGGCGGGAAATCATCTTCCTTTTAAATAAAAACGGGGGTAATGTCAGCCTTACCGCCAGAGATATGGGGGTATCACGGAATACCATATACCGTAAAATGCGTGCATATGGGATAAAAAACTAACTATACACTTACTGTACATATGTAGCAAAAGTGTCATCAGATGTAATCACCGTGGGACACTTTTGTTACATCATGAGTGTAATTAAACACAACATGGTTTTAAAAAACAGCCACCTTGCCGCTTATAGGCGGGGTGGCTGTTTTAGCTTTTTAAAGGGGTTGGCACGATACTTGCTATATGTTCGGTTATAAAAGCAGTTAAACAGAGAGCTCTTTTTCCGAGGCAACCTGTTATGAAAGGAGGTGATATGATGGGGCGCAAGCGATTCATTATCGAAATAGGCAGTGGTGCTGATCTCCATGGAGAAGATGTCACCAAGGCAGCGCAGAGAGCTGTAAAAGATGCCATATCCCGGAGCTGCCTGTGTGGCCTCTCGGATATTTTTGGCATCAGTGATCCTAACGAGATGTATATTGAGGCAAGAATCGGCTGTCCATATCCCGAAAGACTGGACAAAGAAGAAGTGATTAAAATGATACCTTTTGGCTCTGTTAACTTGGAAGTGGTGCCTGGGGGCTTAACAGTACCCGGATTAAAACTCCCCATGCTGGGGGAGGGTGAGCAAATTGTGATAGTGGTAGCGGCCCTTACTGTATTTATCGATATTTAGCAGTTTTAAGCAGCAGAAATTTTTATTACGTTCCGCTGTAATAAAAAGCCTTATTCAGAAAAAGGAAAAGGAGGAGACATGGATGGAGATTACAAAAGCTGAATTGCTAAGTTTTTATGAAACTATGGTAACGATTAGAACTTTTGAAGAAAAGGCAGCTGAACTTTTTGCAGCTGGCAAACTTCCCGGTTTTGTCCATCTCTATATCGGAGAAGAGGCAGTTGCTACAGGTGTGTGTGCAAATTTGACCGACAAGGATTATATAACCAGTACCCACCGTGGTCATGGTCACCTGATTGCCAAAGGCGGCAGGATCGACTTAATGATGGCAGAGCTCTTTGGTAAGGCTACCGGCTATTGTAAAGGGAAAGGCGGCTCTATGCATATAGCTGACGTAAACCTGGGTATCCTGGGTGCTAACGGTATTGTGGGAGCAGGGCAACCTATTGCTGCCGGTGCCGCTTTCGCCTGCAAATACAAAAAAACCGATGCCGTAGCAGTATGCTTCTTTGGTGATGGTGCTTCAAACCGCGGTACGTTCCATGAATCGTTAAATATGGCCTCCATTTTTAAATTGCCCGTAATTTTCGTCTGTGAGAACAATATGTACGGCATCTCTAATTATCAGAAGAACCATATGAATGTAAGCGATATCTCTGACCGCGCTGCGGCATACGGAATTCCCGGTGTCACAGTGGACGGCAATGATGTTGTGGCAGTTTATGAAGCCGCCGCAGAAGCTGTTGACCGTGCCAGAAAAGGTGATGGACCTAGTTTAATTGAGTGCAAAACGTGGCGACACCGGGGACATTTTGAAGGAGATCCATGCATTTATAAAGACCCGAAAGAGCAGGAAGCCTGGCTGAAAAAGGATCCAGTCTTAAGCTTGGAAAAGAAATTGACAGAACTGAAATTTGCTACTGTTGTGGAGTTAGAAGAAATTAAAGCTGCTGTTAAAGAAAAAATAGATTCTGCAGTTTTATTTGCGCAAAATAGTCCTGATCCCGATCCTGATGATGTTTTGACTGATGTTTATGCAAGTTAATTTACTATGGAAAGGGTGAGAAATGATGAAACAAATGACATATGCTGAGGCTTTAAGAGATGGTATCCGTCTGGAAATGCAAAGGGATCCCCATGTATATTTGGCAGGGGAGGATGTGGGCATCTTTGGAGGCTGTTTTGGCCAAACTGCCGGTTTATATCAGGAATTTGGGCCTGAACGCATTGTTGATACACCCATAAGTGAAACGGCTATTGTGGGGCATGCTGTGGGAGCGGCGGCTGCGGGCTTGCGTCCTATAGTAGAGATCATGTTTATTGATTTTATGGGTGTTTGTATGGATGAAATTTTAAACCAGGCTGCCAAAATGCGTTATATGTTTGGCGGCAAAGCTAAAGTCCCTATGGTAATTCGGACACCGTGCGGTGCGGGGGTAAGTGCAGCCGCCCAGCATTCCCAGAGTCTGGAAGCCTTTTTTGCCCATATTCCGGGTATCAAGACGGTAATGCCCTCAACACCTGCTGATGCAAAAGGTTTAATGTGTGCCGCTATCCGTGACGATAATCCAGTCATCTATATCGAACATAAAATGCTGTTGGGATTACAGGGGGATGTGCCGGAAGGAGAGTATGTGATTCCTTTAGGGAAAGCGGATATTAAGCGAAGGGGTTCAGATGTTACAATTGTGGCCTGGTCCGCCATGGTTCACAAGGCTTTAGCTGCTGCGGAGGCCCTGGCTAAAGAGGGAATTAGTGCTGAAGTACTGGACCCGCGAACCTTAAATCCTTTAGATAAAGACAGCATTTTAAACTCCGTAGGTAAAACCGGAAGACTGGTGATTGTTCACGAGGCCACCAGGACAGGGGGATTTGGCGGCGAAATCGCCGCTATAGTGGCGGACGAGGGATTTGATCTTCTGAATGCTCCTATTAAACGCGTAACGGCTCCAGATGCTCCTGTACCTTTCAGCCCTGTGCTGGAGAGAAAATATTTACCCAGTGAAGAAAAAATCATCAACGCTGTTAAGGAATTGTTCTAGTAATTCAGCCGGTGAGCAGGAGTCTGTCCTGCTCACCACTATATTGCAGTACAGGAAAGGCTGGGACGTAGTCCTCCAAGTTAGATTAAGGAGGTGAAGGATGGCTACGGTGGGGATTATTGCTAATCCTGCCTCTGGTAAGGATATTAGACGCTTGGTGTCATATGGCACAGTATTCGATAATCAGGAAAAAGTGAACATAGTGCGTCGTATCTTACTGGGATTAGCTGCGGTTAAGGTAAAGAGGGTAGTATATATGCCCGATTATTACGGAATTGTACCTAAGGCTGTGGAGGGACTAAAAAGCCATGACAGGCTGTCCATGGAAATCATTAGTGCAGATATAAATCTTACGGGGACCCAGCTGGATTCGTACAGGGCCGCTCAGGTGATGGAAAGCTCCAAGGTTGATTGTATTATTACTCTGGGTGGAGATGGTACTAACCGTATGGTGGCCAAGGGATGTGGCAGCATTCCCCTTCTGCCTGTTTCCACGGGAACGAACAATGTATTTCCCACTATGGTGGAAGGGACTGTTGCTGGCATGGCGGCAGGCGTAGTGGCCAGAGGAATAGTAAACCATTTCCCCGTTGTACAGCCAACAAAAAAGTTAATTGTTTATAAAAATGGGTTGCCTATTGATATAGCACTGGTCGATGCAGTAGTACTGCGTGAAAAATTCATTGGCTCACGGGCCATATGGGAAGTAAATCATTTGGTGCAGGCGGTAGTCAGCAGGGGGGAACCTCATAATATAGGGATAGCCTCTGTAGCAGGTTACCTCAACCCCATAGGAACTTCAGATAAAGAGGGTTTATCCATAGAGTTCGGGAGAGGAAATTTCAAAGTGCTTGCACCTATCGCGCCGGGGTTGATCGTGCCGGTAGAGATTAAGACATCTCAAAAGATAGGGATTAATGGAAAAGTAAAAGTTAAAAGTACTCCATGTATTATCGCCCTGGACGGGGAAAGAGAAGTAGAGGTAAATGAAGAGGACGAGGCATATATAGAGCTTACCTTTGACGGGCCCAAAGTAGTAGATGTAAAAGCGGCTTTGCGTGCAGCAGTAGACGGAAGTCATGGCTCTGGGATGGAAGAACTGCATAAAGAGTTTGTGTTACAGGAGTGAGAAATGTATGGCTTTTGAAATTTTTATGCCAAAAATGGGGTTGACCATGTCCAAAGGAACTGTGGCCAAGTGGTTGAAAAAAGAGGGCGATGCAGTTAAAAAAGGCGAAGAAATTTTAGAGGTTATGACTGAAAAGATTACTAATACCATTGAAGCCCCTGCCGATGGTATCCTGCTGAAAATAGTAGTACCCGAAGGCGAGGAAGTATACATTGGCTCTTTGTTAGGCATCATCGGTGCGGCTGGAGAAACTCTTGATGGAATTGGGAATAAGCCATCAATTTCACCTGCCATTGCAAGCGGAGGAGAGGGTGTTGAGAAAATAAAAATAACACCTGCTGCCCGTAAACTTGCGCAAGAAAATGGCATTGATTACACAAACCTTAGCGGGACCGGTCCGGGAGGGCGTATTACCAGAGAAGATATAGAAAAGGCCATCGCTGGTTTAGCTCCTGAGCCTGCTAAAAGGGAAACAAATGTCTATGAAGAAAAGGCGGAATCAGATAGAAAGAACATTGCTGAGGTTATCCCCTATACAGGCATGAGAAAGGCTATCGGGGATAACATGGCCCACAGTTGGGCAGTTGCCCCCAAGGTGACCCATCACGTCAGTGTTGATGTTACCAATCTTTTAACCTTACGTAAGACATTGAATGAAGACCGGAAGGAAAAAGAAAAAATATCAATTTCAGACCTGTTGGTGAAAATTGTGGCCAAAGCCCTGGAAATGAAGCCCCATATCAACGTTACCCTCGATAAAAGTGAGATCAAGGTTTTAAATGACATAAACATCGGTTTGGCAGTCGCTTTGGAAAAAGGATTGGTCGTACCGGTTATCAGAAATGCAAATAAGAAAAGCTTATCGCAAATCAGCAGGGAAGTAAAAGAACTGGCCCAGAAGGCCCGTGAAAATAGAATAAGCCCTGAGGAAATGAGGGGTGGTACCTTTACAATCACAAATTTAGGCCCTTACGGTTCCGTAGACTGGTTTACACCCATTATCAACCAACCGGAAGCGGCGATTTTGGGAATAGGCAGAATAGTAGAACAACCCGTAGTTTATCAAGGCCAGATTACAATACGTCCCATGATGGGATTATCCCTTGCTTTTGACCATAGAGTGATTGATGGGGCGCCGGCAGCTGAATTTTTAGCCGTTGTTCTTAAACTTATTGAATCACCCATGAAAGTACTGATTTAAGAAATTTAAAAGAATCACCTAAGTAATAATTTGCCAATCTTTAAATGGAGTTGTCGAATTTATGAGAAAACGTATCGTTATAATAGGAGGCGGGCCGGGTGGTTATGTGGCTGCCATTCGTGGGGCACAACTCGGGGCGGAGGTCCATCTCGTAGAATCAGACCGTTTGGGAGGCACGTGTTTAAACATTGGGTGTATACCTACAAAGACTCTTCTGCATACGGCCGAATTGTACCGGATAGTAAAAAATGGGGCAAAAATAGGTCTTAAAACTGACGGGCTAAGGGTGGAATGGCCAGTGCTGATGAAACGCAAGGAGGCCGTAGTTAATAGCCTTGTTCAGGGAGTCACGGCTCTCTTAAAAGCCAACAAAGTGGCGGTTTACAAGGGACACGCTGTATTGCAGGATGAGCGTACAGTAAAAATTGACGCTCCTACCCCCCAGACCCTTTCGGCAGACGCTATTATATTGGGAGTTGGTTCCGTTCCGGTGAAGCCCCCCTTTCCCGGTGCAGACCTACCCAATGTGCTTGACAGTACGGCTGCATTGAGTTTACCTGAAATACCGTCATCGCTGGTCATTATCGGTGGCGGGGTTATTGGGACTGAGTTTGCCGCACTCTACAATTCCCTAGGTACTAAGGTAACAGTTGTGGAAATGCTGCCTGAGATACTGCCGGCCGTTGATGGCCAAATTGTATCGGTAATTAAAAAAGATTTAAGCAGCAGGGGTGTGGATTTTCTCACTGAGGCACGTTTATCAGAAGTACGGGACGCTAAAAAGGGATTAACAGCAAAAGTTCTGACCGGGCAAAATCAGCTTGAGATAAACGGTGAATATGTGCTGGTAGCGGTAGGGCGCAGGCCAAATACTGAAAATCTGGGTCTTGAGTCAGTAGGGGTCAAGACGGAAAAGGGAGCAATCCTTGTAAATGAGCATTTTGAGACCAATGTACCGGGTATTTATGCTATAGGTGACTGCAATGCCCAGACAATGCTTGCCCATGTAGCCTCGGCTCAAGGAATTAGAGCGGTGGAACATGCCCTGGGATATCGCTCCTTTTATAACAGGAAAGTCCTACCATACTGCATATACACAAGTCCCGAAGTTGCCGGTGTAGGACTTACGGAAGAACAGGCCCGAAACCAGGGATTGTCGTACCGGACTGGCATCTTTCCCTTAGCCGGAAATGGCAAATCAATCATAGAACATTGTGAGAATGGTTTAGTTAAGATAATTGCCGATACAAAGTACAAAGAAATACTCGGAGTCCATATTGTTGGGCCGCATGCAACGGATTTGATTGCTGAAGGGGCTTTGGCTATCAGTCTGGAAGCAACTGTTGAGGAATTAATTGCCCTAATCCATGCCCATCCTACCATTAGTGAGGCTGTAGCAGAGGCGGCTCATGCTGTTATAGGAAACCCCATTCACTGGCCGCCAGGAGTAAAAAAAGACATAATGTAGATTCCGGTAGCCATTGCTGCCAAATAAGAAAAAATTACAAGGGACGGCTCTTCATTCGGGAGACCGTCCCCCAGTTTATACAGGAGTGACAGTTTCCGATACCGGCCTAAACATGGAGCCGTCCCAGGCCGGGGTTGTTTCAATATAGCCTAAAGTATCGGCACCAAAGAGGCCAATTACCCTTTGCAAGGCAAGAAGGCTATAACGCCCTTTTATGTTGCTTTCCAAAGGATAGTTGAAAACTGGTTGTAGTACCAAAAGTGGTTTTGTGAAATCCTGTAGCCCCTGCTACACCTACAACTGGAAATTAATGTCGCCAAACTTGGGATTTAATATACTTTTATATTATAAGGGATTAAAATAAGATTAGTATAAGCGTTTAATAAATTAAGAATAGGGAGTTGACTCAAGACAGCATGGGAAAAGTAATTTTATACAAATTACACAGGGATGACACCTATTTGTATAATATGTTTGGCGACTACACTTATCTGACCGGAGGTTATTATAAGTCATTGGATTGTGAACTATCCCAGATAAGAATTATGCCTACGACGGAAGAAGCCCTTGATGCTTATGTTGTTCCTTTGGCCATGAAGAAAGCACAGTTATCCAATCTCAAAACACCTGAATATGAAATTGTTACTGAGAAAATGATACCGCCGGTTCTGGCTTATCCAATCAATCCATTTACTTCGAAATGTGAGGTAATTATTGAAAAGGAAGATGTGGAGAAAAAATTGAAAAAGCTTACAATGAACGGTAAATATGCTGTCATCTGCCAGAAATTGCCCTCCGATTACAGGATTGACGTGGTCCGCTGCATTTTAGGGCTAACTCTGGAACAGGAATATAAAGAGTTTGCCATGTCTATTTTTGAGACCTTTCATCTGCCGCTCATGAAAATTAGGATAATTGTTACGGTCGATGAGTATTTGTTTTCCGCTATTGAACCGCTGCCTTATGATGAATTGACTTTGAAAGAAAAGAAGATTATTGAGGAGATGGGGACATGGCAAAGATAGCAATTTTTACGGAACGTTATACCATCAGAAGCTCGGTGGAACTAGCGGCACTCACAAATTACAGGATGGCTGCCTTTGAGCTGGGACATCAGCTTGATTTCCTGTTTCGTAATGAATTAAAGTACTTGAGCAATTATGATGCTGTTTTTATCAGGGCTCTGACCGACCCTCTCAATACTAGCTATGTTGTGGCCCGGCTGGCTCAGATGCAGGGCCAGCGTGTAATTGACGACCCTGAAAGCATACGAATCTGCTGTGACAAAGTAAATATGTACAAACGCCTGCTGCAGCATCAAATACCGATGCCCGAGACAATATTTTTAGATAACAAAGAGGTTAGCAAGGAAAACGCCTGCGAATTGTTTGAAACCTTGGGAATCCCCCTGGTTTTGAAGGCTCCAAATAGCAGTTTTTCTCATTATGTGGAAAAGGTTAATTCTCCTGATGAATTCGTCAAGTTCGGAAAGAAATTTTTGCGGAGAGCGGATCGGATTATTGTCCAGCAGTATATTCCCAGTGATTATGACTGGCGTGTTATCATCCTGGACGGGAAAGTATTGGCCGTGGCTAAATACATATTTGCCCAGAATACATGGCGGACCATGGACCGGGCGGAAGACGGACAGTTGGCTAAGGTAGTCGGTGTGGACGCAAGCAAAGCCAATCCAGCCCTGTTGCAGGTTGCTGTTAATGCGACCAGGACAATAGGCCGGAGTTTATATGGCGTCGATGTTAAAGAGGTTGACGGCGAATATTACGTCATCGAAGTAAATGATAATCCTAATATCGACGCTGGAAATGAAGACCAGGCCAGCCCGGAAATTTATAAAAATATTGTACGGTATCTAGCGGGTGAAGAATTTGAATAAGCTTTCATCACGGAAAGCCGTGGCGGCAGATTTAAGGCAATTGATGGAAATAGAAAAAAAGTGTTTTCCGGAATGTGATGTTTTTTCGCGGCGTAATATGCGACGGATGGTAAATAATCCAAAATGTTCAATCTTACTTGATGTTTTAGAATATGAGCAAGAGGTTGTTGGTTATGCTGTTTACCTGACGAGACGCAACAGCCAGACGATAAGGCTATATTCCCTGTGTCTTCTACCATGCTACACCGGGCAGGGCTTAACCAGAAAATATTTGGAGGAACGGTTAAAAGATTTTGCCTTAAGATTTTCGAAGGTAATCTTAGAAGTACGCCAGTCCAATAAGGCGGCAATCAGGCTTTACCACGGGTTGGGTTTTGAGCTTGGACAGATTCTTGAAGGATATTATGCTGACGGGGAAAGGGGTTATCGCATGGTTAAGAATCTGAAGCCGAAATTACCATGAAATGGGCATAAGCAACACCATTCCCGGAATTTTACAAGTGGTGAGAATTTAAAGGCCTGATTATGATTAAATCTACAGCTAATGAAGGAGGAGGTAACCCCCCCATTAATTTTTTAGAAAAATGTGCTCTGTTGGGAGCCTTAACCACTATACCATATTGTCAAGAAATTGTGGGAAGAGGTTGGTAGAGAAGTACCAGTTGTCGTTCTGAAATGGTAAGTAAAATTATGGAATGGCTTAAAGTAGAACCTAACTGGCGCTTGGGTATTCAACTGCACAGATTGCTTGGAGTACAATGATAAAGTATATAAGTTCCGATCTAAACAAAACACACTACCTAATAATTTAGGTAGTGTGTTTTGCTACTTATAAACCTTATTTAAAAGGGTCGGCTTACGTAAATCCTGACATTCACAGCCACATTCCCCAAAGGTCAGTTCCTTCATGGCCTGACCCAGAATTTTCCCAATTCTGGGGGCATCTTGGTGAAAAATCTCTGCCAGTTCCCGGTGTTCCCAGGCTTTGACAATACCTTCTCCATAATTCACTACGGTATAAAGTCCAGCAAAACAAGCCCCAATTTCTCTCGCCAGATATACCTCAGGACAGAGGCTCTGCCCCACGATATCGCCACCCCACTGTTTAAGCATCTGACATTCGCTGGGGCTCTCAAAATGCCGTCCATCGGTAACTACATAGACCCCGCGAGAAAAGACTCGTTTCAAGGGATAGGCTTCCGCTGTCCGGTATAAGAGGTCGCGGAGTTGGGGACACAGGGGTTGACGCATAATCAAAAGCTGGTTAGTTCCCAGATCCACATCCTTCCGTAAAGAAAAATCAATATAATCATGGGGGATAACAATGTCTCGAGGGTCTAAGAGGTGGTTGAGACTCCCCACGCCCCCTTCACTGATGACCTTCTTGACACCGGCCTCCCGCAAGACCCAGAAGACCTGACGTGAGGCTTGGGCCCGGGTAACACCTGAACGCCAGCCGTGCATATGACAGCTTAATACCTGATAATCTTCCTTCCCTCTCACCTGAAAGAGGGTGAAGGGCGGGCTTTCTCCAAAGGGTGTTTTATAAACTAGTCCTTCCTCTAAAAACTCTAGGGATTCGTCTTGGAGGTCCTGGGGAAAATTCATGCCCAGGGTTCCCGATCCCCCGATGAATCCTAATAACGCCGGTGGTACACTTACCATACATCTCACCTACTAATAGACTTTTAGAATGTTATAGAGGGTATCCCTTAAAGCGGGCCTTTTGCCCGTATCTTTAATGAGTTGAATCATGCTTTCTTTCTCCATGGTATAGGCCGTACCAGCGGCTTTTACCACGTTTTCTTCCAGCATAATGCTCCCTAAGTCGTTAGCGCCAAAATAAATGGACATTTGTCCCATCTGGGGTCCTTGCGTAACCCAGGAACCTTGGATGGTTTTAAAGTTATCCAAAAAGAGTCTGCTCACAGCCAGGAAACGCAAATAGCGGATGGAAGAAATCTTTTTGCCCTCTAAGGCCGTATGAGCCGGTTGAAAAGTCCAGGGAATAAATGCCCTGAAGCCTCCCGTTTTATCCTGTAAATCACGAATTTTCTCCAAATGTTCTAAGAGTTCTTCTTCCGTCTCTATACTACCCATCATCATGGTGGCCGTAGATTCCATGCCTATTTTATGGGCTTCTTCCATAATTTCCAGCCAGCGATTACTGGATATTTTTCTGGGACTGACGGTTTGTCTGACTCTATCCACCAGAACCTCAGCCCCGCCGCCTGGTACAGAATCCAGCCCCAGCTCTTTTAGTCTAAGAAGAGTTTCTTTGATGCTGAGGCCTTCCAGTTTGGCGATATGATCTATCTCCGGTGGAGACAGGGAGTGGATGGTCACAGAAAAACGTTCCTTGATTTTGGAAAAAACCTGAGCAAAATATTTCAGTCCCAGAGAAGGATGGAGTCCCCCTTGCAGCATCACCTGGGTAGCACCCATCTCCTGAGCTTCTTTCACCTTTTCACAGATTTCCTCTACAGTAAGTACATATCCTTCAATATTACCTTCTTCACGGTAAAAAGCACAAAACTTGCACTGAACCTGGCAGATGTTTGTATAATTAATATTTCTATCCACCACAAAGGTAATATATCCTTGGGGATGGATTTTATCTCTCATGGCACAGGCAATTTCCGCTAATTCCAAAGTATCAGCTTGTTGTAAGAGTTTTAAGGCCTCTTTTTTTGTTAGGCGAGCCATTTATTTCACCTCGATAAAATTAAGCTGGTGGATAGGCTTGATAATACCCTGTTTCGCTAAACACTCATAGTAACTTAAGAGGCCTTTTTTGTGTTCTTCATCAAAGGAAAACTCTAGTCCGCGGAAATAGTGAGTAAGAAACTCCGGTGTATATATTTCCCAACGCGCTGCGTCCTTGACGATCTCTTCCAAATGCTTGATACTGTATTGCATAGAGGAAATAAAGGCTTCGTATACCCTTTGCACGAGATGGGGTTTTTCCTGGGCAAATTCCTTGCGTACAGCCCAGACGGCATAGACCATCTTGTGGCCGGTAAATTCCTTCCACTCTACACCCAGGTCATAAAAATATAAACCAGGGGGCTTTTGATAAAAAGCCCGGAGGGCATGGTCGCCGATTAAAAGAGCTGCCTCTCCCTCCAAAAGCATGGAAGGTAAATCAGGAGGACAGACAAAATATTCACAGCGAAAATTATATTTTTGCTGTATGATAATTTTCAAGAGATTTACTGAGGTAGCCGAAGTGTTAGTTAAAGCAATGCGTTTCCCGTCCAGTTCTGTGATAGGTACTTGACTCACCAGGTAGATGCTGTTTACAGGCCCGTCGGCACTTACGGTTAAATCAGGTAAAAGAAGTAAATCATGATGATTCTGAGCATATTCAATAGAGGAAATAGGGCTAATATCTAATTCCCGGGCAAGCAATTTACGGTTTAATTCCGTGGGTGTGCCCTTGATTAATTCAATATCTAAAAGTATTTGCTGATTCTTGACTAATCCGTAATAAAGAGGCAGACAATTTAAAAACTGGATGTGTCCAACCCTGGGCCGCATCTATTTATCCTCCTCATAAACCTTAATCACATTGTAGAGGGTATCTCTTTCTACGGGAATATACCCCATCTCCTTAATGCGGGCCAAGAGTTCTTCTTTCGTAATGCCCTGGGCCGTTTTAGCACCGGCAGCATGTGTTATTTTCTCTTCTACTACAGTTCCGTCCAGGTCATCCACACCAAACTCCAGGGAAAGTTGGGCCAAGGATATACCCAGCATTATCCAGAAAGCCTTGATATGAGCAAAATTGTCTAAGATAAGACGAGAAATGGTAATTACCTTTAAATCCTCTACGGCTGTGGTCCTTTTAAGATGGGCTAATTCTGTATTTTCAGGGTGGAAAGGAAGAGGAATAAAGGATTGGAATCCCCCCGTCCTATCCTGCAGTTCACGTAATTTGAGGAGATGATCGATGCGTTCTTCCCATGTCTCCACATGACCGTACAGCATCGTCGCATTAGTTTTAAATCCCAGTTCATGTGCAGTCTTCATAACCTCCAGCCAGCGCTCTCCCGAGGCTTTTTTAGGGCAAAGGTCTTGCCGTATACGAGAACTGAATACTTCTGCCCCTCCACCGGGTAGGGATCCCAGACCTGCTTCTTTTAAGAGACTTAGGACTTCGCGAATAGTTTTCCCGGAAATTTGTGCAAAATAGTCTATTTCCACAGCAGTAAAAGCCTGTAGGTGAAGATGGGGAAAGGTTTTATGCAAGGTCTTAATCACATCATAATAATATTCAAAGGGGAGAGTAGGATGAAGGGCGCTAACAATGTGTAGTTCCGTAATGTTATCGGGTATAGATTCATAGACCCTTTTGAGCACGTCTTCCATAGACATAACATAGGCGCCTTTAGCATCCTTATCCCGACCGAAAGCGCAAAATTTACATTTGGAGACACAGACATTGGTCAGGTTAATATGGCGATTGACATTAAAATAGACGTATTTCCCTGTTTTTTGCCTTTTTATCCAACGGGCTAAACGCCCCAGAAACAAGAGGTCATTACATTTTACTAAAGTTAAGGCATCTTCCTGGGTCAGCCTTTCCCCTCGGTAAACTTTTTCTTCAATAGCTTTTAACATTTCTTCGACACCTTTCTCCACAAAATTACTAGTAAGATATTCGTGAGAAGGGCTATATTTCCTTCCCTTTTAATATAGCCATTTTTATCTAAAGGTTAAATTATAGGTAATTGTTCTATTTTCGATACATTGTCCTCCAACTAATTGCTTGAGGTATTTGGGTATTTAGGTTTATGATTAGTTGAGAGCCTTATGTGTACATGCTATAATTACTTTCAAACTGTCCTTTATACTATATCCGGGAAAAAAGAGGTTTGTTTGTTACGATGATTCTTATGATTGACAACTACGATTCCTTTACCTATAACCTGGTTCAGTACTTGGCGGAAATGAAAGAAGAGGTTCAGACTTATCGCAATGATGAGATAAGCTTAAGTGATATTCATAACATTCGTCCCCAGATGTTGGTTATTTCTCCTGGACCCTGTACTCCTAAGGAAGCGGGGATTTCCTTAGAGGTAATCCGGGAATTTGGGGGGAAAATACCCATATTAGGTGTCTGCTTAGGTCATCAGGCTATTGGACAAGTCTTTGGCGCAAAGGTTGTTCGTGCAGTAAAACCAATGCATGGTAAAACATCAAAAATCAGCCATGATGGCAGAACTATCTATCGCCAATTAAAAAACCCTCTTACGGTGTGTCGTTACCATTCCCTAATTTTGGACCCGGCAACAATTCCTTCTTGCCTGGAAGTGTCCTCTTGGACCATGGACGGGGAAATTATGGGAATAAGACATAAGGAGTATCCGGTGGAGGGAGTACAGTTTCATCCGGAAGCCATTCTCACTGAGCAAGGAAAGGAACTTTTGAAAAATTTTATCCAAATTAGCAAGACCTTTAATAAAGAGCGGAGGACTAATTAAATGCAGGCAGTAAATAGAGTAATGATGCAATCTGTTGAAACCTCACTCAATGCCTTTGAAATATTCCTGCTTTTTAAAGATGAACCTTATAGTTTTTTTCTGGACAGTGGAGTTTATGGAAAACTGGGTCGGTATTCCTTTATTGGAAGCAGACCTTTTTTGATTTTTAAAAGTAAAGGACAACGAGTAGAAATTATCCAGGGGAATGAAAGCATAATAATCCAGGGAAACCCTTTTGAAATATTGAGATGCTATTACCATCGTTACAAGATTGATAACCCCACAACCTTACCCTTTGTTGGGGGGGCAGTTGGGTATTTTGGTTATGACCTAAATCAACAGATTGAAAAGTTACCTTCTCTTAAACCTGATGATGTCAAAATTCCTGATTGTATACTCGGTTTCTACGATTCCGTTATCATTTTTGATCACTTGGAAAATCAGGTGTTTATAGCGGCTACGGGTTTACCTGAAAAGGAACCAAGCAAAGCATTAAAAAATGCAGAAAGAAAAATCTTAGAGCTAAAACACAGGATAACAACTAGTTCCTTGACAGATATGGAAATACCTCAAACTCCTCAAGAGGATATTCTACTTACATCCAACTTTACCCGGGAATCTTATCTTGGAGCTGTCCGGCAAGCTCTGGATTACATCTATGCCGGAGATATCTATCAAGTTAACCTTTCCCAACGCTTTTCAGCCAATTATTTTGGAGACCCTATTAGTCTATATAAAAATTTACGGGAGATTAACCCTGCCCCTTTTGCCTCCTTTCTTAATTTCTCTGATGTAGTGGTCGTCAGCAGTTCTCCGGAGAGATTCCTCAAGTTAACGGATGGCATTGTGGAAACCCGCCCTATTAAGGGTACGCGTCCCCGGGGCCTGACACTGGAAGAAGATTTAGCTCTTCGTGAGGAACTTCAAAATAGCATTAAGGATCAAGCTGAACTGGTTATGATTGTAGATTTAGAAAGAAACGATTTGGGGCGTGTATGTGAGCCAGGCAGTGTCCAGGTTACGGAGTTGTTTACTATAGAGGAATATGCCACTGTTTTTCATCTGGTTGCGACGATTAAAGGGCAGCTAAAAGAAGACAAAGATGCTATCGATCTCTTGAAGGCTGCTTTTCCTGGCGGTTCTATTACCGGAGCCCCGAAAATAAGGGCTATGGAGATTATTGAGGAATTAGAAACTACTAAGAGAAACATTTACACAGGATCCATTGGTTACCTGGGTTTTGATGGAGATATGGACCTCAACATCGTGATTAGGACCATTGTTATTAAGGATAAGAAGGTCTATTTTCAGGTGGGTGGGGGTATTGTAGCTGATTCTGACCCTGAGAAAGAATATCAGGAAACCTTAGACAAAGCCAAGGCTCTGATTAGGGCTCTAAAGGGGAAGGTTGTTACGTAATGAAGGAAGCAGTTGTGGGAAAAATCGTGAAGGGAGCATTGGTTATAAATAAAGAACCCGTGGTTTCTTGTTGGGATCAAGGCTTACTTTACGGCTACGGGATTTTTGAAACTATGCGGGTGTATAGGGGGAGGGTCTTTGCCTTAAATCCGCACCTTAAGCGCTTGGCTAAGTCATGTAGCCAGCTGGGCATCAGTAATAATTTACCCCTCGAGGATATGGCTACCAGGATCCAGGAATATGCAAAGGTAATGGGGGCAGGGGCTATTCGGCTGACTATAACAAAAGGCAATCCCTCAAGGGATATTGACTCCATGTTCATTCTAACATGGCGTGATTTAATTTATTCGTCTCAGGATTATGAAGAGGGCTTTTCGGCAATCATCTCTCCAGTCAGAAAAAATCAAACTTCTCCACTGGTGTATCACAAAACCTTGAACTTCATGGACAACATCCTGGCAATTGAGGAGGCTCGCAGATTAGGCTCTCGAGAGGCTCTTTTTCTTAATATAAATCACCATTTAACAGAAGGAACTATGAGCAATCTCTTTTTTCTTAAAAACGGGTTCCTCCATACGCCTGCCATAACCTGTGGATTACTTGGAGGGATTACCAGGCGGATTGTTATCGACCTTGCTGTTACCAGAGGATACCGGGTAGTGGAGGATCAATATTTCCTGGAAGATCTTTTAGGAGCTGATGAAGCCTTTTTGACCAATTCTCTGATGGAAATTATGCCCCTGGTTAAAGTGGATGGCAGAGCTATTGGCCATGGAAAACCAGGGAAAGTAACGGTTGAACTTTTGCGGCATTACCAGATGCTTACCATGGAGTCTTTTTAATTGACGGATCTTTTTAGTGGGTGCAAGCCCGTGGGAGTTCAAATCTCTTCAGCCGCACCACTGATATTAAGGCCTCCGGGCTACACAAGAACAAAGACACGTATCTGTTTGACACGTTCGGCTACCTGGCGCAGGTGGACATGGCCGGGAACGATTTCGTTTTTTCGCCCATCCCCATCGGGGGTGCATGATGGAATATTCCAAAGAGCGGTTGTCAATGTAATTTCCGCCGGTGTCAAAGGCCACCACCTTACAGCTGCCTGTTCCGATATCTCCTACGATAAAGGCTATTTTTTCACACATTTAACCTCCCGATTTTTGCTTAATAACGTTTCAAAGCAATACTCTTTCTTACCTTTTCGATGGCGGAGAAGCTCTCGTTCTGACGTAAAAAGGAGACGCCGACAATGAGTAAATCTATGATGCAAAGATGGGCGATTCTGGCGGCCATGGCGTCGCTCCGGAATGTGGTTTCCCGGGCTGAAACGTAGAGGGATATGTCGGCAACCTTGGTAATGGGTGATTTCATGTAACTGGTAATGCAGATGGTCTTAGCCCCCGCTTGCCGGGCATGTTTGAGGGTCTGAATGATATCCTTGGAGCTTCCCGAATGAGAAATACCTACGGCCACATCTTTCTCCGTTAAAAAACCGGCAGAAATAATTTGCATGTGGGGATCCACGTATGCTGCAGATTGAATGCCGGTTTTAAACATTTTATGATGGGCATCCAGTGCAATAAAGCCCGAAGAGGCTACACCATAAAAATCAACTTTTCTGGCCTGGGCGATAGCGTTAACAGCCTGTTCCAGGCTGTTGTAATCAATCATTTTGAGGGTATCGCTCAATGTTTGCATACCGCTGTAAAATACCTTTTGTGCGATGGCAGGCATGCTGTCTGTTAGTTCAATCTCTTCATGAATTCCCTTAATAGGATCTACCAGGTCCCCAAGCAGGCCGTTTTTTAGTTCTTGAAAACCGGTACAGCCAATTTTCTTGCACAACCTTACAATTGTGGCGAGAGATGAGTTAGTCTTTTCCGATAAACAGGTAATAGTCATGTCCAGGATATTTTCCGCGTTATTCAGGATATAGTTAGCTACATTTTTTTCTGCCGGTTTTAAACTGGGCTCAATGCTGCGCAACCGTACCAGTACCCCCATAGGTTTGGTTACAGTGTTCATTGCCAACCACCCCTTTCTTTTTTGTTATCTTCTAGAATTCTATATTTTTCGTTTTTATCCTCCAGATTTAGAAAAAAACTTTTCGCTAAAATCATCTTGTGCTAGTAATCAAAAGGGTTTAGTGAGTTTTATCACGAAAATATACAGTGTCCTTATCTCTGTATACAGGAAAAAATTTTATTTTTCAAGCAGGAGTTTTCCAAAGCATGTCTAATAATTTTAAGTGATTAAAAATATTTCGAAAAAGGAGGGTATAAAAAACTTTTTTACTCTGCTTCAAGTTGAGCATTATTTAAGATGGGGAGGTTATTTTTGCATGAAAAAAACTACATTAAAATTTTTAGCGCTAATTTCTCTGGTTGTTTTCACACTCGGCATCTTTGCGGGCTGTGGGGCACCCAAGCAAGATCAAAAAGCGCCTGTAGCCAAACCTGAAGAACAAAAGGCCAGGGTAATCAGGGCAGGTATTGGCCTTAATGACAAGCACCCCCAGTATCAAGGACTGTTAAAGTTTAAGGAAATCGTGGAAAGAGAAACAAAAGGTAAGGTCCAGGTACAGATTTTCCACAGTGGCCAGTTAGGCGATGACAGGACCATGATGGAAGCCCTGCAGTTAGGTACCCAGGAAATGACCTGTCCTTCCACTGCCCCAATTGCGAACTTTGTTCCCGAGTTTTCCGTATTTGATTTCCCCTTCCTCTTTCCTAACACTGCCGTTGCCGATAAAGTTTTAGACGGGCCTATCGGTAAAGAACTGTTGGATAAACTGCCCAAGCAAAATATGATAGGTCTTGCTTATTGGGAAAACGGCTTCCGTGATCTAACAAACAGCAAGAAAGAAATTAAAACCGTGGCCGATCTGAAAGGCCTTAAGATACGGACCATGGAAAACAAGCTCCACCTGGATGCCTTCCGACTCCTGGGAGCCAATCCTACCCCCATGCCTTTCCCCGAGCTTTTCACCGCTATGCAGCAAAAAACTGTAGATGGGCAAGAGAACCCGGTCGCTACCATTTACCTGCAGAAATTTTATGAAGTTCAGAAATATGTAACAGATACAAGCCACATCTATAGCCCCTTCGTTCTTCTGATGAGCAAGAAATTCTGGGATGCTTCCACTCCCGAAGAACAGGCCATCTTTAAGAAAGCTGCCGAAGAAGCCCGTGACTATGAGAGAAAACTCAACCGTGAAGCTAACGCCAAGTATTTTGACGAACTGGCTAAGGCGGGCATGACTGTAACAAAGCTTACCCCGGAAGCCAGAGCGGAGTTTGTGAAAACTGTTAAACCAGTTTATGATACCTACAAGGAAAAAGTCGGTGCTGACCTCCTTGCCAGAGTTTTAGCCGAGATTGAAAAAGCTGGTAAGTAAGAATACAGTAAACTTCATAAATCAACTATATAATTAAGGGAGGGAGATGGGCTAAAAGCCCGTCTCCTTATCCTATGGGAGGTATTTATGAACTTCCTTAGAAAACTCAACGAGAACTTTGAAGAATATGTGTGTGTAATTTTATTTTCTTTAATGACTTTTTTTACTTTTTCCCAGGTTCTGGCCCGGTTTGTCTTTAACTTTTCCCTGGCCTGGACTGAAGAACTGGGAAGGTATGCTTTTGTCTGGTTGGTATATATGGCGGCGGCGGCAGCCATAAAACATGCGCGTCATATCAGGGTTGAAATACTTATTGTACTGTTTAAAGGAAAACTGCGTTCTCTGATGTTTATTGTGGCAGACACTATTTGGCTGATTTTTTCTTTATACCTGGTGCGGGACGGCATTACGGTGGTTTCCATGGTTATGGGGCACGGTCAAACTTCTCCCGCGGTAGGCGTTCCTATGGGCTGGATATATACAATTATTCCCTTCGGCTTTGCCATCATGTCCCTGCGTCTTATCCAGCGTTTATTCACAGATATTAAATCACTATTCCGGGCTCCTTCATCGCAGCCGGAAGTATAAAGGCAAAGGAGGGAAGCATCATGTCTATACCGGCAATATTAGGAATTGCCTTAGTGGTAACTATGCTCCTGGGGGTTCCCATTGCCATTGCCATCGGGGTATCCACGATGGCGGCACTGATGGCTGGGGGTATTCCCACTACTTTTTTAGCCCAGGGGGCCTTTACTTCAGTAGATAATTTTCCTTTAATGGCCGTACCTTTCTTTATCCTGGCCGGAACATTAATGGAAACAGGCGGATTATCCCAGCGCATTGTCAACGTGGCTTCCCGGCTTATGGGTAATGTGACGGGGGGATTAGCCATTGTCACAGTAATGGCCTGTATGTTTTTCGCCGCTATTTCCGGGTCCGGCCCGGCTACGGTGGCCGCCATCGGGGGCATTATCATCCCGTCAATGATCAAACGTGGCTATGGGCGGGATTATGCCGGGGCTGTGGCTTCTTCCGGCGGGTCCCTTGGTATTCTTATTCCCCCCTCCATTCCCATGATCGTTTATGGTATTGTTGGCAATGTCTCCATAAGCAGTATGTTTATTGCCGGGATCATACCCGGAATTTTAGTAGGTCTGGCCCTCATGCTTGTCTCCTACATTATTGCCAGGAAGAGAGGCTACACAGGGTCTGGAGAAAAGTTTAGCCTGGCTGAACTGGGAAAAGCTGTCTGGGAAGCAAAGTGGGCCTTGTTTGCTCCCATTCTCATCTTAGGTGGGATTTATGGGGGTATTTTTACTCCCACGGAATCTGCAGTAGTCGCTGTGGTTTATGGTATGATTGTGGGACTCTTTATTTATAAAGAACTTACCTGGAAAGACCTGCCTAAGTGCTTTATTAATGCAGCCCTCACCGTAGGCGCAGTCATGATCATCCTGGGCACCTCCACGGCTTTTGGCCGGCTGATTACCATGTACCAGGTACCGCAGGCTGTGGCCAGTCTCATAGGTGGGATTTCTCAAAATAAATATGTCGTCCTGATGTTAGTCAACTTTCTTTTTCTAATCACGGGAACCTTTATGGAAACCCTTTCTCAGGTAATCATTTTTACTCCATTGTTGCTGCCTGTTGTAACCTCCCTGGGCGTTGACCCCATTCATTTTGGCATCCTCCTGGTGATGGGAGCGGAGATTGGTTTTCTCACACCGCCTTTAGGTGTTAACCTTTTTGTGGCTACCGGCATTGCCAAGGTTTCCCTGGAAGAGGTATCCAAAGCTGTGATACCCTTTATTATAGCTCTTTTTGCCGTAATAGTGCTCATTACCTTTGTTCCTCAGATCGCCCTGTTTTTACCCCAGGTGTTGGCAAAATAATATACTATAGTTTAGATTAGAAAGAAAAAGTCAATGGTTTTGAAGGAGAATCGCTATACAAAAACTTGAGCTATTAAAGAAAATACTGGAGTGCGGCAAGTTTTGCGCTTATAGGCTGATCAGTGAATACCTTGGCACCACTTTTACGGGTTGTAAACATATGAACATATAAACAATTAGAGGAGCAGAAGATGCTCCTCTTAAACAATAACAACAATAACTTAGTAACTTAGGTGCCAGGCACCGCTTTGGATTTACCTATTTCTACCAGACCCCTTAAGAGGATGTCCCTCCCCAAAGGCCTGACCTCACAATACTGGTTCAGTGTCTGCACAAAACAAGAGTTTTCTGCTAAGCCTCCGGAGAGATACAACAGGCTGGGAGACTGGCAAAATTGATAGGTATGAAAGGCCATGCCGTTTAAGAATTTGGCCACACTTTCTGCAGGCGAACAGCCTTTATTGATTTCGTCGAAAATCTTTTCCATTCCCAGCAACCCACAGGTAACCTGAATTTTTTCCCTGCTGGGACTTAACTCGCTATAGTCCAGACCGTAGTAACGGCCCAGGAGTTCTACCGTGAACCCCAGATTACCCCCGCAGCTGGTATTCCAGTCAAGGCTGATAACCTTGCGGTCCCTGATGACAATGTATTTAGTATCTCTACTGCCGATGTCCACAACGGTAAAGTTGTCTTCCTTTACCAGGCTAAGGGTTCCGTGGGCCAGGGCCATCAGTTCATTGACGTATAGGCCACAGCGGTTTTTGGCGGCATGGCCTGTAGCGATATCAAACCTTCTGGTCTTATCCCGCAGCATTTCCTGGGTGGGAATAATTTCCAGCTTCCCGTGGGGATAAAGAATCTTTGTATAGGTGGAGCCGCCGTCACAATAGATCATTTTATGTCTACCTCCCTTAGGAAGGGCTTGCCGGCCAGACCAAGAAAGGCCTGGAGTTTTGCTTCTGTGGAACTGGTAATGGAAGCATGGGCTTCAATATGGAGTCCCCCTATCCTTTTAGCCCAGTAAGCGGCCAGGAATTCTTTGTGGCAAAAGCTCTGGGTAAAGAAAACCGTGGGTATGGAGGGGAAAACTTGCCACTCCAGATCAACCCGGCCTGGTATACCCAGTTCCACCAGTTTGGTCCAGCCCTCAATGCGCGTATGGGGAGGAAAATGATCCAGGAGGCTTAAATCACGGGGCGGGACACCATGAAAGATAAATTGGGGGTCTTTCATCTGCCGTTCTTGATAGTAAGCTTCTTCCTCTCTGGTGAGGGGTTTATAAACCAGTTCCATTATGCGGTTGACCCGTGGTCCTAAAGGGCCGGCGGCATTGGAAATCAAGGCTGGTCTTAAGGGAGACGTATTGGTGTTGGTGGCATTGATCACCGGGAACCCTTCACTGGCTAAAATGGCTGCCACATTGCGTCCCTGTTCACACTTATCCGGCCCCGTGGTGGCGATGAGAAAATCCAGACAGTCCTTTAAATCCCAGGCATTAGCCACGATATCCTGTATGATATAACACGTTGTTTGAGGGAGAAAAATGGAGGGGGTCTGGCTATCCCGGGGTATATCTAAATCAATAAAGGTAAAATGATTAGCGGCTAGGATATCCATGGTTCTCTGGTCAGGCTGTCCCCAGAAACCAACACAGTAATGCCGGCCTTTTTTTTGTACCAGTGATTTTAATTGGGTGTAATATGCTGTTTTGTCTACAAGGGTAATATCCAGGAGCATATCTTATGCTTCTCCTTTACTGGCCGGGGCGCAGCATTCTTCTCTCTCACCCAGGAAGCGAGTCAGATAAATTAAGGGTATGGTGAAGATGGTGGTTCCCAGTTTTACCAGGTACTGTCCTTTGATTAAGGGAAGTAAAGGCATTAACCCGGCGAAGGCGATGGTAATAAAGACCAGGGTATCCACGAAAAGGCTTACACTGTTAGAAGCTAAAACCCTGAGCCAGGGGGCAGCCTTATCTTTCAAGAGATGGTAAAAAATAATATCGATGTTACTGGAGAGATAATAAGCCGTCAGGGAGGCCAGCGTAATGCGGGGAGTATTGGCCAGGGTTGTTACGAAAGCCTCTTGTCCTTGCCAAAAGACTGGAAAAGGAAGACGAATGGCAAAGGTGACATAGAAAGCCAGGAGCAGGTTGGCCAGAAAAGCGCCCTTGACGATGCGCCGGGCTTCCTCTTTGCCCAAGACCCTGTTGATCAGGTCCAGCAGGGTATAGTTTACGGTAAAGATATAGACGGCGGCGGGAACCACAAGCCCCCCTACTGTTGTCAGCTTGCCGGCAGTGATATTGGCAATCAGTTCACAGGCCACATACAGGATCACCAGGATAACGGGGTATTTTTTCACGAGTTTCTCCTCCTTAAAGTGGAATAAAAGAAAAAATAAGCGCCGGGCAGAAAAAACCGGCGCTACATGACTTGCTCAATGCAGTTTTGGTAACGCAGGTGGCTGCCACTGCGTATGAAATTGTGTACTAATCTAAAATAGCACGGAAATTGTGATTAGGCAATAGCCTGGTTTATTTTATTAGAGCTTCTTTCATTTTTTGGGGAACATTCATTTTTTCCAGGGCTGCCAGCAAGGGGAAAGCCAGGATACCGCCCCCAGCCGCCTGGGTAATATTACCAACAATGCCTAATACGGCAGTGGCAAACCCATACAGTAAAGTTTCGTAGACCAGATAGCCCCCTACCATGATGGCTCCTCCTAAAGCGACCCCCAGGACATAACCAAAAGTTTTTCTTGTTAGGGTACTGCTGCTTCTTGCGATAATGTGATAACAATAACCGACAACAAGAGCATCAAGGCCTTTAATCACAAAAGTAGCCGGAGCGTAAATCCCGTAACCGGAAGCAACATCCGCCAGCAGCGATCCTAAGGCAGCGGCCAGACCACCTGCTACAGGCCCCAACAAAATTCCGCTGAGATAAACCATGCTATCGCCGATATGAATGTAACCTTTGGTGGGCGTTGGCACCTGGATTAACATGGTGCCCACCATTACCAGGGCAGCCATTAAGCCTGAGAGAGCCAGTTGTTTTGTCTTGAACCGTTGCATCTTCAAAAACCTCCTAAACATTGCACTGAAAAATTGTATTAGGTATAATGTAATAAACATCTGGCTATTTTAAAAGTGACAGTTTTATCTAGATTTAAAAGGACAGATAGGTGATTGCTATGCTCCAGTTTGCTGTTAACCTAAATTATCGAGGACATTCCTGTCCCCAAAGAATGACCCACACTTCAGCAGGTGTGTCCCCAAACCTAAACACAGAAAAAATCCCACTCTATATACAGTTGTATCATTATATAAAAAATGAAATAATTACCGGACGTATTGAACCCAACACCAAACTGCCTTCTATCAGACAGCTGGCTGCTGGGTTAAACATGAGCAGGACGACCATTGAGTCTACCTATCACCAGCTTTTAGTGGAGGGGTATATCAAAAGCGAACCCAAAGTTGGTTATTTTGTCAGTACTATTGCCATCAATGAGTTTGCGAAATTAAAACTCCCAAGTATTTCACCGGGCAACATGGAGCAAGAAAAGATGGAACACGCTACTTTCTATGATTTCCGCAGCGATTATGTTGACCGGGAAGGTTTTGATTTTTCCCTCTGGAAAAAATATATCAACAAGGCTCTAAAAAGCAGTGAACGTTTCCTGTCCTACGGTTCTTACCAGGGAGAATATGAACTACGCAAAGAAATTGCTAAATACATTCACCAGTCAAGGGGTGTTATCTGCAGTCCCGAACAAATTGTGGTCGGAGCAGGGGTGCAAAGTTTACTGAACATCTTATGTGCTATTTTAAAACCCGGCTATGATTCTGTTGGCTTTGAAGAGCCCGGTTTTAAGAAGGGGCAGCGGGTCTTTAGAGACCATAATTTCAAGATCATACCCATAAGACTGGAAAATGACGGGCTTGATGTAAAGTGTCTCTCGGAAAGCGGGACAAAAATTGTCTATGTAAGCCCCTCCCACCAGTTCCCCATGGGCTCTACCATGTCTATCAACAAAAGAATCCAACTTTTAAATTGGGCTCATGTTAATCAGGGGATTATTATTGAGGATGATTATGACAGCGAATTGAGGTATTTCGGCAGGCCTATCCCCTCCCTGCAGGGCTTGAATAACGGGGCCAACGTTGTCTACCTGGGGACCTTTTCCAAGATTCTCTTGCCTTCTTTAAGAATAAGCTATATGGTTTTGCCTCAGGACCTCTTAGAGCGGTTTAAAGGAGAAATCAGCCAGTATAACCAAACTTCTTCTAAAATAGAACAAATAGCCCTCTCCTTATTTATGAAAGACGGCCTTCTGGAAAAGCACATCCGTAAATTAAGAAAGATTTACGCTAAGAAGAATCAATTGTTAATTGATGTCATCAACAAGATAATGGGTAACCGGGTAAATATCCTGGGTAAAGAAACGGGACTGCATATTTTGCTGGCCGTAAAAACTCACTTAAGTTCAGAGGAGATTGTGGGGCGGGCTGAGCAAGCAGGGGTGAAGGTAATTCCCATCTCCCATTACTTTATGAATAGTACAGATCTTCACTATCCTCTCATCTTGCTTTCCTATGGCGGGATTTCCAGGGAGCATATTGAACCGGCGATCAAACTTTTATGTAAAGTTTGGTTCGGGTGTGATACTACAAAATAATGTAAGTTGCATTTTTCTTCTACATGTTATATATTTGAAATGACAAGTTCATATTTCCTTCGGGGACAGGTGTAATTCCGTACCGGCGGTAATCCACAGCAAGGTGGCAGCCCGCGAGCCGCAAGGCAGGACTCCGGTGAGATTCCGGGGCCGACAGTTAAAGTCTGGATGGGAGAAGGGTAAAAGGGTCTATTTAGGCTTATTGTTTTGCGTGTTTATTCTATTCCCGGGGGAAAACTATCCCTCGGGATTTATTTTTTCTACATATGTACAGGAGGTCCGGTATGGATGTTGGTTATATGAAAATGGCCCTGGAACTGGCCCGAAAGGCCCAGGGGCGTACAAGCCCCAACCCCATGGTAGGGGCTGTGGTAGTGAAAGATGGCAACATCGTGGGGACAGGCTATCACCAAAAAGCGGGTACACCCCATGCTGAAGTTCATGCCTTAAATGAAGCAGGGGAAAGAGCTTATGGGGCCGATCTTTATGTCACTTTAGAACCTTGCAACCACTTGGGACGGACCCCGCCGTGTACAGAAGCCATTATCAGGGCGGGGATTAAACGGGTCTTTGTAGCCCTGCGGGACCCTAACCCCCTGGTCAGCGGTAAGGGTATTGCCAGGTTAAAGGCTCATGGTATTGAGGTGCAGGAAGGGCTTCTGGAAGATGAAGCACGTAAGGTAAATGAGGTTTTCTTAAAGTATATCCGGACAAAATTGCCCTTTGTAGCCTTAAAAACCGCCACTTCCCTCGATGGCAAGATTGCTACAGAAAGGGGAGAATCCCGGTGGATTACGGGGCAAGAAGCCAGGCTGCGGGGGCACTGGCTCCGCAACATCTATGATGCCATTTTGGTGGGAATTGGTACGGTGATGGCTGATGACCCCAGTTTGACCTGCCGTCTCCCTGATCAGGAAGGGCGTGACCCTATCCGCATTATTGTGGATAGCAAGCTTTCCATTGATGAAGGGGCACGTGTCCTAAATCTACATTCGCCTGCCCCTACGATAATTGCCACAACAGCTCAGGCCACTGCTGAGAAGATAAGCCGGATTGAGAAGAATGCACCTGTTTTAGTAGTAAATGAAGGGAAGGAGGTCCATTTACCTTCTTTACTTAAGATGCTTGGCGATATGGAAATAACCAGTGTCTTAGTAGAAGGGGGAGGCAGGCTCAACGGGAGTTTTCTGCGGGAAAACCTGGTGGACAAATTCTATTGTTTTCTCGCACCGAAAATAATAGGAGGGACAAAAGCTCCAGGCTCCTTTGGCGGAGAGGGCATTTCTTCTTTAAGAGATGTCACTGAACTTATTGATGTAGTGGTGGAGCACCTGGGAACAGATTTATTGGTAACAGGATACCCAAAAGGAAAGGAGGGATAGAGTGTGTTTACAGGAATTATCGAAGAATTGGGTACAGTCCAGTCTATTGTCAAGGGAGCAAATTCGGCCAAAATCCGTTTCCATGCTCCATTCATTGTATCTGATGTGAAACTGGGCGACAGCATTGCCGTGAATGGGATTTGTCTTACTGTGGTTGCTTTTGATTCAGCCACTTTCACCGCGGAAGCCATGGCTGAAACACTGGCGAAGACGAACCTGGGGGATTTAGAACCCGGGGAAAAAGTCAACCTGGAACGGGCCCTCCGCTTAAGTGATCGTTTGGGGGGTCACCTGGTCAGCGGCCATGTGGATGGGGTGGGCACCATTACTCGGCAAAGCAAACATGATATTGCCATTGTTACCGAAATAAACTATCCTTCCCCTCTTGGGAAATACATGGTGCCCAAAGGGTCTATAGCCATTGACGGTATCAGTCTGACTATTGTGGAGGTAAATACTAAAGCCTTCACAGTTTCCTTGATTCCCCATACCAGAGGCATTACGACCCTGGGTTTTAAAAAGGTGGGGGACAAGGTTAATTTAGAGGTGGATATCATTGCTAAGTACCTGGAAAAGCTGACGATGAAAGAAAAAGAGGAACAGAATAGTCACCCAGGGGGCATCAGTCTCTCTTTCCTGGCGGAACAAGGGTTCATATAACACTATGAGGTGATAAATATGGAGAAAGAGGTCATCTTTAATACCATTGAAGAAGCTCTTCTTGACATTAAAGCAGGCAAAATGATTATTGTCGTGGATGATGAGGACAGGGAAAACGAGGGTGACCTGGTCATGGCTGCCCAGTGGGCTACGCCGGAAGCTGTTAATTTTATGGCCACCTATGGGCGGGGACTCATTTGCCTGCCCATCATCGGGGAGCGCCTGGACGAACTGGAAATTACCCCAATGGTGAGGAATAACAGTGACAATTTGGGCACCGCCTTTACCGTGTCCATTGATGCTATTGATACTACTACGGGGATTTCCGCTTTTGAAAGGGCTCATACCATTAAAAAAGTCCTGGATCCATCCTGTAAGCCCCAGGACTTGCGCCGGCCCGGTCATATTTTCCCCCTTCGTTATAAAGAGGGAGGGGTGCTGAAACGGGCAGGACATACGGAAGCCTCCGTTGATTTGGCTAAACTGGCAGGGCTTTATCCGGCAGGGGTGATCTGTGAGATTATGAATGAGGACGGGACCATGGCCCGTGTTCCCCAGTTGATGAGTTTTGCCCGTACCCACAATTTAAAGGTTATCACCATAGCAGATCTTATCCAGTACAGGAGACGGAAGGAAAAGTTAATTGAAAAGATTACGGTAGTAAACATGCCCACCAAATATGGCCAGTTTAAAGCCCATGCCTATATAAGTACTCTGGACGGAGAGGCTCACCTGGCCCTGGTGAAGGGGGAAGTAGCGGGGGAGGAGCCGGTTTTGGTCCGAGTCCATTCTGAATGTCTCACAGGAGATGCATTGGGTTCCCTGCGCTGCGATTGCGGTGATCAGTTGGGTGCAGCCCTGTCAGCCATTGAAAAGGCAGGTCAAGGGGTGCTCTTATACATGAGGCAGGAAGGCAGGGGGATAGGACTGATCAATAAACTGAGAGCCTATCAACTCCAGGATGAAGGGATGGATACGGTACAGGCTAACGAAGTCCTGGGTTTCCCAGCGGACCTCAGGGACTATGGAACGGGAGCCCAGATCCTGGCTGACCTGGGCATCAAGAATATTCGTCTTTTGACCAATAATCCCCGGAAGATTGCGGGACTGGAGGGCTATGGCTTAAAAGTGGTGGAACGTGTCCCCTTGGAAATTACCCCGGGGGCCTGTAATAAAAGATATCTAATTACCAAGAAGGAACGCCTGGGACACATGCTTAATCTGAAGTAGTACGATCACCGTGCCCCGTGCCCAGTGATGGGTTGACGATATCCGCTATCCGACGTCCGACATTTTTTTGGCGAATACGGCTTCGCCTCCCGATATCCGATTTCCGCTTTCCGCGTTTAATTGCTTCCTGATCCATGTTCTAGCACAGCTTTGTCGGTAGTCGGTGGTCGGTTCGCGGTTAACTGTTAACTGTTAACGGTTCACGTTAAATACTACTGCCAACTATCAACTAACAACTAACAACTAAAATTAAGGGAGGATTAAGATGACAAAAATCTATGAAGGTAAACTTACCGGGGAAAATCTAAAAATTGGCATTGTGGTAAGCCGGTTCAATGAATTTATTACCAATAAACTACTGGGCGGAGCTATGGATGCCCTGATCCGTCACGGGGTGAAGGAAACCGATATAGAAGTAGCCTGGACACCCGGGGCCTTTGAAATCCCCTTGGTGGCTAAACGTATGACTGCCAAAGGGTATGATGCCGTCATTTGTTTAGGCGCCGTGATTCGCGGGGCCACTCCTCACTTCGAGTATGTTTCTGCGGAAGTAGCCAAAGGAGTAGCCCAGGTCAGTCTTACCTCGGGAATTCCCGTAATTTTTGGGGTATTGACCACGGACAATATAGAACAGGCTGTGGAGAGGGCTGGAACAAAAGCAGGCAATAAGGGCTTTGAAGCAGCGGTTTCCGCTATAGAAATGGCCAATCTTTTAAAAAGTATAGGTACTGAATAAAGATTAAAGGCTTCGCGTAAAAGCGAAGCCTTTAATCTTTATCTAGATGTATGGAGATTTTTGGCTTGAGACATAATACTATATGGTCCCGTTTCCGGTTCCCCGGGTTGTTGACCACGATGAAGCGGAGGTATTATGTATGGATTTTAAAGTGATCATCGGACTGCCGGCTTATAATGAAGAAGCAGTGCTGGGCAAGGTATTAGATAGTATGAAACAGCTTAAGGAGTTACTGGGGGAATCGTTACACATCCTAGTTGTTAACGATGGCAGTACGGATAGCACGGAAGCAATTCTCAAGAAATATGTGCGGTCATATCCCTATATCAATTACATTTCTCATTTAAAAAACCAGGGCCTGGGTATGGCCATGAAGACGCTGTTCTTTCATACTGTCAACCAGTACGGCGAGAAGGATGTTTTAATTACCCTGGATGCAGATAATACCCATAGCCCACAAATTATTCCTGCCATTATCCATAAATTAAAAAATGAAAATCTTGATTTAGTCATAGCCTCTCGCTTTGTCCCCGGCGGTAAAGAAATCGGCCTTTCCTGGAACCGTAAAGTCTACAGCCGGGGGGCCAAGCTTTTTCTGAAACTGTTTTTTCCCATTCGTAATGTTAGTGATTACTCCTGCGGTTTTCGGGCTTACAACTTAGGCTACTTGAAGAAGGCTATGAAATTATATAATGGTGAACTCATTACTACAAGCGGCTTTGAATGTATGGCGGAAATCCTGGCCCGGTTTAGTAAAATAGGCGTTAAAGCGGGGGAATATCCTTTAGTGCTTCACTATGAACAGAAAGAAGGCGCCAGTAAGATGAAAGTACAAAGAACCATCATGGGCTATTTCAGTTTGCTAAAAAAAGTAAAAAAACCTGTAGTCTATTAGGTGGAATATGAAGAATGTTACTCTTATGTTGATATCGGTTTTTTTGGGGGCCCTGGGGCAGGTTATCTTAAAAATTGGCGCTAATAAACTGGGTAATCTCTCCCTATCCTTGCCGACTTTAAGCCATGATGTTATTCGGGTTGCTAAGATTCCCGAAATCGTTCTCGGGTTTTTCTTTTTTGGCTTGAGCTCCTTATTATGGATTAAGGTTCTCACCAAAGCTGAATTGAGTTACGCCTATCCCATGGTCAGCCTGGGTTATATTATTGTGGCCCTTATCTCCTACTTTCTCTTTAATGAAAGATTCACTTTCTCCAAAATCATAGGTATGGCCATGGTAATTACAGGTGTTATTGTACTGAATAAATAGGTGGTATGATGTTTAAGTTACATAAATATAATCAGAGCCTGATCGCGATACTTATCTTTTTCTTTATCTTAACTCTGAGGTTGCCCCATCTAACCAGTTCCCCCGCCGAATATCATGCCTGGCGTCAATCGGATACGGATACTATCGCGCGCAACTTCCTGGAACAGAGATTTAATATTTTCTATCCCCAGTTAAACTACGATGGCCCCATGCCCAATTATGTCCAGTTGGAATTTCAAATTACTACCTTTTTGATAGCCATTTTATATAAAATGTTTGGCTATCATTATGTTTTGGCCCGTCTGGTTCCTCTGGCTTTTTTTCTCGCTTCCGCCTGGTTTCTCTATTGCCTGGCCAGAAAGCTGTATTCAGTGGCCACAGCCTGGTACACAGTAATCCTATATGGGACATTTCCTTTTAACATTTACTTTTCCCGGGCAATTATGCCGGAGTCGGCGGCCTTATTTTTTTTTATAGGTTCCTTTTATTATTTTCTCCGGTGGATAGAGGAAGAAAGGGTGGGATTCCTTTATCTTTCCGGGATTTTTACAGCCCTGGCTGTCTCCCAGAAAATACCTGCTATTTTTGTAGGAATTCCCATGATTGTTATGGCTTTAAAAAAATATAAAGAAAAGTTACTCACCCAATGGCAGCTCTGGGTATTTGCCTTCATTTCTCTGGGCACACCCTTTCTTTATTATAGCTGGCTGCAGGCGGTAGCTGAAACCGACTATGTGAGCGGTATCGCTATGCACCAGGTGGGGATGAAGTTTATGACGGCCATATTTACCCCTGAGGCCCAGAATTTTCTGGCTCAGGCCCTGCCCCGTGCTTTTACCCCCTATGCCCTGCGCTTATTTTTACTGGGCTTTTTCACTTTAAATATTTCCAGAGATCTGCCTCTTGTCAGTTGGGTTTTGGCCATGCTTTTAGAGGTGGTTACTGTGGTGGCTGTAATTAAACTGGATTATTATCTACTGCTCCTGGCTCCTGTGTTGTCCCTGGTAGGTGGCAAGGCTTTGGCTTTCCTGGGCAAAATGAAATGGGGGACGGTCTGGGTGATATTGATTTTATTCTTTATTTTTAATCATAGCTGGGAGAAGTTGGAGTTTTACTACCAGCAGGATCTGGAACTGTTAGAACAGGCCCAAATAGTTCAACAATACACAAAGGAAGATGACCTGATTGTGATCGGAACATTTCAGCCCCAGCTTTTAAATCTCGCCAGTCGTAAGGGCTGGCGGGCCAATGTCACCATTCCGGGAGACCCTGAGGCAGAAATGGAATACTATTTGCGAAACGGGGCTAGATTCTTTGTCCGGTTAAAAGAGCAGATCGAAGGAGATGAGGAGGGGGTTTACAGTAAATACATACAGACTCGTTTTCCCGCGGTATTGGTAAAAAACAATTTAGTAATCTATAAGCTGGGTGATTGATTAAATGGCATTCACCTACCCTGTCTTAAATGTAAAGCCCAGGCTGTTCCTGGGCTTTTGAGCTTCACGTTTGCCTTGTATTTTGTATTTGCGTACTTTTATATCCATTGTATGAAAGCGCCTCCGGCGGCACAGAAAATAACGACCAGCCAGGGGGGCATTTTCCAGAACATTAAAAGACCAAAGGCCGCCAGGGCCAGGCTGAAATCAGCCGGTGTTTTAATGGCCTTTACCCATACGGGGTTATAAAGGGCCGCCAGCAGAATCCCCACTACAGCGGCATTAATGCTGTTAAGGGCAGCCTGGAAGCTGGAATGACGTCGTATGAAATCCCAAAAAGGCAGCCCGCCGATAATTAAAAGAAAAGAGGGCAGGAAGATGGCAATGGTGGTAAGCATTGCCCCAGTCAGGCCATTCATGACGGTGCCAAGATAGGCGGCAAAGGTAAAGAGGGGACCCGGCACGGCCTGGGCCGCTCCATAACCGGCGATGAACTGTGTATCTGTTACCCAGCCGGGGGTAACCACTTCCGCCTGGAGAAGGGGCAGGACCACGTGGCCGCCGCCAAAGACCAGGGAGCCTACGCGGAAAAAGCTGTCGAAGACGGCGAGATTAGGGCTGTTATTGACCTGACGGAGCAAGGGGAGTCCCAGGAGAAGTCCGAAAAAAAGGACCCAGGAGAAAATGGCTGTTTTGTGGCTGATGGGTACGCTGATTTTAGGGGTTTCCGGAACAGGGGCCTTGGGAAAAAATAACCAGCCGATCAGACCGGCCAGGGAGATGATCATGATTTGACCTAAGGCTTTAGGGAAGAGGAGCATGATCATGGCGGTAAGAATAGCGATGGTGACCCTTGGGCGGTCAGGGGCGAGAGTTTTGGCCATGCCCCAAACGGCCTGAGCCACAACGGCCACAGCCACGATGGTGAGACCATGAAGCCAGCCGCTATTGGTAAAGTGATATCCCTCCAGAAAGGTAGCGAATAAAATAAGGGCCAGAGCCGAAGGCAAGGTAAAGCCCAGCCAGGAAGCAACACCTCCTAAGAGGCCTGCCCGCATGATGCCAATGGAAATACCCACCTGGCTGCTGGCCGGGCCGGGGAGGAACTGGCAAAGGGCAACTAAATCGGCGTAGGTTTTCTCATCCAGCCATTTTCGTCTTAATACATACTCTTCACGAAAATAACCCAGGTGGGCAATGGGACCGCCGAAAGAAGTTAGGCCCAGGCGGAATGACACCTTAAGGACTTCCAAAATAGAGCCTCTACCTGGACTTTTCTCATAATCTAATATTTTGGTAGTTTCCACAGTGTAATTTACTTTACCTTTTTCCAATAAAACAACCCCCTAAAATTCCCCCACAACACAGTGGGATAGTTATACTTGCCCTTAGTTGTTATAACACCTCGCTCACGAGCTCTTTTATTTTGAGACGTGCTTCGGCTAAGGCTTCTCTCCCTTTATCGGTAATGGAGTAATATTTCCGTACTTTACCGTCAACGACCCGGTCTTCCTTCACCAGGTAGCCGTTTTTTTCAAGGGAATGCAGTGTGGGATACAGTGTACCAGGACTTATTTCGTAGCCGTGGTGGGCTAACTCCTGGATTAGATAGGAGCCGTAAACCGGTTCTTGTTCTGCATGGTGCAGAATGTGAATTTTAATAAAACCTAAAAAGAAATCGCGGAACATTAATATCACCATCCGATATCGCATACCAATATTAACACAAAAGAATAAGCTAAGGCAATGGTAAAATTACCCTTTAGCTAATATCTCCTTACAGCCTGCAAAGTATTTACAGAATGTAAAGTGTTAAACAAAAAAATGAGGGAGTACTCTAACTCCTCTTTCCCTAACCAAATAGAATCTACTTTACAAAGCGACTGTCCAAGGTGTATCATTATTAACATAAACATATGAAAACATGATCATATATGGGGGTTATTTCGTGGAATTAAGGGAAGATTTTTGTGAAGTTTCATGTATTAACAGTGAAAATGTTTTAAGAGTAAAGAACAATAGTCTCTCCAGTGAGGAAGTTCTGGGGCTGGCAGAGACATTTAAAGCTATGGGCGATCCTACGCGGATTAAACTACTTCATGCCCTTTCCCGACAAGAACTATGTGTCTGTGATCTGTCGGAAATTTTGGAGATGTCCCAATCAGCTGTCTCTCATCAACTCAGGGTCTTAAGAAATCTTCGCCTGGTAAAACACAGAAAAGAAGGGAAAATGGTTTATTATTCACTGGATGATGAACACATCATTAATCTTTTTAAAGAGGGGCTTGCCCATATAAGACACAGGTAGTTTAGGGCTTAGGAGGAATTTTACATGACTGGTAAGAGAGAGCTTATCTTAGAGGGTTTGGGCTCCCGTTCTCCTCAAAGAGTATACCTGCTCATGGGACTTGATTGTGCCCATTGTGCCGGCAAAATTGAAGGAGCCGTAAAAAACCTCCCGGGTGTAAGCAGTGTGTCACTGGACTTTATTGCACGGAAACTGCGCGTTGAAACGGAGTCCGCCAAACAGTTGGATGAACTGGAAGCGGAAATTAAACGAATAGTGAATAAAATGGAACCCCGCGTTATTGTTGCCGAGGAAAGAGACAAAAAAGACATCCCTGCTGAAGAACACCGTGAAGAGAAAAAAGAACTTATCCGGCTCTTCCTCGGCACTTTTATTTATTTTGCTGCTATTCTTGGTGATTTTAGTTTAAACGTGGAATTAGTTCTCTTTGGGGCGAGCTATGTCTTAATCGGTGGGGAAATTGTCCTCAAAGCCCTCCGTAATATGGCGCGCGGGCAGGTTTTTAATGAAAATTTTCTCATGACCTTAGCCACGGTGGGTGCTTTCGCCATCAAAGAGCATCCCGAGGCCGTAGCTGTGATGCTGTTTTATCAGATTGGGGAGTTTTTCCAGGATATGGCGGTCAACCGTTCCCGTCGTTCTATCCGGGCCTTGCTGGACATCAGGCCCGATTTTGCCAATTTACAAAAAGGAGACGAAACCTTACGGGTTTCTCCAGAGGAAGTAAACATTGGTGATATCATTCTCGTAAAGCCGGGGGAAAAGATTCCCCTGGACGGCAAAATTATTCGAGGCCAGGCCATGCTCAATACTGCTCTCCTTACTGGAGAATCAATCCCCCGTAATGTTAAGGAGGGGGATGAGGTCCTTAGTGGCGCCATTAATACCAACGGTATTCTCCTGGTGGAAGTCACCAAAGAATTTGGTGAATCCACAGTTGCCAAGATACTGGACCTGGTCCAGAATGCCAGCAGCAAAAAAGCGCCTACCGAAAACTTTATTACAAAATTTGCCCGTTATTATACGCCGGTCGTTGTTTTGACAGCCGCGGCGGTGGCAGTAATTCCTCCTCTGATTCTAAGGGATGCCTCCTTTGCCGACTGGTTTTACCGGGCCTTGATTTTTCTCGTTATCTCCTGTCCCTGTGCTTTAGTGGTTTCCATTCCTTTAGGTTTTTTCGGAGGAATAGGGGCTGCCTCTAAAAACGGTATCCTTGTTAAAGGCGGCAATTATTTAGAAGCCCTGAATCATGTGGATACTGTTGTCTTTGACAAGACGGGGACGTTAACAAAGGGTGTTTTCAGGGTTGCCTCACTTGTTCCGAAGAACGGTTTGAGCCAGGAACAGCTTTTACAATATGCAGCTTTCGCTTTAGTTTATTCCACTCATCCTATTGCCAAATCCATTCTGGAATATTTTGGGGAAGAAATAGACAGGCAAAAGATCGATTCCTACGAAGAGATAGCGGGACAAGGAGTAAGAGCAGTGGTCGGAAAGAAAGTTATTTTAGCCGGAAACAGTAAGCTTTTGGAAAGTAACGGTATCTTGTATAGACAAGAGAAGATCCCGGGGACTGTAGTCCATATTGCAGTGGATAGTAAATATGCGGGGTACATTCTCATCTCTGACCGGCTTAAAGAGGATAGTGCCAGAGCCTTGCGGGAATTAAGAAATATAGGTGTCAAGAGACTGGTAATGTTAACGGGGGACACTGAGGCTGCGGCCCAGCAGGTGGCCGGGGAACTGAAAATAGATGAATTTTATGCCGGATTACTACCCCATGAAAAGGTTGAAAAGATGGAATTTATAATGGAGAGTAAAGGCCCTGGTAATATTATTTTTGTTGGTGACGGCATTAACGATACCCCCGTTTTGGCCCGAGCCGATGTGGGAGTGGCTATGGGGGGGCTGGGTGCTGATGCAGCCATCGAAGCCGCTGATGTGGTAATTATGACGGATGAGCCCTCCAAGTTAGTAACTGCCATGAAAATTGCCAAAAGAACGCGACAAATTGTCTGGCAGAATATCATCTTTTCCCTGGGGGTAAAGATTATTGTCCTCTTGTTAGGTGCGGGCGGAGTGGCCACCATGTGGGAAGCTGTTTTTGCTGATGTAGGCGTAGCCGTTATTGCTGTTTTAAATGCCATGCGTGTGATGAGAACCTAAACAACTTAATGCTTTTTCTGTATTTCCTCCTGCACCTGCCGTAAGATTATGAGGCCTTTCATGGTTTTGGGAAAACCCGCAGTAGGTGCTACCAAAAGGATGGCGTGTTCAATTTCTTCCCGGGTGCAGCCGCTTTTTAAGGCCTTTAGGATATGGGTTCTTAAGGCATATTCATATTGGCCTTCCGTGGACAAAGCAACTTTAATGAGCCAGCGGGTCAGGCTGGGAAATGATTCCCCAGCCGTCATTACTAACAGGAAATTTATATTTTGTTATATCCTAAAAGCATAGCTATAAAAGGGAGATCATAATAATTCTTGTCTGGGAAAATACTTGTCATTATAATGAGGAAAGATGAAACTAAAGTAGGAATCCCAATAGCTTGATTGTACCCAGAGATGGGAGATTTAAAATGCGGGGAGGAAGATAAAAATGCAGGCAGTAACGATTAAGGATATTTTCAGGAATACTGAAGCTTATCTAAATAAAAATATCAGCATTTCCGGTTGGGTAAGAACTGTAAGAGTTTCTAAATCCTTTGGTTTTATTGAGGTTAACGACGGCAGTTTCTTTAAAAACCTGCAAGTCGTATTTGAGGAAAACCTGCCCAATTTTAAAGAAGTAGCCTCCCTTACACTGAGTTCCGCCATCACCGTAGAGGGCATACTTTTGGCCTCGCCGGGGGCAAAACAGGCTTTTGAGCTGAAAGCTGCCAATATTGCCATAGCAGGTTTATCCCAGGCCGATTATCCTTTGCAGAAAAAAAGACATACTTTTGAATACCTGAGGACTATTGCCCATTTGCGGCCCCGTACCAACACATTTTCCGCCGTATTCCGGGTAAGATCCGTGCTCAGCTATGCCATACATAAATTTTTCCAGGAGCGAGGATTTGTTTATGTTCATACACCCATCATTACCGGGAGTGATGCCGAGGGGGCCGGCGAAATGTTTAGGGTAACCACTCTGGATTTTAACAACCTCCCTAGAGACGAAAAGGGTGATATAGACTTTTCCAAGGATTTCTTTGGTAAGGAAACAAATCTTACTGTCAGCGGCCAATTGGAAGTGGAAACCTACTGTATGGCTTTCAAGAAGGTCTACACCTTCGGGCCTACCTTCCGGGCGGAAAACTCCAACACACCCCGGCATGCCGCTGAATTTTGGATGATTGAACCGGAGATTGCCTTTGCTGACCTTAATGACAATATGAACCTGGCCGAAGATATGCTCAAATATGTCATCAGCTATGTCCTGGAAAATGCTCCGGAAGAAATGGAATTCTTTAATGCATTTATTGATAACACCCTCTTTGCCAAACTCGATAATGTAATAAACTCGCAATTTGAACATATTACCTACACCAAGGCCATAGAAATACTGGAACAGGCCAAGGAAAAATTTGAATATCCGGTGGGGTGGGGGCTGGACCTGAAAACCGAGCATGAACGCTATATCACCGAAAAATATTTCAAAAAGCCGGTTTTCATTATTAACTATCCCAAAGAAATCAAGGCTTTTTATATGCGTATGAATGATGATAATAAAACCGTGGCGGCCATGGACCTGCTGGTTCCCGGGGTTGGCGAAATAATTGGCGGCAGCCAGCGAGAGGAAAGATTGGAAATTCTAGAACAGAGAATGCGGGAACTTGGCTTAAAAGAAGAGGATTACTGGTGGTACCTGGACATTAGAAAATACGGGGGAACCAAGCATGCCGGCTTTGGTTTAGGCCTGGAGCGCCTGCTTATGTATATAACGGGAATGTCTAATATCAGGGACGTTGTTGCTTTCCCCAGGACTGTCAAGTCTGCCGATTTTTAAAATGAAATAAAGTGGGCATACTCATAATTAAGACTACCTGGTACTGGTCCAGGTGGTCTTAATTATTAAAAGGCATATTTATTGATATATGTTCGTCCATTTGCAATTTATATTTTTATCAGATTGTCGTTATAACTTTATGGGTAAGAGGGTTTTTTATACAAAAAGCGACAAATTGTTGGAAGGAAGTTAGAGAAGTTTTGTGGAATAGCCTTTAGTCATTTTTTTTTGTGAGGTGTCCTTATGCTTTGCAGCAAAAAGCACAAAATTTATCCGTTACAATTGACCAAACGGATATATATCTGGATTATCCTGCTCATAACCCTTGCTGTAATCGCCTTAACCGTGCTGAATGAGAGAAACACGCTGAACGCACTTAACATTATCATGGTGGGTTTTATTGTGCTCGTTATGCTGATCTTTCTTACCTGGCACTTACTAAAGAGGGTGGAAGAAGAGCTGGACACCTTTACCAAGGCAGTCCTCCAGGATGATGTCCAGTTCCGGACACATACCTTGCCCGAGCTGAGACCCTTACTTTATAATGTTCGTAAATATACCCGGGAACTGGAAGATATTAACCAAAGGCTTAATTCCGAAATAGCCAGGCGCCAGCTCACAGAGGAAGAGCTTGACCACTTTTTTAACCTTTCCCTGGATATCCTTTGTATTATAGGGTTTGACGGCTATATAAAACGGGTGAATCCAGCCTTTCAAAGGCTCCTTGGTTATGATAGGGATGGCCTCACAGGTAGACGGCTGAGAGATTTTGTATATCCTGAAGATGGAGATTCAACCTTCAGGCAAATCGAGAAACTCGGGAGCGGCAGTCACATCACGCATTTTGAGAACCGCCTGGTGTGTAAGGATGGGGCCTTAAAGTGGATTTCCTGGAATGCTGTACCGGTTACCGGTCGAGGTATATTTTATGCCGTAGGCCGTGACATCAGTGAACAGAAAAGGACTGAGCAGGTCCTGGCGGAGCAGACCCGGTTTTTAGAGCTGGTCTTTAAGCATACCCATACAGGCTTAGCTATTATGGACAGGAATTTTAATTTTATCAGGGTGAATGAAGTCTATGCCAGCTATGATAAACGTGATTCCTCTCAATTTCCCGGGCATAACCATTTTGAATTTTATCCGGATGATGAAGTTAGAGCCATTTTTGAAAAAGTAGTTCTTTCCAAAGAACCTTTTCAAGTGAAAGCCCGGCCCTTTATCTATCCGCATCATCCTGAGCGGGGTGTTACCTACTGGGACTGGTTCCTGGTTCCTGTTCTTGACGCCGCAGGCGAAGTAGAGCTCTTAATTTTTTCTCTCAATAATGTGACAGACCAGAAACGGGCTGAAGAGTCCCTGCGCCGCAGTGAAGACCAGCTGCGTCTCATTACTGACGCTCTGCCCGTGATGATTGCCTATGTGGATGCCGGGGAAACTTACCGCTATAATAATAAAATGTACGAGGAATGGTTTGGACAGGACCGGTCCGAGATGTATGGAAAACATATTAAGGAAGTCCTGGGTGAAACCTATGAAACCATCAGGGAACATGTGGCGAAAGCTCTCGCCGGGGAGCAGGTAACCTTTGAATACATCCTGCACCGAAAGGGGGAACCGTGTTATGTCAGAACAACATATATTCCCCACAGGGGTGAAGAGGGCAAGGTACAGGGTTTTTTTGCAAAGGTTACCGACATTACGGAACAAAAACAGCTGGAAAAGGATCTAGTACGGTATGAGAAAATGAACCTGGTAGGACAAATGGCGGCGGGTGTGGCCCACGAAATTAGAAATCCCATGACTACTGTTTACGGTTTTCTCCAGCTCTTCTGTCTCAAGCAGGAGTTCTCCTCTTACCGGCACTATTTTAAACTTATGCTGGAAGAATTGAACCGGGCCAATAACATTATTGGGGAGTTCCTTTCTTTAGCCAAGAGTAAACCCATCTATTTAAAAAAGGAGAACCTCAATGTCATTATTGAATCGCTCCTTCCTTTGCTCCAGGCCAGTGCCATGCATGCAGATAAATATATTGAGGTAGAACTGGGGGAAATTCCTGAGGTCTGCCTGAATGACAATGAAATACGCCAGTTAATTTTAAACCTGGTACGCAATGGCTTGGAAGCCATGGAACCAGGGGGAAGGCTCACAGTCACGACCTTTAGGGAAGGAGAGGAAATAGTACTTGCGGTAAAAGATGAAGGTAAAGGTATTGACTCTGAAATTCTGGAGCATATTGGTATGCCCTTTTTTACCACTAAGAAGAAGGGTACGGGGCTGGGTCTGGCCGTATGTTACAGCATTGCTCAACGCCACAAGGCAGTGATTAAGATAGACACGGGACCTGCGGGGACAATCTTTTTCGTGCGGTTTAAATCAGACATAGCAGATCACGAAAAAAGTATGGGGATTGCCTGAGGCAGTTCCCATGCTTACTTTTATTTTTTACGAAAAAATAATTTCCGGGTAAGCATTACCTCAACGGGGGCTCTTGTTTTTCTTAGCGGGACATAATAAAATACCATGGTAGGTTTTTAAAGGGAGGAAATTGGTGTGCGACGTGATAATATACGGAACATTGCCATCATTGCCCACGTAGACCATGGCAAAACCACATTGGTTGATAAAATGCTGGCCCAGTCCGGTGTCTTCAGGGCTAATGAGCAAGTAGTAGAAAGAGTAATGGATTCCCATGACCTGGAGCGGGAAAAAGGCATTACGATCCTGGCCAAAAATACGGCAGTAAACTATGAAGGGGTTACCATCAATATCATTGATACTCCTGGCCACGCTGATTTCGGCGGTGAGGTGGAGCGCATTATGAAAATGGTCAATGGTGTGCTCCTGGTTGTCGATGCTTTTGAGGGCTGTATGCCCCAGACCAGGTTTGTCTTAAGAAAAGCGCTGGAGCAAAACCTGGTGCCCGTTGTCGTTGTAAATAAAATCGACCGGGAAAACGCCCGTCCTTTGGAAGTAGTGGACCAGGTGATCGATTTATTCATCGATCTGGGTGCTACAGAGGAGCAGTTGGAGTTTCCCGTTGTCTACGCATCCGGTTTAAAAGGGACAGCCAGTTTATCTCACCAGGAGCCGGGGGAAAATCTTGAGCCTCTCTTTAAGGCCATTATCGAACATATCCCCGCACCTGAAGGTGAATTGGAAGAACCGCTGCAGATGCAGGTTACCCTCCTGGATTATAACGATTACCTGGGCCGTATCGGTATTGGCCGGATTCATAGGGGGGTTATCAAAAACGGCAGTCAGGTTTCCGCGGTAAGAAGGGATGGCCGTATTGAAACCTGCCGCATTAGTAAGCTTTTTGGTTTCCAGGGCTTAAACCGGGTGGAAATCAATGAGGCCAGCATGGGGGATATTGTGGCTGTAGCAGGGCTGGGGGAAATTAATGTGGGTGAGACGATTTGTAGTCCGGATGCTCCTCTCGCTTTGCCTCTTTTAAAGATTGATGAACCCACCATCCAGATGAGCTTTATTGTGAACAATTCACCTTTTGCCGGAAGAGAAGGGGAACCTGTCACTTCCCGGAAACTGGGGGCCCGTTTAATGAAAGAGATGGAGACCGATGTTTCCTTGCGGGTACAGGAGACAGACAGCCCGGAAATCTTTTCAGTGGCGGGCCGCGGTGAGCTGCACCTGGCTATTCTGGTAGAAACCATGCGCCGGGAAGGCCTGGAGTTTCAGGTATCAAAACCTGAGGTTATTTACCGCGAAATGGGAGGTATCCTGTGTGAGCCTTTTGAATACCTGGTTTTAGATATTCCCGAGGAGTATGTGGGGCCTGTGATGGAGAAATTGGGTGCGCGGAAGGGCGATCTTCTCAACATGGTCAATACCAACGGGCATGTCCGCCTGGAATATTCTATCCCGGCCAGGGGGCTGGTGGGGTTCCGTACTGAATTCCTCACGGATACACGGGGCTACGGGATCATGAACCACAGCTTCGAGGAATATAAACCTTACCGGGGGGAGATAACCAGCCGTAAAAACGGGGTTCTCATTGCCTGGGAAACGGGTACGGCTACCAATTATGGCTTGTTATCCATTGAGGATAGAGGGACACTCTTTATCATCCCGGGAACTGAAGTTTACGAAGGCATGATTGTGGGAGAAAACAGCCGGGAACAGGATATCGTGGTGAATGTCTGCAAAGAAAAAGCCCTTACCAACATGAGGTCTTCTACCAAAGAAGAGACAGTGAAGCTTAAGGCACCCCGTCTTTTTACTCTGGAACAGGCCCTGGAGTACTTGGGAGATGACGAGTATTTGGAGGTAACGCCTAAATCCTTCCGCCTGCGGAAGAAATTTTTAAAGAAGGCAGACAGGGAGAAATACGAAAAGCAGAAGAAGTCACTAGTAGGTTGACAGGGAGACATACCCCTGCTATACTGTCTTCGGTACAGGAAAAATCTAAAAGCTCCTTTAAACTGTCCCTGTGAGGCCGGTAAGGAATTAAAAACCCTCGAGTAGGTTATACTCCTTATTGCGCTTTGCAGTAAGGAGTCTTTTCATTATCCCTTTAAATTTTGCCCGGTGAGGCGATAAGGAGTTGTTGTTTATGGCGAAAAAAGTAATTCAAGTAGACGAAAAAGTTCCCTTTCTGGAAGCTTTGCCTTTAAGCTTTCAGCACTTGTTTGCCATGTTTGGCGCTTCCGTCCTGGTCCCCATTCTCTTTAAGGTAGACCCTGCCACCGTTCTCTTGATGAATGGTATAGGTACACTGATTTATTTGGTCTTGTGTAAAGGAAAGATTCCCGCTTTTTTAGGTTCCAGTTTTGCCTTTCTCTCCCCCGTTTTTGCTGTGATGAGCAAATATAATTATGAAGCAGCCCTGGGAGGTTTTATCGCTTCGGGGATTATCTTTATGGCTACGGCCACGATCATTAAATTCGCCGGTACCGCATGGATTCATAAAGTATTTCCTCCTGCAGCCATGGGTGCCATCGTCGCCATCATTGGATTGGAACTGGCTCCCGTCGCCGCGGATATGGCCGGGCTAACGGCCAAAACCCTGGATCCTAAAGCTGTACTAGTTTCCATGGTAACCTTAATTGTGGTGATTCTCGGTTCTGTTCTTTTCCGCGGATTCCTGGCGGTCATTCCCATACTGATTGGTATTGTGGCCGGCTATGTATTATCCCTGGCTCTAGGCATGGTTTCTTTCGCTCCTGTTGCTCAAGCCAGTTTAATTAAAATGCCCACAATGTATACCCCTACCTTCAACATCGGCGCCATCATCACCATTATTCCTGCGGCGCTGGTCGTCATTGCCGAGCATATCGGTCACCTCATCGTTACCGCAAATATCGTAGGCAGAGACTTAACAAGAGACCCCGGGTTGCACCGCTCATTAATGGGGGATGGCATTTCCACAACACTCTCCGGTTTTGTAGGCTCAGTGCCTACTACCACCTACGGGGAAAACATCGGTGTCATGGCCATTACTAAAGTGTTCAGCGTCTGGGTCATTGGCGGTGCTGCTGTCATCTCCATTATCCTGGCTTTCTCCGGCAAACTGGCGGCCCTGATTCAGAGTATTCCTACTCCTGTGATGGGTGGTGTGTCCCTCTTACTCTTCGGTGTCATCGCTGCCTCCGGTATTCGTATGCTGGTAGAACAAAAAGTAGATTACAGCAAACCCAAAAATCTCATTCTTACCTCGGTGGTGTTAATAATCGGTTTAAGCGGGGCCCATGTAGAACTGGGTACAGTTTCCCTGAAAGGGATGGCCTTGGCTACCATTGTTTCCATTGTCATCAGCCTGCTCTTCAATATGTTTGAAAACGCAGGTTTAATGAACGACAAAGAAGAAGGAGTCCACTAAAGAACGAAAGCGTGACCGGTTAGGTCACGCTTTTTAAGTTTGGTTCACCGGGAAACCTGTCTCTGGCCTCCGCTTTTTACACGTGATAAACTGAAAATTAATGAAAGGGTTCTAGAAAAGGAGAAGGATGATGAAGTCTATCACCCTCATTGCCAAAGGAAAAACAACCTGCCAAGCTCTGCTCCACCAGCTCCAAGAACTACTGGGGGATCGGGTCAAGTTGCATGGGTACTATGTAGATGGTACGCTAAAAACTACTGTTACCGGTGACCTTGTGGTTTTTTCCAGTCAGATTGTCTATGAACAAACTAAAGAGTATTTGCCTTTGAACTGCCCTGTGATTATAGCGCGGCGTTCCATAAATTATCACGACATCGATAAGCTGTTGGATATTCCTGCCGGTACCGGTGTCTTGTTAGTGAACGATTTGAAGTCGTCAACCTTGGAGACTATCTCTTTGTTGCAGGCTTTGGGTTTGCACCACCTTGATTATTTTCCTTTTTATCCGGGTGTTGAAGATTTCCCTAGGGTTAAGGTGGCTGTAACGCCCGGTGAACTGGACCTGGTGCCTGATTTTGTGGAAAAAGTTATTGACATCAAAACAAGAAATATTGATATGACCACGCTGGTGGAAATCTTAAGGTTTTTGGAGCTCCTGGACGAAAAGGCTAACCTGCTTTCGGCCAGGTATATCAAAGATATTTTAAACTTGATCAAAAAAGCCAAACAGATGGCCGATACCAACAACCAGATGAAACACCAGCTCCAGACCATTATCAACACAGTTCACGACGGGATTATCGCCCTGGACCAGCAGGATAAAATATCTGTCTTTAATGCCAGGGCGGAAGAGATTTTTGGTTTGAATGGTGCGGAACTCCTGGGAAAGAGTCTTCAGGACGAAGCGTTAGACAAGGAGGTCGTTTCCATCCTCCGGGGGGAAAAGGTGGAGGGAGAAAATTTTGTAAAAATCAAAGAGAGACAAGTGGTCATTAATAATTCCCTTATCAAGGAAAATGATAGTACCATGGGACGGGTATATACCCTTAAAGATGTGACGGAAATCCAGAGATTAGAAGAAGAGTTAAGAAGGAAACTCCTGGGCCGGGAGTATTATGCCCGCTATACCTTTGCCGATATTGTGGGAAAGAGTGAACCGTTAGTGTATACCAAAGAGCTGGCGGCAAAAATAGCCCGCTCTCATTCACCCATTTTAATCCAGGGTGAAAATGGAACGGGTAAGGAACTTTTTGCCCAGGCCATTCACAATGCCTCGCCGCGTAAAAAGGGGCCCTTTATTGCCGTTAACTTTGCCGCTTTACCGGAGAGTCTTCTGGAAAGTGAACTCTTCGGCTATAACGAAGGAGCTTTTACCGGGGCCAAGAAAGGCGGAATGCCCGGTCTCTTTGAACAGGCCCACGGTGGTACCATCTTTTTAGATGAAATTGGTGATGCCCCCCTTTCTTTTCAAATCCGGCTGCTCAGGGTCCTGGAAGAAAAAGAGGTACGTCGCATCGGCGGATCACGGGTTATTCCTGTCGATGTCAGGGTGATTGCGGCCACCAATAAAGATTTAAAGGGACTGATCGAAAAGGGTCTTTTCCGGCAAGACCTCTATTACCGCTTAAATGTGCTTCCCCTTAAGCTGCCGTCCCTCAGAGAAAGAAAAGAGGACATCATGACGCTGGTGGAAATATTTTATAAACGATTTTTTAAAGGGCGTCCCAGCTTAAAGGCGGAAGAGTACTTTAAAGCTGTGCGGGATCCCTTTTTGGCCTATTCCTGGCCCGGCAATATCCGGCAGCTTCATAACGTGGTGGAATACCTGGTCAACATTTGCCCTGATCGCGCACCTGAGCCTCAGTTATTACCTGAGGAAATAAAGGATTTTGCACCTGAGGAGAGCCTCAACACAGAAAAAGATGTGTTTATAAGGAATCTTTTCACGGAAATTGCTGAAGCCAATAAAAGAGGAGAACCTATAGGACGGAGATCCCTGGCCGAAAAAGTAGGGATATCCGAAGGACAGGCGCGCCAGCTCATTGAAAAATTGCGTAAAAAAGGCCTGCTCAAGGTAAGAAGAGGAGTAAAAGGGCTGGAATTAAGTATGGAAGGTCATCGTTGGCTGGGAGCTTTGTCCTGATTGAACTGGAAAAGGGAAGAAAAGGGATGGAAAAGGGAAGGTAATGGCCTTCCCTTTTTTGTCGGGAAAAACGTGTAAAATTGGCAAAAGGGCGTAAATGACTGCCGTTCTGGGTTATTAAGAACGCTTTTAAAACTGGCACGAATATTGCATTTAGAAAAAGAAACTAATACCAAGGAGGGGTCAAATGTGCAAGAAAAAGCAAAAAAACAGCCGTCTTTAGGAATTTCACTGCTGCCCATTATTTTTGCCGTCGCTTTATTGTTTTACGGAGTAGGTATTCTCCGGGCCAATGCCGCCATCATGCTTCTCATTATTTCCATGTTTGTTACTTTTCTGAGTGTGTTTCACCTGGGCTTTACCTGGGAAGAATTGTTGGAGAAGGGGATCAGGCCTACCATTGACAGGGCCATGGGTGCCATCTTAATCCTTATCATGGTTGGTCCTCTGGTAGGAGCCTGGCTCATTTCCGGGACCATTCCCTATTTTATCTACCTGGGCATGAAGATCTTAACGCCCAAAACCTTCCTGGTATCTGCCACCGTGTTATGTGCCATCTCTTCCATTATGACGGGTACCTCCTGGGGAACAGCCGCCACTCTGGGCGTAGCCCTTATGGGTGTGGCCTATGGCCTAGGCGTTCCCTTGCCCGTGGCAGCCGGAGCCATTGTGGTCGGTTCTTACCTGGGAGATAAAATGAGCCCTATTTCCGACACCACCATTTTAGCCGCTGCCACTGCGGAAGTGGACATCTTTGATCACATCAGGTCCATGCTCTGGACCACCCTGCCCGCCTTTTTAATCTCTTTAGTGGTCTATCAGGTGTTCAGTTTCAAAATATCCGGCGAAATTGATTACAGCCGCATTAACCAGTTATTAAACGGGATAGACGCCACCTTTAACCTGAACCCCTTACTGCTTTTACCGCCTGTAGTTGTCTTTTACCTATCTTACAAAAAAGTACCCAGTATTCCTGCCCTCTGGATCGGTACGGTTATCGCCATGATTTTGGCCTGGACTGTCCAGGGTGCCGGTTTTAAGGAAGTTATTACAGCCATGTACAGCGGTGGCAATTTCAAAACGTCTATTCCCGAACTAAATAACCTCCTGAACCGCGGCGGCATAACCAGTATGGTTTCTTCCATTGCTACCGTTTTTATGGCCTATATCTTTGCCGGTGAGATGGAGTATACCGGAATGTTGGGTAAAATACTGGATTCTATCAAGGAATCCTTTATTAAAGGAAAAGTTGGTAACCTCATCTTCTCCACCTCATTAACGGGTATTTTAACAGGTCTGGTTACAGGCAACTCTTACTTGAGCATTATCGTGCCGGGAAGAATTTATCATCCGGTCTTCAAAGAATTTGGTATTAAACTGAATGTTTTATCCAGGACCACAGAAGATTCGGGTACCGTGGTGGTACCTCTCATTCCCTGGAGTGCCGCGGGCGTTTACATGGCGGCCACCCTGGGCGTACCCACCCAAGCCTATGCCCCCTGGGCCGTCATGTGCTACCTGGGCTTTATCATTGCCTGGCTTTACGGTTACACCGGTAAGGCCATCTGGAAACAACGAGAAACCAAGAGAGAGAATTCTGTCGCCATGTAATAACCTTTCAGCCCATTGGAGGTGTCAGCATTGTTTAAAATTCTAAAAGGGGGCCGGGTCTTTTCTCCCGAGGACACAGGGGAGAAAGACTTGCTCCTGGCGGGAAATTCCATTGCCTATATAGCGGAAAAGATTGATCCCTCACCGGTTTACGGAGAGGTAGAGGTCATCGATGTTAAGGGAAAATACGTGGTTCCTGGGTTCATCGACCAGCACGTTCATTTGATCGGGGGAGGCGGGGAAGCAGGTTTTGCCTCCCGTACCCCCGAGGTGATGCTGAGCAGGGTAACCAGAGCAGGCATTACCACGGTGGTTGGCTGCCTGGGAACTGACGGTACCACACGCCATATGGCCTCATTACTGGCCAAAGCCCGGGGACTGGAGGCAGAAGGACTCTCTACGTATATTTATACAGGGGCTTATGAAGTTCCAACCCGTACCATTACGGATAATGTGAGGAATGACATTATTCTTATTGATAAAGTCCTAGGCTGTGGAGAAATCGCCATCTCAGATCACCGCTCGGCTCAGCCCAGCAAGGAGGATATCGCTAAACTGGCGGCGGAGGCCAGGGTAGGAGGAATCTTAAGCGGAAAAGCCGGCGTCTTACACCTCCACGTAGGGGACGGCCGGCACAAGCTGGGAATGTTGTTTGAGATCCTGGAGGAAACGGAGATTCCCATCAGCCAGTTTACTCCAACCCATATCAATCGTAACCCGTATCTTTTGGAAGATGGTATCAGATTTGCCAAAATGGGTGGGATGATTGACATGACCTCGGGGGTAAGTCCTGGGGCCGGGGCCGATAAATCGGTAAAAGCCTCCCGGGCTATAAAATATTGCCTGGAGCAAGGGGTGGCTATAGACCGGATCACTATGAGTTCTGATGGGAACGGAAGTATGCCCCTTTTTGATGAAAAGGGAGGAATCCAGAGACTCCTGGTAGCAGAACTGGATTCTCTCTATACGGAATTTAAAAGTCTTATTTTAGAAGAGAAAGTAAACTTGAGTGATGCCCTTAAAGTGATTACCCAAAATCCCGCTCAATCTTTAAAACTCTATCCTCGCAAAGGTTCCCTGCAGGTTGGTGGTGATGCCGATATTGTCGTTCTGGATCAAGACTTAAATATTGAATACGTCTTTGCCCGGGGCCAGTGCATGGTAAAACAGGGACAGGCAGTAGTAAAAGGGAACTTTGAGAAATGAGAAGTGGGAAGTAAAATATTAAAAGGGGTAAATACCACGTGTCAAACTTGAAGCTTGGCAGCAAAGCCAAGTTTCTTTTTTATTGGGGACATTCCTGTCTATTTCCCGACTTACGACTTCCGATTACCGATATTGGATGTCTTAAAAAAAGATATCAGGTGTCGACAAGCTGAATAATTTCATTCTTCTGCTGGTGCTGTTAACAGCATGGAGGTATAGTAACTAATAACTAATAACTAATAACTAGTAACTAGTAACTAAACAGGTGTGTCCCCTTTCCTAAATTGTATATATTGTTTTCTCCTAACCAATACTACAGGTGAGAAAAAGGAGGAATAGCCAATGGAGTACAACAATGCTCAAGTTACCGGGGGAGAGGGCAAGCCGCCCGTGGTAAAATGCAGTGTTATCAATTGCTTGTATAACAAGGCTCAAGAATGTCATGCCAAGGGTATAGAAGTGACCACGGACCATCCCTGGCCTACGGCTACTACCAGTGTAGCCACTGCATGCCAGACCTTCCGTCCCCAGGATGAGACCATATGGCACCCCGACACCGTCTAAGCGCCCTTGGAGGCGCTTTTGCTTTATCTTCTTCACTACCAACTATCAACTACCAACTAATACAGGAGGTCTTTTCGTGCAAGAAATCAACGGCAAACTGGTGATTATCGGCGGGGCTGAGGACAAAGAAGGGTCCTGCCTGATTTTGCGAAAGTTCCTGGACCTGGCAGGTGGGGAGGAAGCCCGGGTGATTATTCTTACTGCGGCCACAGAAGCACCTGATGAAGTGGGAGCCATGTACCAGAAAGTGTTTACTAAACTGGGCTGTAAAAAGGTAGAGGTACTGGATGTACCCGACCGGACGGCGTCTAATTCGGAAAAGGTTAAACAGATGATTGCTTACGCCACGGGAGTATTTTTTACAGGAGGTGACCAGTTACGGATTACCAGTGCTCTGGGCGGTACCGCGCTTCTTTCCGCCCTGGAAAAAGCCCGTCACCGGGGTTTGGTGGTGGCGGGAACAAGCGCCGGGGCCTCAGTGATGAGTTCTACCATGATTACGGAGGGAGACAGTGATGAATCACCTAAACTAAATACGGTGAAAATGTCTCCCGGAATCGGTTTGCTGTCCGGTATCGTCATAGACCAGCATTTTGCCCAGCGCGGTCGTATTGGCAGGCTTTTAACCGCCTTAGCCCAAAACCCAGCCGTGTTAGGTCTGGGCATTGACGAGGATACTGCTGTGATTATTGATGAGGATGAGTTACTGGTGTGGGGGAGCCAGACGGTGACCATTCTCGACGGAAGGGGTGTCACCCATACCAATGCTTCCCTGCTGGAGCCTAACCAGTATTTGGCCCTTACTCATGTCACAACCCATATCCTGCCCCATGGCTACAGATTTAACCTTAGTAAAAGAGAACCCCTGCTTCCCTGAAATAAGTAAAGCAAGACTATACTTCCTGAATGTGGTAAATAATACATTTTGGGGATATTTTTTTAGGGGGTTCCGTGATGAGGATATTGGAAATACGGGAATACCGCGGTAGAAATATCTACAGTCATTATCCCGTAGTCAAGGCAATCATTGATTTGGAAGACCTGGCTAACATCTGGAGTGACCAGATTCCCGGTTTTGCGGAAAAACTGGCCCGTAATATTCCACAGTTGCAAGGGCATCATTGTTCCCGGGGGCGTGAAGGGGGATTTTTGGAAAGGGTTAAAGAAGGGACCATGTTTGGTCATATTGTTGAACACGTTGCCCTGGAACTCCAGTGCATGGCAGGATTCTCCGTAATTTACGGCAAGACGGTAGCGACCGATAACCCGGGTATATATGAGGTAATTGTGGAGGCAGGGGTCATGGAAGCGGGGATCCAGGCTCTAAAGAGTGCCCTCCATCTTATTCAGGTACTAATAAATAACAGGGAATGCAATGTACATGGGGAAATAGAGAAAATCCGCCAGGCTGGACGGGAATACGGATTTGGGCCCAGTACACAGGCTATCATCGAAGAGTGTAGGAAAAGGGATATCCCCGTGATGCCCCTGGGCAAGGGAAGCTTGCTTCAGCTGGGACACGGGATTAAGCAGCAGAGAGTTCAGGCCACCATTACAGGACTGACTTCTTGCATTAGTGTGGATATTGCCGGTGATAAAAACCTCACCAAGCAGCTTTTGGCTGAAGGTGGGATACCTGTACCTTGGGGAGATGTGGCCTGCACGGAAGATGAAGCTGTAAAAATAGCGGTCAAACTTGGAGATAGTGTGGTCGTAAAACCCTGTAACGGTAACCAGGGGAAAGGTGTGACCCTTAACCTGGAAAGTGAGGCGGAAATCAGGACAGCCTTTCGCATTGCTCAAGCCTACAGCGAGGACATTATTGTAGAGAAATATATCGTGGGCAAACACTACCGCCTTCTGGTCGTAGGGAACAAGATGGTGGCGGCGGCCGAAAGAATTCCCGCCCACGTGATCGGCGATGGGATACACAGTGTGGAACAGTTAATAGAGCTGGCAAACCAGGACCCCAGCCGCGGAGAAGAACATGAAAAGCCACTGACGAAAATAAAAATTGACCCTGCTGCTCTTCTCGTTTTAGCCAAGCAAAAAATGCATCCCTCCTCTGTACCCGAGTTTAAGCAAGTGGTCTACTTAAGAGAAAATGCCAACTTAAGTACGGGTGGTACAGCGGTAGATGTGACCGAGGAGGTTCATCCGGAAATCAGTAAGCTTGCTGTACGTGCGGCCAGGATTATCGGGTTGGATGTGGCGGGAGTCGATTTAGTAACCCCGGATATAAAGAGGCCTTTGGACAAGGAGGGTGCAGTCATTGAGATCAATGCTGCGCCGGGTATTCGTATGCACCACTTCCCTAGCCGGGGAGTCAGCCGCAATGCAGCAGGAGCCATTGTGGATTATTTGTTTCCCCAAGGCCATTCGGGGAGGATTCCCGTGGTTTCCATAACAGGTACCAACGGGAAGACAACTACAGCTCGACTGGTAGGGCATATTGCGGGTCTGTGGGGGAAATGTGTCGGTTTAACGACAACAGGGGGAGTGTTTGTGGGGAGGGAGTGCCTGATAAAAGGTGATACAACAGGTCCCCGCAGTGCCCAGGCCGTATTAAGGGACTCCAGGGTGGAAATAGCCGTTCTGGAAACAGCCAGGGGCGGGATTCTCCGGTCCGGTCTTGGCTACGATAAAGCCACGGTGGGGGTGATCACCAATATTAGTGAAGATCATCTTGGTTTAGACGGAATTAAGGATTTGAAACAATTAGCCCATGTGAAGTCTCTGGTAATTGAGGCTTTGGTGAAGAACGGAACAGCAGTGTTAAATGCCGATGATCCCTGGAGCATGGTTATAGCTTCCCGTGTCAAAGAAAACCTCCTTTATTTTTCCCTGGCTGAAGATAACCTGATTATCAAGAGACATCTTAGTACAGGACAAAAGGCGGTGTTTGTAAAAAAAGACCAGCTTGTTTATGCCGTAGGGGATGGGTATCACAGCATTGTTGCTGTGGAAGACATTCCCTTAACCGTGCACGGCCGTGCCACCTTTAATACCGCTAACGCCCTGGCGGCTGCAGCAGCATGTATCAGTTTGGGCATGCCTGTGTCCGTTATCAGGGAAGGCCTGCAAACCTTCAATCTTACCACATGGCATAATACGGGGCGTTGCCAGCTTTTTCAGCTGGGTGATATCAGGGTATTGCTTGACTATGCCCATAACCCGGCAGCCATTCAAAATATTCTCCAGTACGCAAAGAAGCTGGAACCCCAGCGTTTATTAGGGGTCCTGGGGGTCCCGGGAGATAGAAGAGACCGGGACATCATGGAAGCGGGCCGGGTGGCAGGAAACTACCTGGACTATTGTGTTATCAAAGAAGATCAGGATTTGCGCGGCAGGAGAGCGGGTGAGGCAGCTTCCCTCTTGTGGGAAGGTTTTAAACTGGGGACCAATAAAAACAAGGCAGGTGAAATTATCCTGCCGGAGCTTACAGCCGTACTGGTAGCACTCAGTAAATGCAAACCGGGGGATTTGCTGGTCATCTTGTATGAGAAACTTGAGCCCTTGCAGGAGTTATTGCATAAATTGGAAAGCAGGACAGCGCAGGAAGAAAACTTAAGTAAGGAAACTCCTTGGGGGAATATAGTAGAAGAGACCTGTTTTATGCAAAAAACCCTCAACAACCGCTAGGATTTCATGTTACAATAGGTTAAAATTAGAAATCCTCATACGATAAGGTTGGCGAATAGGATGCAGCAGGTTTCCGTGAAGGGATATGCTAAAATAAATTTAACCCTGGATGTCCTGGGCAAGAGGGATGACGGCTATCATGAAGTGGCTATGATTATGCAGGGCATAGAACTTCATGATCTTATTACCCTGGAAAAGAGACAAACAGGGATTACACTGGAGATCAATGTGCCGGAACTAAGCTCGGGTCCCGATAATTTGGCTTATCGGGCGGCAACTTTACTCCAAAAGGATTTTCCGGACATAGCAGGGGTTCACATCAAGCTTACGAAGGAGATACCTGTGGCCGCGGGATTGGCCGGAGGCAGTACTGATGCCGCCGCCGTTTTACTGGGTCTTAATCGTTTGTATGACATGGGCTTATCCCTTGATGACTTAAGAACATATGGGGCCCGTCTGGGTTCGGACGTGCCCTTCTGTCTGCACCCCCTAACTGGCCTGGCTACAGGCAGGGGGGAAATGATCAGAGAGCTTCCTCCTTGTCCTCCGCTTTGGCTCGTGCTGGTAAAGCCTCCTTTTGGAGTGTCTACGAAGGAGGTTTATGGGCACTTAAAGGAGGTAATCATTAAAGAAAGACCCTCTCTTAAGAGAGCCTTGGCGGCTTTGGAGACAGGTGATTTGGGGCTTTTATATCAGTCCATGGCCAATGTCTTGGAATATGCCACCTTTGATTTGTATCCGGAATTACGGGATTGGCTGGAGGAATTAAGGGATCTGGGAGCGAAAAAAGCCATGATGTCGGGGAGCGGGCCGACCCTTATCGCCTTTATGGAGAATGAATCGGAAGCAAAAGAATTAGCTTCCTGTTGGATAAAACCTGGCTGGCAGGTAGTGGTGACACGGTCCCTGGGTCCCCGGGATTTGGATAGGAGGATAGTTGTCGATGAGTGAACGGCGTTTAACCCCTGTGATACTGGATAATTATAAACCTTTACGTGATATTGTCTTTGAAGCTTTGAGAGATGCTATCATTAAGCAGGTGCTGAGGCCCGGGGAGCGTCTCATGGAAATCCAGTTAGCGGAAGAAATGGGCGTGAGCCGTACACCGGTGCGCGAGGCCATTCGCAAACTGGAATTGGAAGGGTTTGTCATTATGATTCCCCGTAAAGGGGCTTATGTGGCTGATATTTCCCTGAAGGATATCTCCGATGTCTATGAAATACGGGGAGCTTTGGAGGCCCTGGCCTGTGGTCTCGCTGCGGAACGGGCAAGTCTTGCTGAGATCGAAGAAATGGAAAAACACTTAATCAAAGAAACCGAGTATTTAGAGACCACGGATATTCCGGCCACTATTGAAATAGATACAGGTTTTCATGACCTAATCTACAAAGCCGCGCGCAATGAAAGACTGGTGGTCATGTTAAACAACTTAAGGGAGCAGATTCATCGTCTTCGCGTTACTTCTATTAAATACCCGGGGCGGATGAAAAAGACCCTGGAGGAGCACCGGGCCATTGTGGAGGCCATCGGCAGCCGGGATGTGGACCTTGCCCAGAGGTTGGGAGAGGAACACATTGAGCGTGCGCAGCAGGCCTTGTTGGAGCTCTTAAAAAGTAAACAATAATAACCCCCTTGAAGGGAGTCTTGGTATGACCTCAGGAATCATACTGGCAGGAGGAAAAAAAGAAAACCTCTTGAAAGGCGGGAATTTACCGGAGAATGAAGCGCTGATACCCATCGGTAGTAGGGTAATGGTCGAGTATGTTGTGGATGCGGTCCTGGGTTCCCCATATATAGAGCGGATTATTATTGCCGGTCCCCGGCACGAACTAAAAAAATATTTTCCAAACCACCCAGGAATTGAACTGGTGGAAAGTGGCGAGTCACTTGTACATAGTTTATTAAAGGCTTTAGATTGCCTTTCCCCCGAGGAATATCAAGAAAAAGTACTTGTGACCACAGGAGATATTCCCCTCTTAACAACTGAGGCTGTGAACGGTTTCCTGGAGAGCTGCCGGGGGCTGGAGGGTGATCTGTTTTATCCTATTGTAAAGAAGGAAACCAATGAAAGTAAATACCCCGGTGTGCAAAGGACCTATGTGAACCTTAAAGAAGGTGTTTTCACAGGAGGGAACATGTTTCTCCTTAAGCCCGAAATTATGAAAAAGTGCAGCAGGTTTGCCGAGGAACTGGTACGTTTACGCAAGAAACCCTTATCCCTGGCTTCCTATATCGGGTGGTTTTTCTTGCTGCGTTATTTAATGGGACGGCTCTCCATTAAAGATGCTGAAGATAAAGCCTTAGAACTGTTAGGGATTAAAGGAGTGGGTATTATTTCCCCCTTTCCCGAAATTGGTATAGATGTGGATAAAACCAGCGATTTAGAGCTGGTACAAAAAGTATTATGCTCATAGGGAGGGCAGCCTCCTTATTTTTTTCCTTAAAAAGGAATCCTGGTACTGGCTAAACCTGAATAAATAGGTTAAAATATTACTTAAATATTCGTGATTCTCCTTGGCTTATTCTCCTAGCGGGGGTGATTTTTTGGAAAAATGGCGTAGAAGTGAACGAGTCGTGATTATCACCAAGTATCTCCTGGAAAAACCTAATACCCTTTTTTCCCTCAATTTTTTTGCTGAACTTTTCCAGTCCGCCAAATCCAGTATCAGCGAAGATATTAGTATTATCAGGGACGTTTTTCGGGAGTTTACTTTAGGTAAAGTGGAGACTTTGGCCGGGGCAGGAGGAGGCGTGATTTATTCTCCCCTCGTGGGGCCCCGGGAGAAAGATGAATTTTTACAGGAAATCGCCGAAAAGCTTTCTGATCCCAGCCGTATTTTACCCGGGGGATATCTTTACATGACAGACATCATTTTTGATGCGAGGTTAGCCCAAAAGGTCGGTGAGATATTTGCCCAGCATTTTATAGAATTAGAGCCGGAGTTTGTCGTCACTATAGAAACCAAAGGTATTCCTTTAGCCCTCATGACCGCCAAGGCCCTCAATCTACCCTTGGTGATCATCCGTGACGGGAGCCGCGTCACCGAAGGTTCGGCGGTAAGCCTCAACTATGTAACGGGCTCTTCCCGGAATATTCGTACCATGTCCCTGGCCAGAAGGGCCTTACCAACAGAAAGTCGTGTTGTAATCATTGATGATTTCATGAAAGCCGGGGGGACGGCGAAAGGTATGGTGGAACTCCTGGCGGAATTTAAAGCTGAGGTCCTGGGGATTGGCGTGTTAGTGGATACCGAGCTTCCGGAACAAAAACTGGTACCCAATTACTACTCTCTCTTGAAATTGAGTAAAGTCGATGAAATAGAAAGAAAAATTATGCTCCATCCTCATTGCTGAAATGGAAAATATATCCTAAATAAATGTATAAAATAGCTAAATAATGGGAAATTTCATAAAGAGAAGAAGGAAAATCCAAAAATGTGACGAATAGGTATAAATCAGCAGGATGTGGGGAAGGTGGTGAACATTTATGAATATTACAGATGTCCGGATTAGAAAGATAAATCAGGAAGGTAGAATGAAGGCTATTGTCTCGGTTACTTTTGATAATGCTTTTGTTGTCCATGATGTTAAAGTTGTGGAAGGGACTAACGGTTTGTTCGTTGCAATGCCCAGTAGAAAAACACCCGAGGGGGAATTCAGGGATATAGCCCATCCTATTTCAGCTAATGCCCGGGAAATTATTCAGACAGCTGTCCTAAAGGCTTATCAGGAAGCCATATAACGGTGAAAAAGGACAAGCAGAGAGAGGAGCTTTCGAGAGAGGCTCCTTTTTTAATTTAAGAAAGTATAACTTTCTTAAATTAGGGGTGTTAGGGGAGGTATCCCCTAAGTTTCAATGAGGAGGGTAACAGCGGAGCGTCATAGGGAACGCAGGGGTTCCCTTTGAAAGGACAAAAGCACAACAATTAATTTAGTGCACGTACGTGCTTTTGTCCTTGTGCGGAAAGTATGGGGCAGTTACCATAATTAGTGATTACTTTTGGCTAAAATTTATGATATAAATATTTATGTACTAACAGGGACTAAGGAGGGGTTAGTTTGCCGCAGTCAGTTGCAGTTGTCTTGGCAGCTGGATTAGGGACCAGGATGAAGTCGAACATGCCCAAAGTACTTCATCGCGTGGCGGGTAAGCCCATGATACAGCATGTCATAAATTCTTTAAGATTTGCGGATGTGGAAAACATTATTCTGGTTCTGGGCTATCAGGCGGAACGTGTGGAGTCCGTATTAGGGGCCGGCTTCCAAATAGTCTATCAAAAAGAGCAGTTGGGAACAGGACATGCAGTCCTGCAGGCTTTACCCTTATTACAGCAATATTCCAGCGGGGACTGCCTGGTGGTCTGTGGTGATACCCCTCTTTTAAGAGGACAAACCTTAAAAAGACTTCGCGAAAAACATAATGAGGCTGGAGCCAAAGCTACGATTCTTACGGCTCTGCTCTCCGACCCCACAGGATACGGTCGTATCATAAAAAATGCTCAAGGTGTAGAGAAAATTGTGGAAGAGAAGGATGCGGCAGAAGAAGAAAAGGCTGTCAGGGAGATTAATACAGGTGCCTATTGCTTCAGCATCGAAAGTCTTAAGGAGAAACTAGCCCTTTTAACTCCGGCTAATGCCCAGGGAGAATACTACTTAACGGATGTCATAAAGTACCTGGTGGAGGATGGGGAGAAGGTTGATACCCTGTTGCTTACTGATCCCAACGAAGCCATGGGCATCAACAACCGCCGGCAGCTGGCAGAAGCCGAAGTCCAGATGCGCCGCCGTATCTTAGAAAAGCTCATGGATCAAGGGGTAACAGTGATCAACCCCGACCACACCTATGTAGAAGAAGAGGTGGTCATTGGGAAAGATACCATACTCTATCCAGGTGTGATCCTGGAAGGGAAGACCAGGATCGGGGAGAACTGCGAAATCGGACCTAATACCCGTATCGTCGATTCCATCATTGAGGATGATGTGGTAATCAATTACTCTTATCTGTTTCAGGCCAAGGTGGCCAAAAGCTGTACCATCGGGCCTTACAGTTACCTGCGCCCCGGTACGGTTCTGGCTGAAGGTGTTAAAGTTGGAGATTTTGTGGAAGTTAAGAATTCCTATATTGGTCCTGGTTCCAAAGTGCCCCATTTGAGTTATGTAGGGGACAGTACCGTAGGTAAAGGCGTCAATATTGGGGCGGGTACCATAACCTGTAATTACGATGGGGTGAATAAATACCCGACTTATATAGGTGACGGCGCCTTTATCGGCAGCAATACGAACCTGGTGGCACCTATCACCGTAGGCGAGGGTGCCTATATTGGGGCTGGCTCCACAGTGAACAAAGATATACCGGCAGGAGCCCTTGCTGTTGCCCGGGGAAAACAGCGTAATATCGAGAATTGGAAAAGCAGGGCCCAAGGTACAGGAAAAGAAGAGGTTAGGGAGGACAAAAATCATGACTAAAAAACTTAAAATATTCACAGGTAACGCTCACCCCCAATTAGCGGCTGAGATCGCCGAGTATTTAGGTGTTGAGGTCAGTGCCGCCCATGTAAAAAGATTCAGTGACGGAGAAATTAATGTAGCCATTGACGAAAGTGTGCGGGGAGCCGATACATTTGTTATTCAACCTACCTCTTCGCCTGTTAATGAGAACATCATGGAGCTTCTCATTTTAATTGATGCTTTACGACGGGCCTCTGCCCGCAGGATAACTGCCGTATTACCCTATTACGGTTATGCCAGACAGGATAGAAAAGCCAAGGCCAGAGACCCTATTACGGCTAAACTGGTGGCCAATCTCCTAACCGCTGCAGGGACACGGCGTGTTTTAGCCGTAGATTTGCATGCCGGGCAGATTCAGGGCTTTTTTGATATTCCTGTGGACCATTTACTGGGTGTGCCTATTTTAGCGGAGTACTTCCTGAATAAACAGATGGACGACCTTGTCGTGGTTTCTCCGGACCTTGGCGGTGTAACCAGAGCCCGCGCTTTGGCCGACAGGGTACATGCACCTTTGGCCATTATCGACAAGAGGCGTCCCATGCCCAATGTGGCTGAGGTTATGCATATTATCGGCGATGTGAAAGGGAAAACAGTGGTCATGATTGATGACATCATCGATACCGCCGGTACCATTACCCTGGGCGCCCAAGCCCTCATGGACAGGGGAGCCAAAGAAGTATATGCCTGCTGCATCCATCCCGTTTTATCAGGGCCTGCCATTGCGAGACTGGCCAAGTCACCCATCAAAGAAGTAGTAGTGACCAACACGATTCCCCTGGGACCGGAGAAGAAGCTGGATAAGATGAAGGTTCTTTCCGTGGCACCTCTAATAGGTGAAGCCATTATCCGGATTCATGAAGACCTTTCCGTCAGTAAATTATTCGACTAAGATAAACGGACAAACCCCAGGCTGCTGGGGTTTGTCTATTATAAATCACCTTTGGCAATAATAAAGATGTCCCCAATATACATGTCAGAGGTGATAAAATATGGGAAAGCATGTCCTAAGGGCGGACAAACGTCCTGTCAATACCAAACATACAGTAAGGGAACTAAGAAAAAAAGGATACGTTCCCGGCGTTCTTTACGGGAGCAAAATCGGTAATATTCCTATTAAAATAGCGGAGAGAGACTTAAGCAGAGTGGGCGGCGCCCATGTCATCGAGGTTACCCTGCCCCAAGGGTCATATCCTGCTGTTATTAGAGAAATACAAAAACATCCGGTGAACGGAGAGATTCACCATGTGGACTTGCAGCAGGTGGACCTTAATAAGAAAATTCGTACGGAGATACCTATCCAGGTCACCGGTACGCCTGTGGGTATAAAAATGGGCGGTGTGCTCCAGTTGGGTGAAAGGTCTGTGGAAGTTGAGGCCTTACCGGCGGAAATTCCCGACTACCTGGAAGCGGACATCACTGCTCTGGAAATTGGAGACAAGTATACCGTTTCCGACCTGCAAAAAACTACGCCCTTAAAGATTATAAGTGAGTTGGATTCTGTTATTGCTGTGGTGGTAGCGCCCAGAACGGCAGAGACTATAGAGGAGGAGCAAACTGCACCGGAGCTTCCTCACGGGGACCCTGTGGTAGAAAACGGGCAGGAGTAACTCGCCTCCTTTAGGGTATAGAGAGGTGGAGGAGATAACGTGAAGCTGATTGTTGGTTTAGGCAATCCGGGGAAGAAGTACGAAAAAACCCGCCATAATATTGGTTTTATGGTTGTGGATGAACTGGCATCAATCCTGGAAGTTGCGATTGAAAAAAAACAGAACCAGGCTCTTTTAGGCCAGGGATTTCTGGACGGAGCAAAAGTGCTGTTGGCTAAACCCCAAACTTACATGAACAGGAGCGGTGAGGCCGTCTTGGAGCTGTTAAATTATTACCAGGACAGCATCGACGATCTCATTGTGATACATGATGATCTGGATATGGAATTCGGCCGCATCCGCTTTAAGCCGGGAGGAGGGACGGGGGGCCACAATGGCCTCAAATCCATTACGCAAATGTTGAATTCTCCCGATTATGGCCGTCTAAAAATTGGCATTGGCCGTCCTCCCCAGTTCATGAAGGTAGAAAACTATGTTTTAAGTGAATTCACCGGAGCGGAAACAAAGGTTTTGCCTGAACTGATAAAAGTGGCAGTGACCGGGTTAAAGACCTGGTGCAGTGCCGGCATAGAAAAAGCCATGAATGATTTTAATGGGGTACATATTAAATCAGATATAGAATAAAGATGGTGAGATTATTGGGGAATGTTACCCGGAAGGTGGATAACGTTCCCCTATTATGTTAATACTATTCACTAGCCTTGTGGAATGGAGGATGACATGACGTATTTGGGAGCAGGCCTGGTGGCTGCGCTTTTGGCCTGGGGGTTAAACGTGCTGATAGTCAAGGGCGGGGGAGAACGATGTATCATTTGGGTGATTCCCTGGCTGGAGGAGTTCATCAAAACGGGAACCGCCTTACTTTTAAGAACTTCCATCCCCCTTACCCACGGGGTCTTTGGTTTGGTGGAAGCGGTACACGACTACCTGTCCTCCCGCCGTTTGGGATTTTGGGCCGGGTTGGCCAGTGTCTTGAGTCACTGGTTCTTTGGACAAATTACCCAATATCTTTTCAGCCAAACCGGCTACTGGCTTTTAGGTGCAGGCGCGGCAGCTCTTGTCCATGTTTCATGGAACCTGGCTATTACCCGGCTCTTCGCCAGCCTGCAGCGGATAAAGTGAAAGAAGGGGGTTTAGTCTTTGCGGCTTATCTATATTTGTGACCGTTGTGCTAATTATATTGATGAAATTGAAATGAACGCCCTGGATGAGGGACGGTTGGGTTTTGATATCTTAACCGAAGAGGAACGGGAGGATTTAGTGCACCTGGATTGGGAGCGACAGGTAGGAACGGTAAAAGCCATCTGTGATACCTGTATGGCTAAATTAAATGATGGCACTGTAAGCCTGTGGGTTCCCTATGGACCCCATTAAGTATTCTTTACTCATTTAATTAACGAAGAAACTCTAGTCTAAAAAATGCAATATATTATATAATGTAGTGGTAACTACAAAACATCATGAAGGTAGGTGGGGGTCAGCCGGACGCCCACTATTTGGCATTGGAGGAACATCAATGGCTTTGCAATCCATCATTGCACATCTCAAAAAAATTAAAGAATTTAATTATCTTTTGGAGCAATTGAAAAAAGGCAGGGAAACTTTTGTTTACGGTGTTGCCGGTTCCCAGAAAACCCTGCTTACAGCTGCTTTACTGGTTGACCAGGAGAAGCCCCTGCTTTATATCGTAGAGAATCCCCAGCGGGGTAAAGAAGTGTTTGATGATTTGAACAATTTATTACCTGACTGGTTGATACAGTATTTCCCTGCCTTTGAGACTTTACCCTTTGAGGTCATAGCCCAGAGCCATGAGACCCAGCGCAAGCGGCTGGAAGTGCTGCAAAACCTGGTGACAAATGGCAAGAAACATGTGGTTATCTCTACCTGGGAGGCCCTCATTAAAACCTTGATGGCACCTGAAAATTTTAAAAGGGCTATAGTAAACCTTACAGTAGGGGAACGGGTGCAGATTGACCAGCTCTTACAGCACTTGATCAGTGTGGGTTACCAAAGGGTAGATATGGTGGAGGACAAAGGGCAGGTCTCTTTGCGGGGGGGGATCCTGGATATTTTCTCCGTTACGGCGGAACAACCCTACCGGATTGAATTTTTCGACGACGAAATAGATTCTATCCGGGTTTTCTCCATAGAAAGCCAGCGCTCTATTGACAAAATAAAAGAAGTGACGATTGCCCCCGCCGCTGAATTCTTCCTTTGGGGACATGATACGGAAGAGGCGCTCATGCACTTACAGGCTGAAGCCCAGCAGCTCTTAAAATCCATGGAAAAGCGGGGGAACATAGACGGGTTTAACTATCTGACCGCCAGGATGAAGGAAATTCTGGAAAAAATCAGGGAGAACCAGTATTTCCCCGGTTTTGAACAGCTGCAGCCTTATTTCACCCAGGGCAAATACTCCCTTTTATCCTATTTCAGAGAGGATCCCTTTATCATTTTGGATGAGCCCAACCGGCAGAGGGAGGCTGCCTTAGCCCGGGAAAAAGAACACCAGGAAACTTATGTGGCCTTATTGGAAAAAGGGAAAGTATTACCGGGTCAGGCCGCTAATTATTTCTCCTGGGATGAATTATGGGAAACTATGAAAAAGAGAAGACCCCTATTTTTTTCTTTACTCCCCAAAAAACCGGTGGGATCCGAAAGCGTCAACCTGGTAGGTGTTACCGCCAAGACCCCCAGTTTATTTATGGGTAAGACTAAACTCCTGGCTGATGAATTAAAAGAGTGGAAGAGACAGAAATATGGTGTTTTAATCCTGGTAAACTCTGAAGAAAGGGCGGAGAGGTTAAAACAAAGCCTCTGGGATAGCGGTGTGGAAGTTTCTATCGCGAAAAGAGGATCCCCCTTATCCTTAGAAAATATCACCGTCAGTTTTGGTTATCTCACCAGCGGGTTTGAGTTTACCACCTGGAAAGTTGTTGTTCTCACAGAACATGAATTCTACCACCAGCCCAAGAAACGCCCACCTCGCAAGATGTTCCAGGAAGGTAAGAAGGTAACTGTCCTGGAGGACCTTAAACTTGGGGATTATGTGGTCCATATTAATCACGGTATTGGCCGCTACATGGGCATTGAAAAACTGGCTGTGGGCGACGCGGAAAGGGACTACCTCGTTATCAAATACCAGGGTGAAGATAAACTGTATGTTCCTACCGATCAGGTAGGGCTTTTGCAGAAGTACTTCAGCCAGGAGGGGCAGGTGCCCAAGCTTTCAAAGCTGGGGGGCAATGAATGGAATAAGGTTAAAAGCAAAGTTAAGGCTGCGGTAAAGGATTTGGCCGAAGAATTGTTAAATCTTTACGCTGTACGAGAGTCGGCCCGCGGTTTTGCTTTTAGTCCCGATACACCCTGGCAGATGGAATTTGAAGATGCCTTCCCTTACGAAGAGACAGAGGACCAGCTGCGGGCCATCCGGGAAGTGAAACGCGACATGGAAAAGCCCCGTCCCATGGATAGACTCCTTTGCGGTGATGTAGGTTATGGGAAAACAGAGGTCGCTATCCGGGCAGCCTTTAAAGCCGTGACCGATGGAAAACAAGTAGCCGTCTTAGTCCCCACTACGGTCTTAGCACAGCAGCACTACAATACCTTTAAGGAAAGATTTGAGGGTTTTGGTGTAAATGTTGCCGTCCTAAGCCGCTTCCGTTCCGCCAAAGAACAGAAAGCTGCCCTGCAAGAACTGGCCCGGGGGCGTGTGGATATTATCATTGGTACGCACCGGCTTTTATCCACTGATGTTAAATTTAAAGACCTGGGGCTTCTGATTATCGATGAGGAACAACGTTTTGGGGTAGTGCATAAGGAGAAGTTGAAAAAAATCCGTAAAACGGTAGATGTTTTAACCTTAACGGCTACACCTATTCCCCGGACTTTACACATGTCTTTAGTAGGAGTAAGGGATATGAGCGTGATTGAAACACCTCCGGAAGACCGTTATCCTGTGCAAACCTTTGTGGTGGAATTCAGCCCTCAACTTGTACGGGAAGCAATCCGCCGGGAGTTAGGCCGTGGTGGGCAGGTCTATTACGTGCACAACCATATAGAGGACATTGAAAAGGCTGCCCATTTTGTACAAGACATGGTGCCGGAGGCCCGTGTGGGGGTGGCCCACGGTAAGATGTCTGAAGACCAACTGGAGAATGTCATGCTGGATTTCATGGAAGGGGAACTGGATATTCTAGTCTGCACAACCATTATTGAAACGGGCTTGGATATTTCTAATGTCAACACCTTAATTATTGATGACGCTGACAGATTAGGACTATCCCAGCTTTACCAGCTGCGGGGCAGGGTAGGACGCTCCAACCGGGTAGCCTATGCTTATTTAACTTACAATAAGGATAAGATTCTGTCGGAAGTAGCCGAGAAACGCCTCAACGCCATACGGGAGTTTACGGAATTAGGTTCAGGTTTTAAAATAGCCATGCGAGATTTGGAAATCAGGGGAGCAGGTAATATCCTGGGTGCCGAGCAACATGGGCATGTGGCCGCTGTAGGTTTTGATTTATACTGCCGCATGTTGGAAGATGCGGTCAAAGAAGCCCGGGGCGAGGAATTGCCCATAGAAAAAACCATAAGCATTGATATTCAGGTAAAAGCTTACATCCCTCAGGAATATATCCCTGATACCGGCGTCAAAATTGATTTTTATCAGAGAATTAATGCCATAAAAGAAGTGAAGGAAATAGACCAGCTGGCCGAAGAACTGGAGGACCGTTTTGGTGACATGCCCGAGCCCCTCGTCAACTTGCTGCGCATTGCCGCCATTAAAATTTCCGCTGTCCCGGCAAAAATCCAGTCTATCACCCAGGAAAAAGATCTGATCAAAATTAAAATGGAGGATGACCACGGCCTTACCGGCAACCAGCTGATGAGCCTGGCCAGGCGTTACCGGCGGCAGGTCAGTTTCAGTGCTGCGGCCGGTTTAGAGATTGTGGTAAATATCCGGAACTTGGAAAGGAAACAGATGCTCTTATTCTTAGAAGAAATTATTTTGGAAATATCCTCCCTTGCCCGGAAGGAAGCGGCTTTGGTATAATGGGCTAGACTGGTGCATAGAGAAAGAGGGGAAAATACATGAAAAAACGTTTAGTTATTGCGACTTTGCTTATCCTTAGTTTACTTGTTTCCGCCTGTGGGTCCAAAGTTGTGGCTACAGTCAACGGGGAGAAGATTACGGAACCCGAGCTGAAGTCCCGCGTAGAGCAGGTGGCGGCTATGTACGGCTATAACCTGGATAGTGAGCAGGGTAAGGAAATACGCGGTTTTCTGGAAGAGCAGGTTCTGCAGAGTTTAATCGAAGAGAAGGTTGTACTGCAGGTTGCGAAGGAAAAGAAGATTTCCGTGAAAAAGGAAGACGTACAAGAGGAATTGAAGAAAATTAAAAGCCAGTTTCCCGGTGACAAAGAATTTCAGGATTTCCTGAAAGAACGGAAATTTGCGGAAAAAGACCTGACAGTATACCTGGAGCACCAGTTGATTCTGAACAAACTCTTTGATGAAGTCACCAAAGATATCACCACTACTTCCAAAGATATTAAACAATATTACGAGGAAAACAAGGAAGAATTTTTTGTACCCGAACAGGTCAAAGCCCGCAATATTGTGGTGAAAACGGAAGAGGAAGCAAAAGCGCTCATTGCCGAGCTGGACAAGGGGGCGGATTTTGCCAAGCTTGCTGTAGAAAAGTCTATTGACCCCACGGCGAAACAAAACCAGGGAGATATTGGCTACTTTGATAAAGATGCCGGTTTGGTTGAGGAATTCAAAACTGCCGCTTTTGCCCTTAAAGTTGGCGAATATACCAAGAAACCGGTACGAAGCATTTTTGGGTATCACATCATTAAGGTGGAAGATAGAACACCTGCCAAACAATCAACTTTTGAAGAAGTGAAAAAAGAGCTGGAGGAACGTTTTGTCTTTGAGGAGAAAAACGAAAAATTTGCCAATTATGTTGATGAAGTCATGGAAAAAGCAAAAATAGAGAAGAAAATTCCGGATAAAAAGGCTAATGAACAGAATCAAGACGGAACAAAAGGTAACGACCAGGCAAAAGAGCAAAATAAAGGAAACTAGAGAAAAATAAAGGGAAAAGAAGAGACGCGCAGAAAAGCGCGTCTCTTCTTTTGAGTATAAAAATGTCTTTTAAGACAAACATTAGAACTGGAAGGACTGGTAAAAGTGAGAGGAGGTTGACATTATTAGGCTATTTGGTGGAAAAAAATGAATAATTAGCGATTAGAGGATATATACTATCACTGAAATAGTTTCCCTTAATAACCATAAGGAGGGACGGTGACCCGAATGAAAGCAACGGGTATTGTTCGCAGAATTGATGATTTAGGTCGCGTTGTTATTCCGAAAGAGATCCGGAGAACCCTGCGTATTCGCGAAGGTGATCCTTTAGAAATTTTTGTAGATCGTGAAGGGGAAGTGATTCTGAAAAAGTATTCACCGATAGGTGAGCTTGGGGATTTTGCCAAGGAATACGCTGATTCTCTTTATGAGGCTATTGGTCACATCGCTTGTATTGCAGACAGGGACCAGATCATAGCTGTAGCAGGCGGGCCCAAGAAAGAGTTCTTGAATAAACGCATAGGACCGGCAGTAGAAAAAGTCATGGATGAACGCAAAGCCGTATTGATTAACCAGCCCGGCCAACATGCTTACTGCAGCATCTGTGCCGGTGAAGAAGGTGAATGTAAATATACGGCTGAGGTCATCGCCCCCATTATTGCCGAGGGTGACCCCATTGGTGCCGTTATTATTGCAAGCAAGGAACCTAACACTAAGTTTGGTGACCTGGAGCTTAAACTGGCGGAAACAGCGGCATCTTTCCTGGCTAAGCAGATGGAACAATAAAAAGAGGTGGTGTGATAAACACCACCTCTTTCACGTAATATAAGGAAAGGGGACACACCTGCTTAACTAGTTACTAGTCCTAGTGATTCTTGTCGGATGTCGGACGTCGGAAATCGAAATTCGTTTACTGGACTCCGGTCACCGGTCACTGGTCACCAAATACGGTTAACGGTTAACGAAACTGGTATGATACGGGAGGAGAAAATTACATGGGAGGAGTCATCAAAAGTGCAGCAATATTGAGTCTTGCCGGAATTATAACAAAGATTATGGGAGCTGTCTACCGCATCCCCTTTGCCCGTATGGTAGGTGATGAAGGCTTAGGACTTTACCAGATGGCCTATCCTTTTTATACTATCGTGCTGGCCATCAGTACCGCCGGCGTACCGGTTGCCATCTCCAAGCTGGTGGCGGAACATGAAGGCTTAGGCGACAAAGGCGGGGCTTTACGTATTTTCTGGGTGGCGTTAGGCTTTCTTTTTTTCACCGGCCTGATTTCCAGTTTTTGTCTCTATGTTTATGCCGATGAACTGGCCCTGAAAGTTTTGGGAGAACCCCGGGCCTTGTTACCTATCCGTTCTATTGCCCCGGCTATCTTTTTTACTTCGATTATGTCCGCCTTCCGCGGTTTCTTCCAGGGTCAGCAGAACATGATTCCCACGGCCCTCTCTCAAATACTGGAACAAACAGTCCGTATAGTGACAGTATTTTGGGCGGCTCTTTTTCTACTTCCCCTGGGGATAGAGATTACGGCAGCGGGAGCCACTTTTGGTGCGGCTACCGGAGGGTTAGCAGGTTTACTTGTACTGGTTATGATTTTCGCGCGTCAAACAGACGGTCGGCAAAGTGTGAGCCGCTGGAGTACTAAAAGTAGCTTGGCCCGCATTCTCTTTAAAGTCCTGGCCCTTTCCATCCCTATCTCCCTCGGGGGGTTAATTTTCCCCCTCATGCAGATGCTGGATATTTCCCTTGTGCCCATGGGCCTGCAAAAGGGAGGACATACGGTGGCGGAAGCTACCAGTCTTTATGGACAGCTCTCCGGGATGGCTGGTTCCATTATTAATTTGCCCACCATTGTGACCATTGCCCTTTCAGCCAGTCTCGTTCCTGCTGTTTCCAGTTTAGTAAGAAAAAGAAAGCTGGAAGTGCTGGCTAACCTGACCTCGGCTGCCCTGAAATTAAATCTCATTATTACTTTGCCTGCCGCCATGGGGCTTATGATCTTGGCGGAACCTATTTCCGGCCTGTTATTTGCCTTACCTGAAGCGGGTGAGCCTTTAGCCTGGCTGGCAGGGGGAATCATCTTCGTTGGCTTATATCATGTCAGTACGGGAATACTACAGGGGCTGGGACAAACACTTCTCCCCGTTATAGCCCTCTTGACGGGGAGTGGGGTCAAAGTGATGATAACCTATTACTTAACCCCCCTTCCCCAGTGGGGGATTAAGGGGGCAGCTTTGGCTACAGTACTGGGCTTTATGGTGGCTGCTTTTATCAATCTGCTGTTTTTGAAGTACAATGTGGCTGTGCGTATCCAGTGGTGGAAGGATATCTTTTTCGCCGCTCTCAGTGTTTTTCTGATGGCCGTGTCGGTTGTAACCGGTTATGCAGTAATAGAGCAGTATTTTTCGGCTGATTTTACTACGCTTTTGACTATTCCCCTGGGAGCCTTTGTTTACCTTGTATTCATCTTCCTCTTCGGTCTTCTCAAGAAAAGAGAGATAGCCATTCTCCTGGGTGATGATAACCACTGGAACAACGTTCTGGACAAAATTCCTTTTTTGCGTTGAAAGTGTAAATGATTAAGAATACTATATAGTTGTTAGTTGGTAGTTGGAAAAAGGAGATGAAATGGTGAAAGAAATTGTTGTTGCCGGTTTAGGGCCGGGGAGTCTGGACCATCTCTCTTTTGGGGTCTGGCAGCTCCTCCAAAAAGGTGATAGGAGAATTATCCTAAGGACAGCGAAACACCCGGTGGTGGCAGAAATGGATCGCTACAATATCAACTATGAATCCTGTGACCGCTTCTATGAGGAGAAAGATACTTTTTACGATGTTTATCAGGCCATAGTGGGATATCTTATAGAAACGGTAAAAAGGGACTCCTCCCTTCAGCAGTTGATCTACTGTGTACCCGGGCATCCCACTGTTGCTGAGGAGACAGTTAGGATGCTCTTGGCCAGGGGCAAGGAGGAGGGTGTGACTATTCGGTTAATCCCCAGCATGAGTTTCCTGGATAGCCTCTATGCTGCGTTAACAATTGATCCCACTGAGGGGTTACTGGTCCTTGATGCCTTAAGAGTGGAGGAGTCCCAGTTAAATACCGGACAGCATACCATCTTTACCCAGGTCTACAACCGCCTGGTCTCCTCTGATCTAAAACTCATCCTGTTGGAACGATATCCTCCCGAACATCCTGTGAAAGTCATTTCAAGTGCAGGTATTCCCGGGATAGAAAGAATCAGTGAAGTTCCCCTTTACCAGTTGGATCATATCAACTGGTTTGATCATTTGACCTCGGTTTACGTTCCCCCCTTACCGGGAGAGGTTAAGGAGCATGGGTGCAAATATCCCCTGGACCCTCTGGTTGAGGTCATGGAAACCCTTCTTTCGCCCCGGGGATGTCCCTGGGACAGGGAGCAAAATCATTTCACCTTGAAACCCTATCTTCTGGAGGAAGCTTATGAGGTCATTGAGGCCATTGACAGCGGTGATATGCATAAATTGCGGGAAGAATTGGGAGACTTACTGCTGCAGATAGTGTTTCATACGGCTCTGGCCCAAAGCCGGAACGAATTTGACCACAATGACGTCATCGAGGAGATCACCCTCAAGATGATTAGGCGCCATCCCCATGTCTTTAGTAACGTGCAGGTGAAAAATTCCCAAGAGGTTTTGCAAAACTGGGAAGAAATCAAGGCAAAAGAATTAGGTAAACCCTTGAAAAAAGGCAGGGTCATGGATAAACTGAATAAGTCCTTACCCGCCTTACTCCTGGCTGAAGAAGTGCAGAAAATGGTTAAAAAAGTTGGTTTCGACTGGGATGATATCCAGGGAGCCTGGGACAAGCTTACAGAGGAAATGGAGGAAGCAAAACAGGCCTGGCAGGAGAAAGGGGATCTGGAAGGTGAATTAGGGGACCTTTTATTTGCCGTAGTCAATGTAGCCAGGTTTGGCAAAATCTCACCGGAAGCGGCTCTTCTTAAAACCATTCAAAAGTTTATCAGGCGGTTCAATTACATGGAGGAGAAGGTTATGCAGCAAAACTTAAAATGGGAGGAATTGGATTTGCAAAAAATGGATACAATGTGGGAAGAGGCCAAAAAATCAGGTTTTTAGCCTATTAAATGCAAAGAAAAACTTCACGGCAGGCAGGAGTTTGGTAGGTTTTGACGAATCTAGGTTATGGACAAACATATTTATTAATTAGGAGGGATAAACTTGAATAAGACCGAATTAATTAGTGCGGTAGCTGAAAAAACTGAGTTTACCAAAAAGGATGCAGAAAAAGCCATCAATGCAGTATTAGAGGCTGTAGAGGAAGCCTTAGCCAAAGGCGACAAAGTCCAGCTGGTGGGCTTCGGTACTTTCGAAGTAAGAGAACGGGCGGCCCGTACCGGACGCAATCCTCAAACTGGTGAGGAAATCAAAATCGCTGCCGCCAAAGTTCCTGGCTTTAAGCCCGGCAAAGCACTGAAAGACGCAGTAAGCAAGTAATTTTAATTCATATTTTTTAATACATAATTTTAATACGTAATAAATAAAAATCAGGTTCATTTAGATTAGAACCTGATTTTTTGTTGAATAAATTAAATTTTATATTTATCCAGCTCTTCTTTGAAGCCAACGGTAAGCTGTTCCAACTGGCTGATATAGCCTGTCAATTCTTTGATCTTTTCCGAGTATTCCATGACATTGGCGCTCATCTCTTCGCTGGAGGCCGAGTTTTCCTGGGCGATGGCGGCCAGGGCATGGAGATTCTGGAACACTTCGGCAATATGTTTGGTTTCCCGGGATAGTTCTTCCACCAGTCTAACAATCTGATTGGCTACGCCTGCGATTTTTTGGGTGGCGGACATATTATCCTGTACTGCCCCGTTTAAACTCTTGTTGCTTTCCTCCAGTCGCTGGTATTGATCCTGGATGTGATTGACCAGAGACCCAACTTCTTTAATGAAAAAGCCCAAATTTTCATTGATTGTCTTTACCGCTTGTTTTACGTCATCGGCCAGTCCCCTGATCTCCTGGGCCACTACAGTAAACCCTCTGCCCATTTCCCCGGCACGGGCCGCTTCAATAGAGGCGTTTAGCGACAGGAGGTTGGTTTGATCCGCGATTTGCTCAACGGTGGTGGCAATCTCCATAATCCCTTTGACTCTTTCCTTGATTTCCTGTCCCTGCTGGTTTACTTTAGCGAAACTGTCTTTGGTTTGGGTCAGGTGGTCAGAGACGCCTTGGACTTGCTGGTAAGACCTTTGAATATTCATGACGGCCTCTTCCAGTTGGGATTTGGTTTGCAGTTCCTGGCCCGCCAGCTCTTCCAGCTTTTGGATGTTTGCAGTGAGGATACCTACTGACTTTTCCGTTTCCTGGGCCTGGTACACAGCCCCTTTCGCCACTTCATGAACTACAGAGGAGATGACATCGGAAACTCCGGCCATTTGAGAGGCAATATCACTAAATTTCTTGGTAAAGGTGTGTAAATCGTCTGTCCCGCCTTTGATAAAGAGAAAATCTTTTTTAATATTTTCCTGGATAGAGAGAAGTTGATTTCCTAATTCCTCAAGGGTATCGCCTGTAGTGATATTGGTATTCTTCGTAAAATCGCCCTTAGCCATCTCTCCAAGGTTTTCCTTTAAAACCAGGAGGGGACGGAAAAGGAGATGATTTACTCCCCAGGAGATGAAGAAAATACTGATGATGAGAAAAAGAAGAGGATTAAGGGGAAGAGTTTTAGTGAGGAAATAGATGGGGGCGGCAGCTATGGCCGTAAGCAGGGCACCTTTAAGGGCCAGGTTTTTGACGAACCCAAAAGAAAGCACATGATTAAGGGTGAATTTCTGGTGTTTGGTTTCGCTTTTCTCAAACTGGAGAGAGACATTAAGGAAATCTTTTTCCCCGTCTTTACCTTTATCCAATATTTTAATGACGAGATGTTCGTTAAAGAATTTGGCAGAACCCTCCAAAAGACCTAAAAAATAATCCTGCATTCCTCTTTTAGAGGAATAGGTCATTTCGATCTCCCGGGGGGATATTTCCCTGGCCACCAGGCGGGGAGGATGAGCCCCGGGGATACGCTTAGTGAGCTGCAGGTGGACCTCATCCATCATGAGGAGAAAATCTTTCAGGTTGCTGCGTTGAAAATAAGAAGGAAACCACTGGGAGAAGGTGGCGATGTTATGGCGTCCCACTTCCCGCCATACTTCACCGGGGGTTTTATTGATATTGGCGGCAATAAAGGATACAATTTCTTTAGGTTCTTTATCGGGTATATCCTCGACGGGCGAGATAATCCGGTCAGCGGGCCAGTTTATCTCTAAAAGGGCTTTTTGTACAAGGTCTTTGCCATAAAGCTGTTCTAAACTTTTCAGCCAAGTACCAACCACTGATCCTTTCATATAACACCTCCCGTTTTACAATTAGTATTAGTTGCTATTAAATTCCACAGAAACATTGATTTTCCTCCTGTGTTTATATTAAACTTTGCCAAAAAATGACGAAAGAAGGGTTAAAGATGCGCCTTGATAAATTCCTTAAAGTCTCAAGATTAATAAAGCGACGGACCTTGGCCAAAGAAGTGAGTGATGCGGGAAGAGTTACGATTAATGGCCGTGTGGCCAAACCCAGTTCGGAAGTGAAAGTGGGGGATATTTTGGAAATAGGCTTTGGAGCTAAAATGCTGCGGGCAGAAATCCTGGAGCTAAAGGAAACGGTGAAAGCGGAAGAAGCCAAAAACCTTTACCGGATAGTAGAATAAATTGCCATTCATATAAACCTCCCTAAAGGCCAAACTAGAACTAGTTAAATATGGTAGGGAGGATTTTTTATGCGTAAAAATACTATCGGTGTACTTCTCTTTTTATGTATCCTGTCTCTTTCCCTTGTCGTTACAGGCTGCCCCGGACCGCAGCGCAAGCCACCACAACAGCCAAGGGGAAAGGAACCGACCATCTCTTTATATATCAATGAAACCGGTGAGAAGAAACAAATCGCCATAGAAGAGTATCTTAAAGGCGTGGTGGCAGCGGAAATGGAGCCTACCTGGCCGGTGGAAGCCCTGGCCGCTCAGGCCATTCTCGCCAGGACATTTACTCTGGAGCGCATCAAAAAAATGGGTGGCGTACCGGCCAGAGGGACTGACGCCTCTACCAGTGTGGAGGAATTCCAGGCCTATGACCCTAAGCGTATCAATGACAATGTGAGTAGGGCTGTGGAGATGACCAGGGGAGAAGTGGCCAAATACCAGGGCAGGTATATCAAAGCATGGTTCTTTGCTGATGCCGGTGGGCAAACAGCTGCCTCTGCAGAAGAAGGCTTAGCTTATACCAAAGAACCCACCCCTTATGTACAAAGTGTTAAAGACCCCGGTTTTGCCATTACCAAGGAGGAAAACAAGGCTTGGAGAGCTGAATTTCCTCTCAGTGTTGTCCGGGATAGTGTAAAGCAAGCTGCGGGACAAGACCCCGGTCAGATTACCCGGGCCACCATAACAAAAAAAGGGCCCTCAGGTCGGGCTATGACTATACAGCTTGGTAACGTATCTGTAAGCGGGCCTGCTCTTCGCCTCGCTTTAGGCAGTGAAAAAATGCGCTCTACGCTGTTAACAGATCTTAAAGTAACGGGTAACAAACTGATTGTATCCGGGAAAGGCTTTGGACATGGCGTGGGCATGAGCCAGTGGGGAGCGAAGGCCTTGGCTGAACAGGGCAAATCACCGGAAGATATCATCAGGTATTTTTTTAAGGATATTGAAATTGTAAAGGAATGGCAATGATGGGAGACGAAGATGAAGCAGGAACAGCTTAACCGTTTAAAAAAACGTTTGGAAGAGATGAAGCAAGAGGAAACAGAGATAGCACAGCGCATAGAAGATGGTTTAAGAACAGCTTTAACGGATTCCATTGACGAACTTTCCCTTTATGACAATCACCCCGGCGATGTAGGTGATACCACCTTTGAGCGGGGGAAGGATTTAGGGCTAAAGCTTTTTACGGAAGACCGTTTGGCCATGATTGAAGAAGCCCTCCACAGTGTCGATGAAGGTACCTATGGTACCTGTGAATCGTGTGGAAAAGAAATTGATATAGAAAGATTAGAAGCTGTGCCCTATACTACCTTATGTATAGACTGTAAAAACAACCTGGAAGATTTAGAGCGTCATCCCCGGCCCATTGAAGAGGATGTGATCTCTCCTCCCTTCGGCGGTTTCAACCATGACCGGATGCTGGAAACAGCCGGCGATGCATCAGATAACAATGCCTTCGACGGGGAAGATGCCTGGCAGGCGGTGGCCCGCTATGGAAGCAGCGAATCTCCTTCCGATATAGGCAGTGTGGAAAACTATAACGATACCTTTGTTGATAACGATGAAAACATTGGTATAGTAGAAGATTATGAAGGGATTGCGGCCAAAAAGGCCAAAGACGGGCAGGTCTACCAGGATTTTAGCGGACAGAATGACGAGGATTCCCCTTATAATTGGGTTAATGAATAAACAGCAAAAGAAGAGCCAAGCACAGGGTGCTTGGCTCTTCTTTTGCTGTAATTATGCCCCAGAGTCATAATTACAGCACTGCTGCATATGGATATGGAAAAAGAACTATGGAGGAGGAAGGGGAAATGGAAAACAAAGGTTCTCCTCTTTATCAATTAACACTAACCAATCGGGAGGTACTAAGCGCAACCGGTGTTCTCCAGGTAGAAAGTTTCGATGACAGTCAAATTGTTGCTGCAACTAAATTAGGACCCTTAGTGATTAAGGGTGAGGGTCTGCATATTACTCATTTAAACCTGGAGGAAGGGCAATTAACTTTAGAGGGTGTGGTTAGCGGTATCCAATACGTAGAGGACAGGAAGGCTAAACTTAAAACGAGGAGTAAGGGAATCATGGATAGGCTATTTAAATAAAGAAACGAGGTGACACAATGCAGTCTGTGGTCGACCAGATGATTGCTTTTATACTGGTAATGATCCTGGGTTGTTTTGTGGGGGTGCTTTTTGATTGTTATCGTACGTTAATAGTAATCTGGCGACCGGGGCCTTGGGGGACAATCATCGGTGATGTCTTATTCTGGATCGTGGTGACAAGTTTTGCTTATTTCTTCCTGTTATTAAGTACCTGGGGAGAAGTAAGACTTTATGTCTTTTTAGCGATGACCCTGGGGTTATTGTTGTATTTTAAATTTGTGAGCAAAAAAGTCCGTTGTGTTTTGGAATGTGTTTATCGATTTGTTACCCGTGTATTGAAGTGCATTGTTAAAATCATTTTAGTACCTTTTAAAATTTTTTATAGAATCGTCCTTTTCCCAGTAGGTTTGGTTGTTTCTTTTGGTTTAATTCTGGGTCGGGGTGGCAAAAAATTATTAAACATGATGAAAAAAGTTGTTCAACGTATGAAAATTCGTAGAGATCCTCCTGATGATCCACCCCCCGAAAATTTATCTTAATACCAAGCAGGAAAACATAGAGCGGTGTTGAATCTAGAAAATGTAATTAATATGTAGTAAATATGTCCACAGTTTGTGTATAATATGTGGATAATTCTTACAGTGGGCTGGTCATTATGCATATCGAAATTCGCGGTGCGGAGAAACTTAGCTTCCGTGAAAGGCAGGTTGTGTCCTTAAAGGAAACGGGAAAGAGTCACGATTATATCAGCAAAGTTCTGGGGTTAAGCCCTGCTACTGTAAATACCCTCTATAACAGAGCAAAGGCCAAAGGCTACCAGGTTGTCGTCATTATTCCGGGGGAAGAATGGGGTGTAGGTCTCTTTGATACGGAAGGAGAAGAAACTGTATAGCGAAGAAGTACCGCGCCTGTATGTCCTTAACAATGAAGAGCAGGCAGCAAAAACTATCCGTAAGCGAAGAAAAATCCCCAAATATTTCAAACTGCTTTCAAGCGCCTTAGGGGTGTACTTGCTCTTTGCCTTTTTAGCTGGAGGATATGAGATTTGGCAGTTAAAAAAACAACTGGAACAAATTGATTTGGAAAAGAAAGTACTCTTGGAGCAGCGAACCCGGCTGGAACAAGATATTAAAGCTTTACAGGAACCGGAAATTATCGAAAGGATTGCCCGGGAAAGCCTGGGACTGGTGAAGCCGGGAGAAACGGTGATTGTTCCGGCCATTCCGGGAAAAAATATACCTAAACCCAAAGAGGTGAACAGTGCTGAAATAGCTGACTAGTGTCATATTGACACTGGCAAAACCCTTAAGCTATAATGATTTTATGCTAATAAAAAATAAAAATTTAGGGAGGAAATCTTTTCGCATGTCTATTGCTGTAGGGGCAATCATTGAGGGTGTTGTTACCGGAATCACTAGTTTTGGGGCCTTTGTAGAGTTACCGGGTGGGGTGACGGGATTGGTTCACATTTCCGAAGTCGCCGACGCTTATGTCAAAGATGTAAAAGATTATCTAAAAGAACAGGATAAAATAAAGGTCAAGGTTATCAACATTGATCCCAAAGGAAAGATCGGTCTTTCCATTAAACAAGCCAATCCAAACCCAAATTCTCCCGGAAAGGATAGACGCAGGGAAAAGCCCCGTGCGAACCAGATTTCCTTCGAAGATAAATTAGCCAAATTTATGAAAGATAGTGATGAAAGGCTTCAGGAATATAAAAGAAGCACCGATGCCAAAAGGGGCGGAAGGGGCTCCAGCCGGTATTAATTAAGGAAAGGGGACACACCTATTTAGTTACTAGTTACTAGTTATTAGTTATTAGTTATTAGTTATTAGTTATTAGGTACCGGTGGCTTTCAGTGCAATGCTGAAGTCGGGGATTGGAAGTTGGAAATCAGAAAATGGACAGGAATGTCCCCAATATGAGAGATAATCAAGCACTCCTTAAGGAGTGCTTTTTATATTAACCGATTTTCCATTGCTTGCACCACCTATCTCAATAAATAATGTAAATGATAATAGAAAATCATATGGCAGGAAAAGGAATTTAGCTGACATATGAAGAAATATATAACAAAGGCATAAACAAAAGGGCGTGATTTCATGACTCCTGAGCTGGATTTTAATACATTATTTCGACAATACTATAGCAGGGCGTTTCGTCTCGCTTACTTTATGACTAATGATAAAACTCTTTCGGATGACATTGTACAAGAAGCATTTCTAATTGTTTATAATAAAATAAACACATTAAGGGACAAGGGAAAGTTTCGATTTTGGTTAAATAAAATAGTAATCAATTGTACTAATCAAATCCTCAGAACGAACTCAAAATATTACCTGACGGATAATATTGAAATTATTGCAAATAAATTTACAAATGAAGAGTGTTATGATCCCCTGAATATAATTGAAGAAAACGAACTGAACAATGAAATCTTAAAATTTATACAGCAACTCGGTAAATTAGAACGGGAAATATTTATCTTAAGATATTACGAAGAGTACTCTTATAAAGAGATTGCCGAGACACTGGGCATAAACGAAAGTACAGCACGTAGCATTATACATCGTGGCAAAAAGGTACTGGTTCACTATATAAAAAATTATGAGAGCGGATATGCAGAGAAAGTTGGCGATGTATTATGAGTGATTTTTTAGACGATAAAATCAGAGAATCTTTTAAGGAATTGGATGAAAAGATTCATGTAGATACAGAAGAGGCTTATAATAGGTTCCTTGCTAAAATAAAAGAGAGAACCTCCCAGGTTCCAACCACCAATACTCCTCAAGAAAAGAGGTCCCGTGCAAATTACTCAAAACTACTGATTGCTGCAGGTTTAATAGGGGCCTTTATACTTGGTAACATATTTACTGGTAGTGTTACGGCCGCAGGTAACGTAATAAAAACATATTGGATAAGAGGTAGCAATCTGCTACGCAGCACCATTAATATCAATGAGGGCAAACCAGTCCAGACACCCCTTGAAGAAGAATTCAAAAGTATAGAAGAAATAAAATCCCGGGCATCCTTTATGATAAGAGAAATCAGTGACTTGCCTGCTGGAGTAACAGTTGAGAAAATTACATTCCAAAAAGCGGATAACACTGAACGAATACTGTTTTATATGAGGGGAAACGGTAAGAGTCTCCGCTTTACCCAATGGTTGTTGACAGGTTCCAGTTCCTCGGTTAGTGTTGTGGACAGCAGTAACAGTGAGATCAAAAAATTTGTTTTTAACAACAAAGTATACGATATTGTGGTTTTCAAAAATGGCGACATTATATGTAAGTTTACAGATGATCAGTTGTTAATTATGGTGGAGGCCAAAGGCTTTACATTCGATGAATTTACCAAAGCATTGACCAGCATCAAATAAAAAGAAGGCGACTTCCGGATAACCGGTTAGTCGCCTTCTATTTTAACGTATAGGAAAGTATAAAAATTTTTGTGGTTCTCAGCCCTTGCTAAGCAAGGGTTTTTTCATTTTTTAACGAAAGCAGGAAGTAGTCGTTAGAAAGGTGAGAACATATGGGCCAGGATAATATCTTAAGAGAGATATTTTTTGATGAGAACAAGCATTGGGAAAAGTTTGTTAATAAATACGAAGACAGAATACGTCCTGTTGTGATAAAGGAAATCAATAAATTTAATCGATGTGGACAAAAAGAAGCAGGATTTACTCTGTTCGCATGTCCGGTATGTGGAGAAATGAAAATAGTTCCTCACACGTGTAAGGGACGTTTTTGTACATCGTGCGCAACCGGATACACCCAAGAATGGAGTCGAGAAACCAGTAAAAGAATGTATCCGGTTCCTCATCGCCACATCATGTTTACAGTGGACGAACGTTTGTGGGAAATATTTACCCGTCATAGAGAACTCTTGAAAGATCTAATGGACCTGGCAGTAAAAATACTATTAGAATGGCTGAAGAAAAGAGGAAAAGTCAAATCCGGCGCCATGGTAGGAATACATACCTTTGGAGCAAGAATGAACTTCAATCCCCATGTACATATCCTAGTAACTGAAGGTGGTTTTGACGGAGCGGGGAAATGGGTTGTTAAAGACTTTATCCCATATGTAATGCTGAGGAAAAGGTGGCAGGCGGCAGTAATGGAGATGTTGAAGAAAAAACTGCCGGAACAAGAAGTTAAACGATATAAGAAGTTGTTTCAAAAGATATGGGATGATAACCCTGAAGGATTTGTAATCTATGGTCCGCCCAATAAAAAAGGACAAGGGTCAGTAGAAGCCCAAGTAGGATATATAGGGCGGTACATGAGAAGACCTGCCATGGCGTTAAGCAGAATTGTAGACTATGACGGGGAAAATGTAACCTTTAAATACTTTGATAAAACAGAGCAAAAAGAAAAACAAGAAACCATCACCGTAGAAGAATTCATATCACGGATAATAAGGCATATACCGGATGAGCAATTTAAAACAATCCGGTATTATGGAATTTACTCCAGAAGGAGTAAAAGATTGGCTGACAAATTAATGGAAGCATACCTGGGAAGGCAGAAAAGAAGGAAAAACGGCCAAAGAGGAAAGCAACGGATAGGCTGGAGAAATAAAATAGAAGAATTCACAGGAAAAGACCCGTTAGAATGTATGAGATGTAAAGAGATAATGGAATACAAGGGGAAAGTGTGTCTAAAATCAGGGATATTGAAAGTTGTTGATGCCGTAGATGACTTTGCTAAAAAAAGACTAAAGGAGTTGGCAGGAATAGATGAGCCCAGTAAGCAGAAAAAGAAAGAAACACGCAAAGAAAAAGCCGCCTAAAGTAGGCGGCAAGGCAACCATCAAATTTGTTTGTTTGCAGTGTAACATAGAAGAAGACATTCCGAAGGAAGTGGTGGATTACTGCGATATGATGGATGACGGAGATATTTCAGTTCCACCAAGGTTTAGTTGTGAGGTTTGTGGCGGTGAGATGCGCCCAAAAGAATACTTAGGTGTGCATGGTATTAAATATGAGTTATAGGAACCAAAGAGCGCGCGACCTTGGTCGCGCTTTTTTTACTGTATTGTAATGGGATCTGAGTATGCTTCCCTGGTATCATTAACTCCTGAAGTGGCCTTTGATACTATTAACAGGCGATAGGTATAACCCGTTGATACAGAAGCCGTTCTAAAGTCACTTATGTAGTCTGTACTATAAACGGTTTTCTGAAAAGAGTTTACTGTTGACCAGGAAGTTCCAGATTTTTTTTGTAGATACATTGTTTGTGTTATAGAACTTACAGTTGTACTACAGCTAGTATCCGCTGATAAAGCAACCAATTCCGGTCCGGCTTGAGTTATTGTCCCATCTACATAGTTTATTAGAGTTCCTGTAGAGCTAGTTAGTGGTTCGCTTTGCTCCAATTTGAGATTTGCTTGTGCGAATGAGACGTTACCTACCAGGGATAAAGTAAGAAAAACCATGAGCAGCAAGGGTACAAATTTTCTTTTCACGTTACCACCTCCATAAGTTTTCACTATATAGAGGCGATCGATTACCGTTTCGTTGCATATATAAAAAAATAATTAGTTTATGCAACCTTTTTGAAAATATCACTCTCTTATTGATAGGAGGTAAATATTACCTCGCGGAAGGGGGTGATTCCATTGGGCTTGCTTGTCATTCCATTATAAATGTTAACTTATAATAGAAGGAGTGTGAAAGTGCTATGATGAAAAAATTGTTAACTCTAACACTTTGTTTAATACTGATATTTTCATTAACTGCACCAGCTTTTGCACAAGATCATTCAGTTACTATAATTGAGTCTAAGATTTATACTACCGAACAAGGTGTGCGCGAAGAAGGGTCCTATTCGTATAAAGGAAAAATTTATACTTATGTATTGGACAGAGGCAAAGATGGCTCCTTTAGAAACGTAGTAACAGAAAAAGAAAGCAATACCACGGAGGTTTATACCTATGATAAAGAAAACAGGAAACTGTACCTAAACGGCAGCACCCTTGTCAGTGAAACAAAAGTCACAAAAATAAAAATAGATAAGCCAAGGAATAACGGTATTACTATAATGGGATACAGCAGCGCCAGCCACTTTATTGAGTACGGTAGTACTTACTTTGATATGATAACTGTAGCAGCCGTAGCCTCAGCATTAGCCGCAGATATTCCTTCCCCTTACAACAAGGCATTAGCCATCGCTTCTGTTTATGTAGCTGGTTACGCTGGAATTAATACTACCTGGTGGAAGAAAGATTACTGGAGATATTATGACTATACCTCAGGCGGTTACTATTATCCCTACATGGATGATATTACTTGCTATGCTTACTGGGACAGTCAACGTACTAATTGCTATGACACTGAATACTGGCAAGAATATGCTCCACTGCCTTAGAATAAAAGGGGCTAACTGTTAAGTGGTTAGCCCCTTTTTTAAGTTAAAACCTTTTCCTATTACAACATTTGTGGGTTTATAATATAATAACGGTAAAAAGAATGTAAGGAGTTCTTATTATATGGACGGCAAAATGTACATAATTAATATAACAAATAGGATAGAGAAAATCAGTAACTACTTAATAAAATTTATAGCTGTCTGTCTTCTTATTACTTCGTTTTTTACAACGTCACGAGAAATAATATTCTCTATTCTTAAACTACTCTTATCAGTAATAGCAATTAGTAGTTTTTCGCTCTCTATTCAGGGAGTTTATAAGAATGAATTTTTGAAGGCTTCAGTTCACTTTCTTTTAACAATTATTGCTGTTTATGGAGTGCTCTTTTACTTCTAACTTAATATTGTTTCGCGCAAAGTAAAGGGGGCCGTCTCAGAAGTAAAAAACTTCTGAGCGGCCCCTTACCTTGTTATCCCAATTTGATGAAGAAAATCAGACGCGGGGACGGTTCTTCTGGGGCAAACGGAAATTTTGTCAGTAGGAATATCGGTTAACGATGGCTCATCAATTATCTCTATATGGTTGTTGAGCCTTTTTTACACGCAAAACTTCCGATTGACCCCTTCAAGAACCGTCCCCTTGTCCTATTTTTAATCAATTTCTTTTGAAGAGCCTAATTAGAAAGAAAATCATAAATACACTAAAAACGATTTTTAAAAAGGGGTACATAACTGCAAACTTTGGCAAGAATTCATGATAAAAGAAATTGCCCATAGATCACACTCCCCTAATTAAGTTCCTATTTATTATTATGATACTGGCAACGGCTGTTTTGTTGCAGTTTTTCTTTATTTTTTATAATATAATTTAATAGTTTTGCTCTCTTCATACAGGGATTTTATAAGAGTGAATTGGAAAAGGCTGCAGTTGATGCTTTTTAACGTTTTTGGCTGTTTACGGGGCTTCCTTTTACTTAGGCAATAAGTAAAGAAATATGAGTAAAAACGATTAATAACGCTTATCCTAGAAACAGAAAGTTCTTAAGCCTATTTTAAAGAGATTATTAAAAAGGGTGAATGGGGAATGATTATCAAGCCGGATAATGCGGAAGAGAGTTTTAAATGCAGTAGATGTGGTTATTCATTCAGCCGTGGAAGAGAGCGGCAAAAAAAATGTCCTTCCTGTGGTTTTATGTGCACTGTGGAAACCTGCCCCAGTCTGGGGATCTCTAACGAAGACTACTAAGAAGCGCCCTTGGGGGAATACCCTTTAGGGTGTTTCTTTTTCTCCTCAAGCACATATCTGTTTTACACCACATAACATAAGTTTAGGAAAAATTTTTGGAGTGTGGTTTAGGATGGCTTGGCAATTCAGCTCCGCTAGATATATGAGAGGACAAGAGGGCCGACGTCCCGAGGTATTACCCCAGGCCAACCCTGAGGCATTACCTGAAGTAACAGTTAAAGGAGTACCTCCGCAGGTTCTTTCGTCTTATAAATTGAAGATAAGAAGTGCGGAGAGAAAGTCTCCCAACTCCTGGCTGCTCAATACCCCCCAAGGCGAATATTTGCTCCGTGAATTACCGGACCAAAATATCCAGGTGAAAACCATAGAGCTCTACTTACAGTTACTAGAACAGGGAATTGCAAATTTGTTTCCTCTGGAGAAGACCAAGTCGGGCAAAGCTTATGAAAAGACGGAAGGGAAACTGTATTATCTCACACACTACCGGAAAGGGAATTTTTTCAAAGGAGACGATATTTCTCACTTGCGCCTGGCTGCCAAAAATTTAGCAATCCTGCACCGACAAACCGGGGGTTGGGGAAAGGAACAAAGCAAAAAACAAAATCTTTGGCTTACTGTTAAACAGAACAGGTTAAGGGATCTTCTTACCTATCTCCATTACCTCAAACAAAATAAGGTATTAACCGACTTTGAACGGCTGTTTATGGAGAACTTTGATTTTTTCTATGACCAAGGGCAGGAGTCTTTAGAGCACATGGTTCTGGCGGGGCAGGAAGAAGCCTTTATCATAAACAACCTGTTGCCCGAAAATATAACACTCCTTGATGACAAACTCGTTTTTTTGGATATCACGAAATGGAATACGGGGCCTCAGGCTATGGACTTCTCATTGCTGCTCAACAGCTACCTGCCCCTTCATCGCTGGGACCTTGATTTAATCAAAGACTTAATTACTCAATATCATCAAGAGAATCCTTTAGACCAAAAAGCCAGGCATCTTTTATTGGCGCAGCTTCGTTTTCCCAGGCGCTACTGGCTTTATAGCCATCAGTATTTTAGCGGGCAGCTGAGCAGTGATGACCTTACACCTAAACTAAAAAGATATATCCTGGAATGTTACTGGCGGGATATCTGTTTAGACCAATTGGAGAATTGGTTAATAGGAGAGTGGGACAAAAATGACAGCAAGGAATAATGTGGTGGAATTCAGAACTGACCTGCCCGGCTATCCTTGGCAAATTGCAGCGGGGGATGGTGAAACATGGATAATCCTGCGCCACAAGGCAAGACTGCCAGTTACACAAATAGCCCAATTAAAGAATATTACTATGAAAGATTTTAACTGGAGGATATTTACTAAAGCGTTAAGTAAAACACTGTTTCAGGGTACTGTTTCCTTAACTGTTCAATACAGCGAGGCGCAACATCATGACGAAGAGTTACCCCGAGAAACGTGGGTTGATGAACACCTGGCCAGGGAATCGTTTATAAAGGATGAGACAGTTACAGGCAAAAATATAGTGAGAAAGGACAGTCGGGTCAAAACAGCCTTTTCCAGTATCTTGCTTGATAAAAACATGTTAAATACCGGAAATGAATCCCCTTCCGAAGGAGAAGGAATATGGCATCTGGAATTGCCCTGGCAGGCCTGGTTATATGGTACGGGAAAGCATCAAGACCCGCAGGTTGAGAAAGTTCATATAGCTCAAGTGGGTTTAAATACGCTTCTCTTAGAAATACTGATCCACCTAACAGCCAATAATGAATTAGATTTATTAAATACTCAACTCCTGGAATACGGATTACTGCCCAGGGAAGAGTTGATTTTTAAAATAGAGGGGCAGGAGATTGAGCAAATATTAGGTGTTACTGTACAGCGGGTCTTTCACCAGCCGGTCTATGATTTGGAGTCCAAGAAACTACAGCTTAGAAACTTTAAGGAAGTAGGTATAATCTTTATTAATGGTGAGAAAGGTGGGGAGCGAATTTTAACGGTCTCCCGCCTCATGGAAGAAATGCAGGTTATCCCTTTCTGGCCTCGGGACTGGAAGAGACCGGTAGACTTTGGGGTATTTAACAAATGGCTTGGTCTCGTGAAGGTTGCAGCAGACCAGATTTTGTTCCAGGGGGATTATTTATGGTTTGTCAGATCCATAGAAGAAATGGGAACTGAAAAAATTACTGTTCTGGAAGAAAAGAGGAAAAACACCTTAGTGGCAGCCCTTCCGCCACCGCGTAAAAAACCGGGAGAAAAATGGCTAAAAAAGGATAAGAAAGAACAACCCCAGTCATCATTCTCCAAAAAGGCCATAACTGTAAGGTTCTGAGGCGGTTTAAATAAAAAGCATGCTCTAAGAAATGCGTAGCTAAACACGCATTTCTTGTTTTTATATGTCGGAAAAAAATAACAACCGGGGACAGCAAATGGCAAAATATACCATATCAACTGTAATATAATGGAAACAGTCTCTCACGGCAAGGGTGGTGTCGCATTTGTTAAAGGTTTTACCAAGGACAGTAAACTCTACGAAGGATTTGTGGACAGGCTTGTTGCATACCCGTTGGTACAGTTATTTGGGAGCAGGTATTTTAGGTTTGTTTTTGGCCAGAGCGGTAGTGATGGGAGAATTGTATCCATTTGGTGTAGCTTTTTTGGCGGCACTCTGCGTCAGCCATCCAGGACCCGCCAGAATTGCCCTGATTGGTGTGGTATTAGGGACATTGTTAACTATAGAGGGTTCGTCTATGGTGGGCTATTTGCTCAGCATTGGTGTGGTCTATGTGGTCTTATACCGCTACAATAAGCAGGATTATCACTGGCTCACCATACCGGCGCTGGTTTTCGCCATTCATCTTCTGGCCCGGGGCAGTGTTATCCTGATTATGGACAACCGGTTATACCAGTGGATCGGTCTGGCCTTCGAAAGCTTTTTTACCGGTGTTTTAACTCTGGTAGCCATTAACTGTGTCCAATCTTATCCCAAAGCCTTGCGCGGTTTTACCCTTACCACGGAGGAAAAGACAAGCATGGGCTTATTGATTTTAGGAATTCTGGTAGGGCTGGGGCAGGTAGCAGTATGGAAACTGGGGATTCAAAGTGTGATTAGCCGTCTCCTGGTTTTGTGGGGAGGCCTCCTGGCCGGACCGGGCGGCGGTGCCGCCGTGGGGGTTGCCGTGGGTATTGTACCAAGTATCCAGGGAACATTAACCACGGGTCCCATTGCCTTTTATGCTTTGGCCGGGCTCTTAGGCGGGGTCTTCAACACCTTTAGAAAAGCCGGGGTTATTGTGGGCTTTACCCTGGCTAACCTGATCCTATCCCTGTTCTTTACTGAACAAATAGCTATATTAGACACTTTAAAAGAAACTGCCGCTGCTTCTTTGCTGTTTATCCTTTTCCAGGTGCCCCAGGCTAAACAGCAATATCTAAAATACGAGCAAAAAACAGACGATCATATCAAAAACACGAAACTCCATACTGCCGATAAACTGCAGAAAATTGCCCAGGTCTTTGTGGAACTGCGTACTGTTTTTGAGATCCAGGAGAAAAATAAAAAAGAGACCAATGAACTCAATGTTTTGTTCAACAAGGTTGCCTCACAAGTCTGTGAAAAATGCAGCCTGCACCGGGTTTGCTGGGAACAGGATTTTTATAAAACGTACCGTGCCATGCTGGAGGCCTGTACCAAATTGGAATCGGCCGGTTCTATCAGTGAAAAAGAATTTGGTACGGATTTAAAAAGGCGTTGTGTTCGCTTAAGAGAGTTAAGCGTAGCCCTTAATTCACAGCTGGAGCTTTTAAAGTTAATTAATTCTTATGAGAAGCAGCTGGTTGAATGCCGCGAGCTCATTAATAACCAGCTCAATGGAGTGGCTAATATCATCCAGGACTTTTCGGAGGAACTGAAGACAGAAGTGAGATGTGATACCAACCTCAGCTCATATCTAAAGGAAAAACTCAAAGAAAAAGGAATTGAAGTGGATGAGATCACCGTCATAGATTTAGCCGATGGGGAAAAAGAAATTCATATTATGCAAACCCACTGTCCGGAAAAAAACTGGTGCAAATCCCTGGTGGCCCCCAACATCTCCCAGGTACTGGGGAAAACCTATGTTCTGAAAAGCCAGGAGTGCCGCTCCCTGGGGCAGAACGGCAGCTGTTCCTATCATCTTGTGCCGAGCAGGGCGATGCAGATGAATGTGGGTAAAGCCCAAAGCCCCAAAGAAGGCGTAGCCGTATCGGGGGATATTTGTTCTGCCCTGACCCTGCCCAATCATCGTTTTGCCCTTATTCTGGTAGACGGGATGGGTGTAGGGCCGGAAGCCCATGCAGAAAGCACAGTTGCCGTTAATCTCCTGGAAAAACTGCTTTTGACGGGACTGTCGCCAGAGCTGGCTGTCAGAACCGTGAATACAGCTTTATATATCCGTTCACCTAAGGAAAAGTTTGTTACCCTGGATGTGGTGATTGTTAACCAGATCAATGGACAGGCGGATTTTATTAAGATGGGCGGGGCACCTACCTTCCTTCGCTCGGCCAAGGGCATAAAAATCATCAGGGCTTCTTCACCACCTGCCGGTATCCTGCAGAATATCGAGGTTGAGACCATCAGGCATGTTCTCCTGCCGGGGAATATTATCCTGATGATGAGCGATGGTATCTGGGATGTCCTCTATAATACCGACGGGCCGGCAGGTTGGTTTGAAGACCTGTTGACACAACTGGAATACACTGACCCGCAGCAGATAGCCAATTATATTTTGTTTTTGGCGAAAAAGGCGGCGGGAAATAAGGCCCTGGATGACATGAGTATACAGGTAGCACGCATAGAGCAGAGAGAAATTGCCTAAAAACCACCCATGCCTAGAAGGCACAACCAATTATGAAAATATGTAGAAGTGATTACAATGGTCTAATTTTCTGCTACATTGGAATTATCAGGGACAAAGGTTGATTGTATTTTGATGGTATAACCTCGACTAAAAACCTAACCTGATTGCCTTTGAGCACGGCCAATTGTCGCCCCTTGTTTTTAAGGACTTGGGAACAGCACGGGTACTAAACTCCATATTTTCTCGGGCAATCATCCCTGAAATCCATTGGAGCAGGAGTGAGTCGTATGCAAGACATTCTGGAAATTTGTTGTGGTCTTGATGTCCACAAGGAAACTGTTGTCGCCTGCTTATTAAAAGGCAATGTTGACGGGGAACCAGTTAAAACCATCCGCACTTTTTCCACCCTTCTTGCTGGACTTGATGAACTAAAAGCCTGGCTGGAAGAGGAAAACTGCCGGAATGTGGCTATGGAAAGTACTGGTGTTTATTGGCAGCCTGTATATAACGTACTGGAAGAAGCCTTTGACGGCAGTATGGTTTTGATTGTTACCAACGCCCGGCACATGAAGAATGTTCCTGGCAAAAAGACCGACATGAAGGACGCTGAATGGATAGCCACTCTCTTGCGTGCCGGATTGTTAGAAGGAAGTTTTATCCCCTCGAAACCTATCCGGGAACTCCGTAATCTGACCCGGTACCGTAAAAGCATCGTCGAGGAAATTACTTCCCAGAAAAATCGGATTGAAAAGCACTTACAAAGCTGCGGCTTTAAGCTGTCAACATTTCTTACCGATATATTCGGCGTATCAGGCCGAGCAATTATAGATCACCTTTGCTGCTACGGGAAGATATCTGCCCGCGAAGTAGAAACATTTGTAAAGGGGCGCGCTAAGAGCAAGCTCCATGAGATCAAACAGGCTGTCAATGGTAAAATGGATGTTCACCAAAGGGAGTTCCTCAAGCTTTTGCTAGGGTGGCTGGATCAGCACTACGAGCATCTTCACCAGGTAGAGCAAAAGCTTGAGGAAAAACTCAAGCAATATCAAAGACAACTGGAGCAACTGGACGGCATCCCGGGGATTGACAAAACCGCCGCTGCTGCAATCTTGGCGGAAATCGGCATTGATATGAGCCGATTCAAAACCGCGGAACATATCTGTTCCTGGGCGGGCTTAAGTCCTGGTAATAATGAAAGTGCAGGAAAAAAAAGTCCACCCGTACCACCCATGGCAACACCTATCTAAAACGAATCCTTTGCGAAATTGCCTGGTGCATCACCCGAATACGCGATAGCTATTTATCGTCTTGGTACTGGAAGATAAAACAACGCCGCGGGGCCAAGAAAGCTCTCATTGCATTAGCCAGAAAGCTCCTCGTGATCATTTACAACTTATTGAAGAAAGATGTTGACTACGACGAGACATCCTTTGAAAAAGCTAAACAAAAACAGGAAAAATTCCGTGTAAAAAGAATTATTGCCGAAGCTAAAAAACTCGGTCTGGAGGTGAGAGAAGTCCAGTAAGCTGTCTAACAGTTATATCCTCCAGAAGGATTAATCCGTCAGATGCATGAACTTGCATCTGCTAGTTCGTTATTGTCTTTTTTGCCTTACAAGCATATTGATTATTTGATAGGGTTATTTTCGTACTAAACGATAGGGAAGAGGAAAAAAAGGGAATCCTTTAAAGAAGGACTCCCTTGTTATTTGTAGAAGAAATGTTTAAGCACTAAATAAATGAGAAGGTAATTGATCTTGGTCATGGATATTTCCCAGTTTAGAGTAAAAGTTAAAGAAACCATAGAGCAGTATAACCTTATCCAAAGCGGTGATTTGGTGGTGGTGGGGGTTTCCGGTGGGCCTGACTCCCTGGCGCTTTTGCATGTGCTGAAAACGTTAAGGCCGGAATTATCCTGTGAACTTCATGTAGCACACCTTGACCACTCTTTTCGCGGAAAGCAAGCTGAGGAAGAAGCGAGATGGGTAAAAGAACTGGCCACCCATTGGGGGCTGCCCGTCACCATTGCTAAAAAGGACGTACCGGCCCTGGCCAGGGAAAAAGGGCTTTCACCTCAGGAGGCAGGACACCTGGCACGTTATGAATTTTTATCTGGCCTTCTTAAACAACTGGGTGCCCAGAAAATTGCTCTCGGCCATCAGGCCGATGATCAGGCAGAAACAGTCCTCATGCATTTGTTTACCGGAAGTGGACTTGAGGGGCTGCGCGGGATAGTTCCCGTTCATGGTCCTATTATCCGGCCCCTTTTATATGTAACCCGGGAAGAAATCGAGGAATACTGCCGTGCCCATGCCCTGGAACCAAGGCGAGATCCCAGTAATGAGAAGGACATCTATTTAAGAAATAAAATTCGTAACCGGCTCATGCCCTGGTTATTGGAGAATATCAATCCCAATCTTATCACTACGCTCAATAAAACAGCGCAAATACTTTGGGCCGAAGAGGAATATCTTGAATATGTAACGAAAAAAAAGGCAAAAGAATATCTCGCCCATGAAGGGGATTATGAAAAATTATCTTTACGCCGGTGGGAGGAAATACCCCTGGCCCTGCAGAGACGGCTGATCCGTCACGCTTACAGTTTTCGGGGAGCCGCACAGGGGCTCTATTTCCAGCATGTTGAGGATATCCGGGAGCTGGCTCAGCGCGGACAGGTGGGAAAACTTCTGCACCTGCCAGGGAAAATAATTGTAGAAAAAACTTATGATTTTCTTCTTTTTTATAAAGAAGGTGCAAAGAAACAGCAAAAAACACTGGGAAGCTACCCTTTAAAGATTCCCGGCCGGACGCATATACCGGAAACAAACCAGTATATAGTTGCGGCAATAGAAAGGGAAAAACCCCAAAACCCCGGAAATACCGTTGTTTATCTACCATGGCCGGGCCAGCCTTTAACTTATGTTGCCCGTGCCCGTCGCCCGGGGGATAGATTTTCGCCCAAGGGACTGGCAGGAAGTAAAAAACTTAAAGATTATTTTATCGAAAAAAAAATACCCCGTGGGGAGAGGGATCAAATTTTACTGGTAGCTTCTGAAAAAGAGGTCCTCTGGATACCGGGAAGAGCGGTAAGTAATAAGCTTAACAGCGGGGAAAGTGAGAGATATTTAGTTCTGCAAATCCTGGATGCAAAAGATATGACGGTCAAAATCAAGAGGGTTTAGAATAAGTTTGAAAAAAAACTCAGAATATGGTAAAGTATATTGGTATTCTAGGCATATTGTTTCCTTTATTATGTAAATAGTTGGGGCACCGAGAGGAGGAAACTCGTGAATCGTGTACTAAAAAATTTAGCTATTTATCTACTGATCGTAATGATAGCAGCTTCCATTTTTCACCAGCTAGGCACTCCCCCTAAGGTGGAAGATCCTTTTAACAATGATTACGTGGCGTTTTACAAGGCCCTGGAAAAAGGTCAGGTTCAAACTGTAAAAATTGTACAGGAATTTGATACACGTAAAATTACAGGTACGTTAAAGAACGGTAAAAACTTTGAACTTAATGGCCCGCCTGACGATGAGAAGTTGATAGAACTCATCAAGGCCAAAGATATTCTTTTTACCCATGAGCCCGCACCGAAACCTCCCTGGTGGACCAACCTCCTGAGCACTTTGCTCCCCATCCTTCTCCTGGTAGGCGTTATGTTTTTCATGATGCAGCAAACCCAGGGCGGCGGAAGCAGGGTCATGCAGTTTGGGAAAAGCAGGGCCAGGTTGCATACCGATGATAAGAAACGTGTGACCTTTGCCGATGTGGCCGGGGCAGACGAGGTCAAGGAAGAACTGGAGGAAGTGGTAGAATTTCTTAAACACCCCAAGAAATTTACTGAACTGGGGGCAAAAATTCCTAAGGGTGTGTTGTTGTTTGGCCCTCCCGGTACTGGTAAAACACTATTAGCCAGGGCCGTGGCCGGTGAGGCCGGGGTACCCTTCTTCACCATCAGCGGTTCCGACTTTGTAGAGATGTTTGTGGGTGTAGGTGCTTCCCGGGTTAGAGATTTATTTGACCAGGCAAAAAAGAATGCTCCCTGTATTGTTTTCATCGACGAAATTGACGCTGTCGGCCGCCAGCGCGGTGCAGGATTAGGCGGGGGTCACGATGAAAGGGAACAAACCTTAAACCAGCTCCTGGTGGAGATGGATGGTTTTAATGTCAATGAGGGGATCATTATTATTGCTGCGACCAACCGTCCTGATATCCTGGACCCTGCCCTGTTACGTCCCGGGCGCTTTGACCGCCAGATCGTCGTGGATATTCCCGATGTGAAGGGACGCAAGGAGATTCTGGGTGTTCATGCCCGTGGCAAGCCATTGGCTGAGGATGTTACCCTTGACGTCTTAGCCCGCAGGACTCCCGGTTTTACCGGTGCGGATCTGGCTAATCTTTTTAATGAAGCTGCGCTTCTCGCGGCCAGGCGTAACAAAAGGCGTATCGGCATGGAAGAGCTTGAGGACTCCATTGAACGTGTGATAGCAGGCCCTGAAAAGAAAGCCCGTACCATTAGTGAATTTGAGAAGAAGCTGGTTTCTTACCACGAGGCAGGTCATGCTCTGGTGGCTGAACTCTTGCCCCATACTGACCCCCTGCATAAGGTGTCCATTATACCCCGCGGCCGGGCGGGAGGTTACACCCTGCTCTTACCCAAAGAGGACCGTCATTATATGACTAAATCCCAACTTTTGAACCAGGTGACCATGCTCCTGGGCGGTCGTATGGCGGAAAAACTGGTTCTCAATGAAATCAGTACAGGTGCCCAAAACGACTTGGAAAGGGCTACCGACTTAGTGCGTAAAATGATTACCGAATATGGTATGTCCGATGAATTAGGGCCTCTCACCTTTGGCAGAAAACAGGAACAGGTCTTTTTAGGACGGGATATTGCCCGGGACAGAAACTATTCGGAAGCGGTAGCGTACTCTATTGACAAGGAAGTACGTCGTATTGTCGATGAGTGTTATAAAGAGGCAGAAAGAATGCTCAAAGACCATATTGATGTCCTGCACCTGATTGCCCAGACCCTCATGGAAAAAGAGACCATTGAGGCCGACGAATTTGCTGCCTTAATCAAGCAGTCAGGTATTCATTCCACCAAAAACGGGGACAATAAGCCATCTTAATCTTTTAGGAGGAAGCTCATGGAAAGGACCTTTGTCATGGTTAAGCCCGATGGTGTACAGAGGGGCTTAATCGCCGAGATCATTGGGCGGTTAGAGAAAAAGGGCTATAAACTCATTGGCCTCAAAATGCTCACCTTGACCCCCGAGACGGCGGCTTTGCATTATGCGGAACATGCAGGTAAGCCCTTTTATCCCGGATTAATTTCTTTCATTACCTCGGGGCCTGTAGTAGCTATGGTCTGGGAAGGGAAAAATGCGGTGAAAGGCGTTAGGACCTTAATGGGTATCACTAACCCCACGGAAGCTATTCCCGGCTCCATCCGCGGAGATTACGGGATTGATATGGGAAGAAATGTGGTCCACGGCTCCGATTCACCCGTAAGCGCCCAGAGGGAAATCGCGATTTATTTTAAAGAAGAGGAATTAGTGGATTACCAAAGGGATATGGATAAGTGGATATATGAATAATAAAACCCAGGGCCCTAGGCCCTGGGTTTTATTATTCATGGTTGTTAGTTATTAGTATATAATAAGTTTTTTAATTGGCAAAACATACATATATTTACCTGCAAGGAGGAAATATAAATTACTATAGCGAATAACTTTAAATATTTCCCTATTTCAAATAGCGCATTTGCTTTAGGACAGCAGGGCAATTTTTATAAGGGTAACTCGAATCATATCACATAAAAGGGGGTAATACCTTTGGAATTTAATCTCAAGCCTGGATTAGTAGGCGAAGCAAAAGAACTGGTATCGGAAGAAAATACTGCCATAAAGTATGGCAGTGGTGGTGTAGCGGTTTATGCAACTCCAGCCATGATTGGTTTAATGGAGAATGCTGCTCTGCGCTGTGTGGACCCTTTACTACCGGAAGGATGGGCTACCGTAGGAACACACCTTGATGTCAAACATATGGCGGCCACGCCCGTTGGCATGACGGTTACCGCCAAAGCCGAACTGCAAGAGATCGACGGGCGGCGCCTGGTTTTCCGGGTGGAGGCCTTTGATGAACGTGAAAAGGTTGGGGAAGGCAGCCATGAGCGCTATATTATCAACCTCCCTAAGTTTTTAGCAAAAAATGAAGAAAAGAAATTAGGATAGGAGGAGTAATTCTGAAAACCGATATCCAAATTGCCCAAGAGGCTAAAATGCTGCCCATCATGGAAATTGCCCGAGGATTGGGCATCACAGAAGATGATATCGAACTTTACGGCAAATACAAGGCCAAATTGTCCTTGGCCCTCTGGCCAAAAATTAAAGACAGACCCAATGGCAAGCTGGTCCTGGTGACAGCCATAAATCCTACACCAGCCGGCGAGGGTAAAACCACTACCACAGTAGGTTTGGGACAGGCACTCAATCGTTTGGGTAAAAAAGCGATTATTGCCTTGCGCGAGCCCTCCCTGGGCCCGAGTTTTGGCGTGAAAGGAGGAGCCGCAGGGGGTGGCTACAGCCAGGTAGTGCCTATGGAGGACATCAATCTCCATTTTACCGGTGATATTCACGCCATCACTACCGCCCATAATTTGCTGGCGGCACTCTTGGATAATCACCTGCACCAGGGAAATGAGTTAAATATTGATCCCCGCCAGGTAGTCCTGCGCCGGGTCATGGACTTAAATGAAAGGGCCTTAAGAAATATTGTCATTGGTTTAGGCGGCAAAGTAGACGGAGTACCGCGGGAAAGCGGTTTTGATATTACCGTAGCCTCGGAGGTCATGGCCAGCCTTTGTTTGGCCGAGGATTTGATGGATTTGAAAGGACGCCTGGCCAGGATTGTGGTGGCCTATACTTATGACGGAAAACCCGTGACGGCCCGTGACCTGAAAGCTGAAGGCTCCATGGCGCTCCTCTTAAAAGACGCCATTAAGCCTAATCTGGTGCAAACCCTGGAAAATACACCCGCCTTCGTCCATGGCGGGCCCTTTGCCAACATTGCCCATGGCGCCAATACTATTATGGCCAGCAAGATGGCCTTAAAGCTGGGAGAAATTTTAGTGACGGAAGCCGGTTTCGGCGCTGATCTGGGAGCAGAGAAGTTCTTTGACCTGGTCTGTCCCTATGCGGGATTTAAGCCTGCTGCCACCGTGGTTGTGGCCACTATTCGGGCCCTCAAGATGCACGGGGGCGTATCTAAAGCTGAACTGGGCAAACCCAATCTCGAGGCCCTGGCCAGAGGTATGGCCAACCTGGAAAAACACATCGAGAATGTACAGAAATATGGAGTGCCTGTAGTGGTAGCCCTCAACCACTTCCCCACTGATACCGAAGAAGAAATTAACCTGGTGCTCAATCGCTGCCGGGAGCTGGGGGTAGATGCAGCCTTATCCCGGGTCTTTGCTGAAGGAGGTAAAGGCGGGGAGGAACTGGCCCAAAAGGTCCTGGATGTCCTGGAAAACAAGGAAAGTAAGTATCAACCTTTATATGACTGGAAGCTTCCTGTGCAAGAAAAGGTGGAGATAATTGCCCGGGAGATATATGGAGCATCGGGAGTCTCCTACAGTGCCGAGGCCTTAAAAGCCATCCAGCGCTACGAGGACCTAGGCTATGGGCACCTACCCGTCTGTATGGCCAAAACCCAGTACTCCTTATCTGATGATGCCACCAAATTAGGCAGGCCCGTAGGTTTCACCATCAATGTCAAAGAAGTGAGACTGTCGGCGGGGGCGGGCTTCCTGGTGGTATTGACGGGCAATATCATGACCATGCCCGGGTTACCGAAAAAGCCTGCGGCCAATGAGATTGATATAGATGCCGAGGGTAGAATTACGGGATTATTTTAGATTTAGAGAAGGTATTCAAGTCTGTTTGGCTATACGTCCTAGGGAAGGGTCAGGCAGTGCCCTGTATTATCAAGGGAAAAGCAGTATTAAAAGGGGGTAAAGTATGCAGGGACCGTACTTGTTGGATTTACAGGGAAAAGAAGATGCGGAAAAGGTATTCTACGAGATTGGCTGCGATCCCGTAGGTGTGCAGCTTATGTTAAATAAAGCCCAGATCTACCCCCTGATAGTTAAAGATGTAAAAAGCCCGGGAGCCAACGCCCTCAAACAGCACATGCTCTCTTTAGGTGGTGATGCTGTGGTGGGGAGAGGTGTGATTAACAACAGTCAGCCCACTTCAGATGTGTTACTCCTGGGTACCTTAAAACAGTATAAGGGATTGACGGAAAAGCTTGTGTATCAACCCTGGGGCTTAAAAGAACTGGGAAAGAAGATTAAGGCTTTAACGGCACAGCTTGGTAAAAAAACACGGGTGGAATGGAACTGGGCCGACCGTAGCTTAACTTTAGGTGAGAGAACCCTGGTAATGGGCATTTTAAATGTTACACCGGATTCTTTTTCTGACGGGGCGAAGTACAATACTTTAGATTTGGCCCGCAAACAGGCCATAAAGATGGTGGAAGAGGGAGCCGATATTATCGATGTAGGTGGTGAATCCACCCGTCCCGGTTCCCGGCCTGTATCCCTGGAGGAAGAACTAAACCGTGTCCTGCCTGTATTAGAAGTATTGTTAAAAGAGCTGCCGGTCCCTATCTCCCTGGACACATATAAATCTGAAGTAGCCCGGCACGCCCTGTTCTTAGGAGTGCATATCATTAACGACGTAGGCGGGGGAAAAAAGGACCCCCACATGGCTCAGGTAGTAGCAGAGAAAAATGCTCCCGTCATAGTCATGCATAACCCGGCGGAACCAAACTACAGGTCTCTGGTGCCAGATATTATTGAGGATTTAAAAGAAAGTATTCAACTCTACGAACAGGCTGGCTTGCCTCCCGAAAAAATCATGGTGGATCCCGGGATAGGTTTTGGTAAAAATGCGCAGCAAAGCCTGGTGGTGATGCGTCACCTATTGAGTTTCCAATCCCTGGGCAAGCCCCTTTTATTAGGTGCCTCCCGGAAGTCTTTTATTGGCGCTGTTTTGGACACCCCTGTAAATGATAGGTTAGAAGGATCTCTGGCGGCGGTGGCCTGGGGTGTCATGAAAGGAGTCCAGGCGGTAAGGGTTCATGATGTGAAAGAAACAGTACGCCTGGTAAGAATGCTGGAGGCTATGTCAAGTGCAGGTGAAAGTGATGGAACCATTAGATAAAGTACTCCTTTATGGATTGAGGTTTTACGGTTATCATGGCGTCTGGCCTGAAGAGAAAAAGCTGGGGCAATGGTTTGAAGTGGACCTGGAGATGTGGGGGGATTTTACGCAAGCGTCGAAGACAGATAACCTGGAAGATGCCCTGGATTACAGTATAGTCTATCAACTGGTTAAGACCGTCATAGAAGGGCCCAGTGTAAATCTCTTGGAGAAACTGGCCTCCCAAATAGCAGGAGCACTGCTGGAGATAGATTCGATACAAAAAGTGCAGGTTCGTGTGAAAAAACCTGGTGCACCTTTAGGAGGACCTATGGGTTATGCAGGAATAGAAATAGTCAGGAGCAAGAACTATGGCTGAAATACTGTTCCTGGCCTTAGGCAGCAATGTAGGTGATCCGGTAAGGAATCTTCTCTGGGCTATCGAGAGGCTGACAGAAGCGGGACTTAAAATGATCAAACCCTCCGGGATTTATCTGACCGAGCCTGTAGGGTATCTTGACCAGCCGGATTTTTATAATATGGTTATAAAAATGGAGACTGATCTTGAACCCCGTAAGGTGCTGGAAATATGTCAGGCCATAGAGGTTGAGTCTGGTCGGGTGCGGGAAATCCCCTGGGGTCCCCGTACTCTTGATATAGACATTTTATTCTTTGGTGAGCGGCTGGTTCATGAGGAAGACTTGCAAATCCCTCATCCCCGCCTGAAAGAGAGGGCCTTTGTCTTGGTGCCCTTACGGGAAATTGCTCCCGATGTGTTTCACCAGCTGGGGGTTGTGATTCCTCCGCAAAAAGTTGTCTTGCTAATTGAGAGTAGCGATGTTACAATGGAGCTGAAGAAAGAGGTTTGAACATAGCGGCGTTAAACGGCATCCTTCGGGAGCTGTAGTAACAAAGGCTGTTTCAAACTTTAACAAAATACTGATTAACTTACAAACCGCTTGGAGCCACTGTGGACCGAGACGGAAGGAAAAGCAGCTTAGCTCATTTTGTAAGCATAACCTTCTGGACTTTTGTGTCCGGAAGGTTTTTTTAATTTAAAAACTAACTGTTCACGGTTAACGGTTAACGAAACCCCATACGGTTTGGGGGAGAAAGGGGGATTTAATGAGAAATATTGGGATCGTTGGTCTTGGAAGGGTGGGCACAGCTTTAGCCCTATCCTTTCAAAAATGTGGCTTCACTGTTTATGCCGCCACAAAGGGTACTTCACAGGGAAAGGTCTCGGGAGAAGGCAATTATACGGTAGGTGAGCTTTCTCACGTGGTGCAGAAAGCAGAAGTTCTTTTTATTACCACACCTGACGGTGTCATCAGTACGATAGTTCAGCAGTTAGCGAATTATAGCGAAATTAACCTCAAAGCTGTCTTGCATATGAGCGGCGCTCTTCCCTCCGATGTTCTTTCCCCCCTTAAAAAGAGGCGAATAGCTGTAGGGTCTTTACATCCCTTGCAGAGTTTTGCAAGTCACCAGTGCGCTATCAATAATTTACCAGGGTCTTATTTCACTTATGAAGGGGATTCTTGCCTGGAGGAATGGGTGACGACCGTGGTAAAAGGGTGGGGCGGCAAACTGAAAATCCTGTCATCTCCGGCGAGCAAAATGATTTATCATGCGGGTGCGTGTATCGCCTCTAATTACCTGGTGGCCCTGTTTAAACTCAGCATGGAGTGTTTCCGGGCGGCAGGATTCAGTGAAGGGGAAGCGAGAGAAGCTATTTTACCCCTCATGAGAGGCACTTTCCATAATCTCGGCCATTTACCGCCTGAGTCGGCTTTAACCGGGCCCATATCCCGCGGGGATATGGAGGTGATAAAGGGACATATCACCTGTCTTGCCCGGGAATTACCCTCTGCTTTACCAAGTTATTGTACCCTGGCTACAGTAATAGGGGAGATGGCTTTTGCCTCCGGTAAGTTGTCCCCGGAACAGTATCGGGATTTAATAAAATCATGTACAGGAGGAATGACCCATGGCTAGAGAAACAGTTACCACCCTTAAGGAAAAAAAGGCTAGAGAGGAAAAAATTACTATGGTTACCGCTTATGATTACCCCAGTGCCAGGTTAGCTGAAGAAGCGGGAATTGATATGATCCTTGTGGGAGATTCCCTGGCTATGGCTGTTTTGGGCCATGAAACTACGCTGCCGGTAACTATGGATGAAATGATTTATCATACCAAGGCCGTCGTACGTGGGGCGGCAAATACTTTTGTGGTAGGCGACATGCCCTTTCTTTCCTATCACCGTTCCCGGGAAGATGCTGTTACCAATGCCGGCCGTTTTCTCCAGGAAGCGGGAGCCCAGGCCGTTAAACTGGAGGGAGGTCAGGAGAAGCTGGATGTGATTAAGGCCATTATTTCTGCCGGCATTCCAGTTTTGGGGCATCTGGGGTTGACACCCCAATCCGTTCACCAGATGGGGGGTTATAAAGTCCAGGGGAAAGAAAAAGAACAGGCGGAAAGGCTGCTTTTGGATGCTAAGCTTTTAGAAGAGGCGGGCGTATTTGCCCTGGTCTTAGAATGTATTCCCGCTCCCCTGGCCCAGGTCATTTCTCGTTCCTTAACCATTCCCACTATTGGTATTGGTGCCGGGCCCCAATGTGACGGTCAAGTTCTGGTCTGGCATGACCTTTTAGGGATTACGCAAAATATGAAACCACGTTTTGTAAAAAGGTATGCTGACTTATACACCCATATTTTACAGGCGCTAAAAGCGTATAAAGATGAAGTGCAAAGCGGTAAATTCCCGGCAGAGGAACACTGTTTTGGTATGAACAGTGCATTCTTACCAAAATTGTATTAAGGGGGGATTTGATGCTGGTATTCACTAAGATTCAGGAGATGAGGAACTGGGTAAAGGAAAGAAGAGACAGTGGACAGGAAATAGGCTTTGTACCAACGATGGGGTACCTTCATGATGGCCATCTCAGCCTGGTTGCTGCTGCCCGCCAGGAGAACCAGGGGGTGGTGATGAGCATTTTTGTGAATCCGACACAGTTCGGACCCCAGGAAGACTATGCTGCCTATCCCAGAGATTTGGCCCGTGACTGTAGGCTTGCGGAAGAGGCGGGTGTTGATGTTGTTTTTGCCCCTGGGGTGGAGGAAATGTATCCCGACTATCCCCCCCTTACTGTGGTTGATGTCAAGGAAATTACCAAAGGCTTATGTGGAGCCTCACGACCTGGGCATTTTGCCGGTGTGGCCACGGTGGTCACCAAGCTCTTTAACATCGTCCAGCCTGACCGGGCCTATTTCGGGCAGAAAGATTACCAGCAGGTTCAGGTGATTAAACGTATGGTGAAGGACCTCAATATTCCCGTAACTATAAAAACTGTTTCCATCAAGAGAGAAGAGGACGGTTTGGCCATGAGTTCACGTAATACTTATTTAAGCCCGGAGGAAAGAAAAGAGGCCCTGTGTCTTTCCGAGGCTTTAAAACTGTGTCAGGAACTCTATGAAAAAGGGGTAACTGCAACAAGTGAACTCATTGAAGCCATGTCTGCCAGGATTAACCAGGAACCCAATGCCCAGATAGATTATGTTGCCATTTGCGATGCCGAGTCTCTTGTTCCCGTGAAGGAAATAAGAAACAGAGTTGTTGTGGCCCTGGCCGTAAAAATTGGCAGGACCCGTTTAATAGACAACATGGTGATAGGAGGGGAATCCTTTGTACCGGATCATGTTTAAATCTAAAATACATCGGGCGAAAGTCACGGAAGCCAACTTGAACTATATGGGGAGCATTACCATCGATGAGGCTTTGCTGCAAGCCGCCAATATCTTGCCTCATGAAAAAGTTCAGGTGGTAAACAATAACAACGGGGCACGTTTGGAAACCTATGTGATACCCGGGCCTCCTCATTCGGGGGTTATCTGCCTTAATGGTGCGGCAGCCCGTTTGGTACAGCCGGGGGATATCGTGATTATTATCAGCTACGCCGCTGTCCCCGAGGAACAGGTCTTAAAACATAAACCCCTTACGATTTTTGTCGATGAAAACAATAAAGTGATAAGGGCGGGTGAAGAAACGGCTTTTACTGTAACTTAAATGTAAACAATCGCAACTTAATAGGCGATAGGTTGACATAATCCCTACCCCCCACCTATAATAAGAGAAGAATGTTAACTAATTTATGAAATCAGGTTAACAAGGAGGGCGTAGTATCGTGAAACTAAGTATTCGGGAAATGACTCAAGTTGCTTTATTTTCTTCTCTTATTTGTGTAGCCTCCCTTATCCTTAAGTTTGGCGGAGAAGTGGTGGTGCCTTTCAGTATCCTGCCCTTGATGACAATGCTGGCAGGAGCCGTTCTGGGGCCACGTTTAGGTGCTCTCAGTGTCTTAGTGTATGTACTTATTGGCTTAATGGGGGTTCCTGTGTTTGCTAAGCCGCCCTACGGCGGACTTACTTACATCTTCCAGCCTACTTTTGGTTTCCTTATAGGCTTTGTTGTAGCGGCCTACGTGATTGGCCTCCTCTTAGAAGGGGCAGCTCAAGGCAGTATGGTAAGATACCTGGGGGCAATGGTGGTAGGGATAGCTGTCATGTATCTGGTGGGAATTCCCTACCTTTATGGGATTATCAAATTTTATCTTGGTAAACCCTTTACACTCTGGAAAGCAGTACAGGTTGGCTTACTGCCCTTCATCGGATTAGACCTGATCAAAGGTTTGCTGGCCGCAGTAGCGGCCAGAGGTATCCGTACACGCCTGGCGAACCAGAGTACCCCAAGATTTGAATAACCCCAAAAGCGTTAGGAAACACTCCTAACGCTTTTAATTTGCATTTTTCCAACATCTTTGTTAGAATAAAATCGCTTTACGCGTAGGAGGTATTAATAATGGCCTTATCAACCCGGAGAATTGTCATTACCGGTATGCTTGGTGCTATTGCTATTGTATTAGGAGCCACAGGGATTGGCTTTATACCGGTGCCTACACCCATTGGTAAAGCAACTATTCTTCATATACCCGCTATCCTGGCGGGAATTATGGAAGGACCTGTTGTCGGGGCCTTAGTGGGATTAATTTTTGGTTTGTACAGTTTTCTTTCTGCCAGCAGTCCCCTGGCCGCAGATCCTGTTGTAGCTATTACACCTCGCATTTTAATTGGTATTGTTTCATATTATGTATACACCCTTTTCCGTAAACGACCCGTTATTGGGGCGGGAGTGGCCGCTGTTGCCGGGACTATGACGAATACCATTGGTTTTTTAGGTTTGGGTGTTTTACAAGGATATATTAAATGGGCTGTGGTCTGGATGATCATTGCTACTCACAGTATTTTCGAAGTTATTGTCGCGGTGGCGATTGTCGTAGCTTTGGTAAAAGCCCTGCAGCGCTATTTAGAGCAGGTTTAACAGGAGATAAAAGGATGGTGCTCCATAATGTTATTAGTATTTGATGTTGGTAACACAAATATTGTACTGGGGGTTTATGAGCAGGAACAGTTGATCAGGCACTGGCGTTTATCCACCAACCGCAACCAGACTGTTGATGAATATGGCATCATGATTTGCAGTCTTTTCAATCACAGTAATTTAGATTATCGCAAAGTAGAAGCTATTATTATATCTTCTGTGGTACCGCCGGTGATGCCCACTCTGGAACAAATGGCCCGCCAGTATTTCAATGTTGACCCTCTTATTGTAGGACCGGGGGTAAAGACGGGAATGCCTATTCTTTATGAAAATCCCCGGGAAATAGGGGCCGATAGAGTAGTTAACGCTGTAGCAGGATATGAAATTTATGGGGGACCTCTGATTATTGTAGATTTTGGTACTGCCACAACTTTTTGTGTGATCAGCGCCAAAGGTGAGTACATAGGCGGCGCCATTACGGCAGGCATAGGAATCGCCACAGAAGCCCTTTTCCAGCGGGCGGCGAAACTCCCTCGCATCGAATTGGTGAAGCCTAAAAAGGTAATTGGCCGTAATACCATAACGAGTATGCAATCAGGTTTAATCTATGGTTACATTGGGCAGGTTGATGGTATTGTCCGCCGCATTAAGGAAGAAATAAACAGTGATGCTTATGTGGTCGCCACAGGGGGTATCGCTGACCTCATTGCCAAAGATTCTGAAACCATCAATAAAGTAGATCCTTTTCTCACATTAGAGGGATTAAGAATTATCTACCATCGTAACCGGCCGTAGGGCTGGTTTTTCTTTAGTTGTTAGTTGGTAGCAGTTTAGTTACTAGTTACTAGTTATTAGTTACTAGTGGTTTTAGTCTGAGGTTGGACGTCGGATAGCGGATATCGTTCGTTCGCATAATAAGTTTGAGGTGATTTATCTTTGAAAATAGGCGATGTGACCATACCCAACCAGGTTGTACTGGCTCCCATGGCTGGTGTTACAGATAAAGCCTTTCGCATGATCGCTAGAAAACATGGCTGTGGCCTAGTCTATACGGAAATGGTCAGCGCCAAAGCCCTGACCTATAAGAATATCAAAACAAAAGCCCTGTTAGATATTGAAGGTGAGGAACAGCCCATCTCCGTTCAGTTGTTCGGCTCTGAACCCCATATTATGGCTGAAGCTGCCCGAATTGCAGTGCAGGAAGGGGCTAAAATCATCGATGTGAACATGGGATGTCCTGTGCCCAAAGTCGTAAAAAATGGAGAAGGTTCAGCTCTGCTGGAGAACCCCCAGTTAGCTCAAGCTATTGTACAAGCCATGGTTTCTGCTGTTGATGTACCGATTACGGTTAAAATGAGAATTGGCTGGGACAGGAACCATATCGTTGCTTCCGAGTTTGCCAAAAAAATGGAGGAAGCGGGAGCCAGTGCTGTGGCGGTGCATGGGCGAACCAGGGATCAATACTATTCCGGTAAGGCTGACTGGGATATCATTAAAGAGGTGAAAGCTAATCTTTCCATTCCTGTTATTGGTAATGGTGATGTCTGGTCTCCCGAGGATGCCAAAAACATGTTAGAAAAGACGGGCTGTGATGCCGTTATGATAGGCCGGGGAATCATGGGTAACCCCTGGCTGATTTCACGTACTTTACAATATCTTAAGGGAGAAAAGGTTTTAGCCCCTCCTACAATTAGAGAAAAAATCAGGGGAGCTATCGAGCATTTGGATTTAACTATTTCCTTTAAAGGGGAAGATATTGGGGTCCGGGAGATTCGTAAACACCTGGCCTGGTATTTAAAGGGTTTAAGCCATACAGCCCCTTTGAAAGACGCTATCTTTAAAGCCACCAAAAGAAGCCAGGTGGTTGGTTTATTAGAGGAATACTTGGAAAAAGTTACAGCAGGAAGCCAGTGATGGTTCCCTGCTTTTTTCATTTAAAATCTTAACAAAAATGGTTTAATTTATCCAAAAAAGTATGTATTATAGGAATAGGTGTACACCAATTTGTGCACAATATAGCAGGTGGTGGGTTTAATGGAATTAATTAGAGTTGGCGATAAGGTTATCGATAAGGCCAAAATTGTTGAAGTGATAGATCAGATACTGAACTACCGTATTCGAGGGCTTACCCAGCAGGAAGTAGCTAAGGAGATGGGATTAGAGAGAAGTTTTATATCCCGCCTGGAAGGCATAGGAGAAGTGAGAAAGGGCGGAAGCATTGCCGTTATTGGTTTTCCCATAAAAAACAGAGAGGAAATAAAAGCAGTATTGAATAAAAAGGGTGTGGATTTCAGCATCTTGCTTTCCGAAGAAGAAAGATGGCGTTTTGTCAAAGAAAAGACTGGTTTAGAACTGTTTAACGAGATCATGGCCTTGTTACAAAAAATAAGATCTTTTGATAAGGTCATTATTCTAGGGTCACGGCAGCGGGTAAGAATGTTATCTGCTTTGCTTGATAAAGAAGTGCTGACCTTTGAATTGGGTGAATCGCCGCTTTCGGAAGATATTTATGTGGAGGTAAATAGATTGGAGAAACTTTTAGACCTTTGTTAAGGGAGGGTGTTGCATGAAAAGGGTAGTCAGTGTTAGTCTTGGCTCAAGCCGGCGAGATCATGCTGTAGAAAGTGAAATATTAGGCACCAGGTTTAGAATTGAACGAATTGGTACCAACGGGGATTTGGAGAAAGCGATAGAAATTGTCCGGTCCCTTGATGGTAAAGTAGATGCTTTCGGTATGGGCGGGATAGATTTATATATTGTGGCCGGTAAAAAACGTTACATATTGAATGATGCCCGGCGTATTGCCGAAGCTGCCAGGATTACACCCATCGTGGATGGCAGCGGTTTGAAAAATACCCTGGAACGACGAAGTATTAAATATCTGCAAGAAAAAGGCATTATTGATTTCAGGGATAAGAACACGCTTTTGGTTTGTGGCGTTGATCGTTTCGGCATGGCTGAGGCGTTGGAAGAGAGTGGGGCCAATGTTACTTTTGGTGATTTAATCTTTGGTCTTAATGTGCCCGTACCTATTAGATCATTGCGAACCCTGGCAGGGGTGGCCAGAGTCCTTGGGCCCCTTGTGAGCAGGCTGCCTTTTAAGTATTTGTATCCTACCGGGGATAAACAGGATGTCATAACTACCAGGTTTTGTAAATATTATGAGGAGAACGAGATAATTGCGGGTGATTTTCATTATATCAAGCGCTATATGCCCGAAGACTTGCGCAATAAAATCATTATTACCAATACGGTAATCAAGGAAGATATAGAGACATTAGGAAAACGTGGGGCCCAAATACTTATTACAACTACGCCGGAATTCCAGGGACGTTCTTTTGGCACAAACGTCATGGAAGCTGTTCTGGTGACGCTTTTAGATAAGCCCGTGAAGGAGATAACGGAGGAGGATTATCATACAATACTCGATCAGGTGGGATTCCTGCCCCGCATAATATACTTGCCAAAAGTTTTGACCGCCTAAGCATAGGTATATGGAGGAATAATTTACATGGATAAATTCGCCTTTGTCATACATCCTATCACTATAGAAGATGTTACAAGGAAATTCCCAGTTGCCAAACGTCTTCCCCAATTTGTAGTAGAGCGAGCCCTAAGGCTTTTGCCGCCTTTTAAAGTATCGGACATTACCGGGGTAAAGGCATCCGGTAATGAAATCGCAGGTGAATTTATCGCCTGTCCTCTTACCTCGGGTCAGCTGCTGGGCCTACCTGGGGAAGTAACCTTACAAAAAATTATTCACAGTGTAAAGCTGGCGGAAAAAAACGGCGCCCGCATTGTAGGATTAGGGGCGTTAACTTCCGTGGTGGGTGATGCAGGGATAACGGTAGCAAAAAATGTAGGAGTACCTGTAACTACGGGGAACAGTTACACGGTTTATACCGCTTTAGAAGGAACAAGAAAAGCCGCTCAACTCATGAATATGGAGTGGTCTAAAGCCAATATTGTTATTTTAGGAGCAACAGGTTCTATTGGCAGTGTCTGCGCTCAGTTCATTGCTAGGGAAAACCGTTACTTAACATTGGTGGCACGTCAGCAAAGCAAGCTGGAGGGTTTAGCTAATAAACTGTTATATGAATATGGTGTGGCTGTGAAAATTACTTCGAATATACGGGAAGCCATACGCAAAGCGGATATTATCATCGCCGTTACCTCATCTCTTGATGCAGTAGTACATCCGGAAGATCTAAAACCAGGCTCCATTGTATGCGATGTAGCGAGACCCAGAGATGTTTCCTACCGTGTAGCCTTAGAAAGAAACGATGTTCTCGTTATCGAAGGGGGCGTGGTTGATGTTCCCGGTGACCCCGATTTTCATTTTAACTTTGGCTTTCCCCGGGGCAAAGCCTATGCCTGTATGGCAGAAACAATGATTCTTACTTTAGAAAAAAAATTCGTATGTTTTTCCTTGGGAAGGGAAATGACTATAGAGCAGGTTGAGGAAATGGGCAGACTTGCCGGTAAACATGGTTTTAAACTTTCGGGATTCAGGAGTTTTGAAAGAGCTTTAACCATGGAAGAGATATCTAGCATCCAGGATAATGCCCGTCGAGCTCAATTAAAATTAACAGTATAGGTTTGGTTTAACTGTAAAGCCTTGACAAATATTCCTACCATCTATATAATAGCCCATAGAGTTTAATAGAAACATGTCTTGCACAAGCACTGCGATTTTTCCGGCAGTGCTTGTTGATATAATTGAAAGGGGACACACCTGTTTAGTTACTAGTTACTAGTTACTAGTTACTAGTTACTAGTGGCTTTCCGCGCAATTCTGAAGTCGGAAATAGGAAAGCGGAAAGCGTAAGGGGAAAGGTATGGGAATGTCCCCAATCAATTCTCTTGGGCCAGTAGTGTCCCAATAATGTCAGCTTTTTGAGTTATCGCGTTTCCTGTAGGGTTAACTTCTTGGGTTTTTTCTACATATAAAAAGATTAAAGAAGGATCTTAAGACAAATAAGGGAGCGAAGGACAATGACGACTGAAAAAGAAGTGATTCTGACTCTGGATGGATTGAAGAAACTGGAACAGGAGTTGGAAAACCTTAAGACGGTTAGACGCAGGGAAGTGGCAGAAAGAATCAAACAGGCCATTGAATTTGGCGATATTAGTGAAAACTCTGAATACGAAGACGCCAAGAACGAACAGGCCTTTATTGAGGGGAGAATTTTGACCCTGGAGAAGATGCTGCGTAATGCCAAGGTTATAGAACAGACAGAAAACGAGTCTAATGTTGTCTTTATTGGGGCCAAAGTACTTCTTAAAGACCTGGAATATGGTGATGAATTAGAATATACTATCGTGGGTTCTGCAGAAGCTGATCCCATGAATAATAAAATATCCAATGAATCTCCTGTGGGCAAAGCTATTTTAGGCAAAAAAGAGGGAGAAATAGTGGAAGTAAGTGTCCCGGCCGGCAAGTTGAAATATAAAATTTTAAATGTCGGCTAGAGTATCTAGAAGGGAAGATAAGGCGTGTCAGAAGTACAACAAGAATTAAATGAATTAATGCAGGTGCGTTTAGAAAAACTTCATGAACTAGAAAGTAAAGGCATCAACCCCTTTGGTGAGAGGTTCCCGAGAACTCATCAGGCGGTGGATATCTTAAATAATTTCGCTGATTTAGAAGGCAAAGATGTGACCATTGCAGGCCGGATCTTGTCTAAACGGGATATGGGCAAGGCATCTTTTGCCCATATTCAAGACTTTTCCGGTCGGATCCAGATCTATGCTCGTCTTAATGATGTGGGAGCAGAAACCTACGAACTTTTTACCCGGCTGGATATCGGTGATATTATCGGAGTGACTGGTCATGTCTTTAAGACCCAGAAGGGTGAAATTACGGTTCATGCCAAATCCCTTACTTTGTTGACTAAATCCTTAAGACCGTTACCCGAGAAGTGGCACGGACTTAAAGATGTGGAATTAAGATACCGGCAGCGGTATTTAGATTTAATCGTGAATCCTGAAGTTAAACAAGTTTTTATTCTGCGCAGTAAAATTATTGCGGCTATGCGCCGCTATCTGGATGGACAAGGTTTCCTGGAAGTGGAGACACCCACCATGCATGCTATTTCCGGTGGTGCCAGTGCCCGCCCTTTCATCACTCACCACAATACTCTAGATATAGACTTATATATGAGGATCGCTCTAGAACTCCATCTTAAAAGACTTATTGTGGGTGGCATGGAAAAAGTCTATGAGATTGGCCGGGTCTTCCGTAATGAGGGTATTTCCACCAGGCACAATCCTGAATTTACGATGATGGAACTCTACCAGGCCTATGCCGATTATCATGACATGATGAATTTGACAGAAAATATGATTGCCTACATTGCCCAGGAGGTTCTGGGAACAACGAAAGTCTCTTACCAGGGAACAGAAATAGATCTTACTCCGCCTTGGCCGCGTATTACTATGGTTGATGCGGTGAAAAAATATGCTGGTGTAGATTTTACCCTTATTGGTAACGATGAAGAAGCCCGTAAAGCGGCCCAACAATTGGGTATTCATGTTTCTCAGGATGTCACTAAGGGTTCTATCCTCAATGAAATTTTCGAAGAAAAAGTGGAGCAACATCTTGTTCAACCTACCTTTATTCTAGATTATCCCATTGAGATTTCACCTTTAGCCAAACGTAAAAAGGACGATCCCGATTTTACTTACCGTTTTGAGTTATTCATTACCGGCCGGGAATTTGGCAATGCCTTCTCGGAACTTAACGACCCTATTGACCAGCGGGAACGGTTTATGAAACAGATGGAGCAGCGGGCTAAAGGTGATGAAGAGGCCCAAATGATGGACGAAGATTTTGTGAGAGCTCTTGAAGTAGGTATGCCACCTACAGGTGGTTTGGGTATCGGTGTTGACCGTTTGATTATGCTGCTTACGGATTCACCATCTATAAGAGATGTTATTCTTTTTCCGACTTTACGTCCCCGGGATGATATTTAGTTTAAAAGCAGGCGCCAAGCCTGCTTTTTGCTTACCGAGAAATGTATACTTTAGAGCAATTGATACATATTATAATTAAATATGCGTTTGGTATAGCCAATTAATTCCTGGTTGACATATGGTTCCTAGGCATGTTATTATATTTTCCTGCAACGAGGCAGGTGCATTTAAAAGTCTTTATAAAACCAAGTGAATTTACCAAAACATAACATTGACAATGGGTTTAAGCCTGTGATACTATATAAAAGTCGCTGTGACAACGTGAAAAACTTGTTAAAGCGACCAGGATTTAGTTGGTAGTGGGAGACCACAAAAACCAGCTGAATCTAACAACCAACAACTGACAACTGGGGTTACCAAAAAGTGGACGGTTGACAAAAGTCGACTGGACATGATAGAATGAGATTCCGCTCGCAAGAGCGGAAAATAAGTTGCTAGTTCACAGTTACTAGTCACTGGTGAAAAGAGATGACCAGAGAGGTCAGCTAAACACTAGGAACTAATAACTAATAACTAATAACTAATAACTAGTAACTAATAACCAAAACAACTCGCGGACGTTGTCCGCGGAGGTCCTTGAAAACTGAACAGTTGAGAGCGAGCGTCTTGTTCAATTCAAATGAAGTAATTAGTGATTCAAGAGCTAATCAAACGCCAAAGAGTAAGTGCCTGGTTACTAATGACTAGTAACCGGTAACTAATAACTTTTATTGGAGAGTTTGATCCTGGCTCAGGACGAACGCTGGCGGCGTGCCTAACACATGCAAGTCGAACGGTCCGGCACTCAACTTTTAGTTGAGAGCCGGATAGTGGCGGACGGGTGAGTAACACGTGGATAATCTGCCTGTGACCCTGGGATAACACCGTGAAAATGGTGCTAATACCGGACAGCTTCGTTGGAGCGCATGCTTAGATGAAGAAAGGAGAAATCCGGTCACAGATGAGTCCGCGGCTGATTAGCTAGTTGGTGAGGTAAAGGCTCACCAAGGCGACGATCAGTAGCCGGCCTGAGAGGGTGGACGGCCACACTGGGACTGAGACACGGCCCAGACTCCTACGGGAGGCAGCAGTGGGGAATCTTCCGCAATGGGCGAAAGCCTGACGGAGCAACGCCGCGTGGGTGAAGAAGGCCTTCGGGTTGTAAAGCCCTGTCTTATGGGAAGAAGAAAGTGACGGTACCATAGGAGGAAGCCACGGCTAACTACGTGCCAGCAGCCGCGGTAATACGTAGGTGGCAAGCGTTGTCCGGAATCACTGGGCGTAAAGGGCGCGTAGGCGGTTAATTAAGTCAGATGTGAAATATCCGGGCTTAACCTGGAGGGTGCATCTGATACTGGATAACTTGAGTGCAGGAGAGGGCAGTGGAATTCCTAGTGTAGCGGTGAAATGCGTAGATATTAGGAGGAACACCAGTGGCGAAGGCGGCTGCCTGGACTGTAACTGACGCTGAGGCGCGAAAGCGTGGGGAGCAAACAGGATTAGATACCCTGGTAGTCCACGCCGTAAACGATGGGTACTAGGTGTAGGAGGTATCGACCCCTTCTGTGCCGGAGTTAACACAATAAGTACCCCGCCTGGGGAGTACGGCCGCAAGGTTGAAACTCAAAGGAATTGACGGGGGCCCGCACAAGCGGTGGAGCATGTGGTTTAATTCGACGCAACGCGAAGAACCTTACCAGGTCTTGACATCCCCTGATAGTCTAAGAGATTAGATGTTCTGTCTTCGGACAGACAGGGAGACAGGTGGTGCATGGTTGTCGTCAGCTCGTGTCGTGAGATGTTGGGTTAAGTCCCGCAACGAGCGCAACCCTTATCTTTAGTTGCCAGCACTTAAAGGTGGGCACTCTAGAGAGACTGCCGGTGACAAACCGGAGGAAGGTGGGGATGACGTCAAATCATCATGCCCTTTATGACCTGGGCTACACACGTGCTACAATGGCCTGTACAAAGGGTAGCGAAGCCGTGAGGCGGAGCCAATCCCAAAAAGCAGGTCTCAGTTCGGATTGCAGGCTGCAACTCGCCTGCATGAAGTCGGAATCGCTAGTAATCGCGGATCAGCACGCCGCGGTGAATACGTTCCCGGGCCTTGTAC